>NZ_JBVIDV010000004.1:0-86983 GCF_055572195.1 Streptomyces sp. NPDC030809
GGTACTGCAGGGGGGACCCTGTGGGAGAGTAGGACGCCGCCGAACAATCATTGTGGGAAAGCCCCGCACCTTCTGGTGCGGGGCTTTTCTGCGTTTACCGGCAGGACGAGGGGACGGCTTCCTCGTTCCCCGGCCGGCCACCCCCGGGAGGCGCTGCCGAAGTAGTCGTGTGATCGCTCTACCCACCGGTAGCCCGCGGGCCTACGCTGTGCCGCCATGGCAGATGTGCGGTTGCAGCGGGGCCGGGGGGCTCTGGCGGGCAGTTTCTTCGTGCAAGGGGTCACCTTCGCGCTCCTCGTGACGCGGATACCGGCGATCCAGGACCGGTACGGGATATCGGACGGGCTGCTGCCCGCCTTCCTGGCCGCCGTCCCGGTCCTGGCCGGGGTGGCCAGCGTCGGCACCGAGAAGCTCGTGAAGCGGGTGCCGCCCAGTGCGGTGCTGCGGTGGTCCCAGCCGGTGGTGCTGCTGGCCCTGCTGGCGGTCGGCGCCGGCGAGGGGCTCTGGCAAGTGGCCCTCGCACTCGGCCTGTTCGGGCTCTCCGTCGGCGCGCTCGACGCCTCCATGAACATGCTCGGCGTCAGCCTCCAGCGCGCGTACCGCCGCAGCATCATGCTGGGTTTCCACGCCGCGTACAGCCTCGGCGGGATCGTGGGCGCCTCGGCAGCCTGGGCGGGGGCGCACTGGCACCTGAGCCTGTTCGCTTCGTACCTGCCGGCCGTGGCCCTCCTGCTGCCGCTCGCGCTCGCCGCCAGCCGGTTCTACGTCGATGCGGCCGCGCCCGCGCCCGGCCCCGCGGGAGGCGCAGGGGCCGCGGGAGGCGCAGGGGCCGCGGGAGGACCCGCCGCGGCCGGCTCCGGGGCCTTCCGGCTGCTGCTGCCGCTCTGCCTCGTCATGGCCTGCGCGTACATCGGGGACTCCACCGTCTCCAACTGGAGCGCCAAGTACCTCCAGGACGTGCTCGGCAGCTCCGAGCAGCTGGCCACCGTCCCCTACAACATCTACATGGTCACCACCCTCCTCGGCCGGGCCGTCGGGGACCTGGGCGTGCGGCGGTTCGGGGCCGTGGCCGTGGTCCGGAGCGGCACCGTGGTCGCGGCTGCCGGGTTCGCGGTCGTGGCCGGGGCCCCCGGGGCCTGGGTGGGCATGCTCGGGTTCACGCTGCTGGGGCTCGGGCTGTGCGTGATCGTGCCGCAGACCTTCGCCGCCGCCGGACGGCTCTTCCCGGAGGACTCCGACACGGCCGTCGCCCGGCTCAACATCTTCAACTACGTCGGCTTCCTGGTCGGATCCCCGCTCGTCGGCGCCATCGGCGACGCGTGGAGCTACCGGGGCGCCATGCTCGTGCCGATGGCCCTGGTCCTCGTCACGCTCGCCCAAGCCCGTTCGTTCGGGGCCGAGCCCGCCCGATACGGTGGCGGGCATGAGCGGCGAGCCGGTGACCGGGCTGTTGATGTGGGACGAGGCGGTAACGAGGTATGACTTCGGACCGAGCCATCCGATGGATCCGGTGCGCCTGGCGCTGACCATGGGCCTGGTCCGGGCCCTCGGGCTGGACCGGGAGCTCGACGTACGGTCCGCCCCGGCCGCAGGGGACTCCACCCTGCGCCTGGTGCACCGCGAGGACTACGTGGCCGCCGTACGGGCGGTGTCCGCCGACCCCGGCTCGGCCGACGGCTCGTACGGGCTCGGCACGATGGACGACCCCGCCTTCGCCGGGATGCACGAGGCCTCCGCCCTCATCGCCGGGCAGTCGGTCGCCGCCGCCGAGGCCGTCTGGCGCGGGGAGGCCGCCCACGCCGTGAACTTCGCGGGCGGGCTGCACCACGCCATGCCCGGCGGGGCCGCCGGCTTCTGCGTCTACAACGACGCCGCCCTCGCCATCGCCCGCCTGCTCGAACTGGGCGCCGAGCGGGTCGCGTACGTGGACGTGGACGTGCACCACGGGGACGGGGTGCAGGCCGCGTTCTGGGACGACCCGCGGGTGCTGACCGTCTCCCTGCACGAACACCCCCGCACCCTCTTCCCGCAGACCGGCTGGCCCGAGGAGACCGGCGGACCCGCCGCCGAGGGCTCCGCGGTCAACGTGGCGCTGCCCGCGGGCACGGGCGACGAGGGCTGGCTGCGGGCCTTCCACGCCGTCGTGCCCGAACTGCTGGCGGAGTTCCGGCCGCAGGTGCTGGTGACCCAGCACGGCGCCGACACCCACTTCGAGGACCCCCTCGCGCACCTGGCGGTCTCCCTCGACGCCCAGCGGGCCGTGCAGGAGGCCTGCCACGAACTCGCGCACGCCCACGCCGACGGCCGCTGGCTCGCCCTCGGCGGCGGGGGCTACGCCGTCGTGGACGTCGTACCCCGGTCCTGGACGCACCTCGTGGGGATCGCCGCACACCGGCCGGTGGACCCCGCGACGGACGTTCCCGGCTCCTGGCGGGACGAGGTGTACGCGCGGACCCGGCAGCCCGCCCCGGCGCGGATGACGGACGGGCGGCAGCCGCAGTGGCGGGACTGGGAGTCGGGATACGACCCGGCCGACCGCACCGACCAGGCGGTGCTGGCCACCCGCCGGGCGGTGTTCCCGCTGCGCGGACTCCTCGCCTGACGGACCCGCGGAAGGCCGTCGGAAAGCCCGTCCGGAAGGTGGTCCGGAGAGCCGTCCGGACGGCCGCGTCCGGATACCGGATCCACCGGCGGATCCACCGGCGTTATTAGGCCAACTGTGGGGCGATGTACGGAATCTGGCGCTCCGTCACCAGCGGTGCGGCAGCATCGGGAGGGTGTTGAGCACCGGCGCGCTGCGTGCGCATCTCCTGGCCGCCCGCTTGGCCGGGCCCGTGGCGACGACCCGCGAGGAAAGTCTGCGCAGCTACCGGCTGTTCGCCGCGCACGACCCGCGGGTGCTGCTCGGACTCGAACCGGACGGGCACTGGGGTGAGCGGGACCTGCTGGCGCTGATGTCCGACCGGTGCGGGGTGTCCGCAGACCCCCGGCACGTGACCGGTCCGGACCTCATCGACCCGGAGCGCACCCTCGCCGCCCTGGAGGCCTTCGCGGACCGGTTGCGGGGCGTGGTCGCCGCCCGGGGCCCGGTGCTGCTCGGCACCGGGCATCCGCACCGGCTGCTCGCCTTCTACAGCACATTGGCGGAGGCCCTGTCGGCGGCGGGATGTGAAGTCCTCACCCCCGCGCAGGGTGCCCGTATCGACATGGCGTCCGGGTATGGCGTACGCCCGTACACCCTCGATTACGTACGGGGCGTCGCATTGGTGCGGGAACCCGGCGCGCGCCGGCCCGGGAGTGCGACCGGCGTGCACTCCCATTCCCCGCTGCCGGTTCGGCACGCCCTCGGGGCCCTCGCAGCCGCCGGGCAGCCGCTGCCCGCGCTCGTCATCGGGGACCACGGATGGGTCTGCGGAGCAGGTCAGCTGGGTTTCGGGGCCATCGGGCTGGCCGATACGGATGATCCGGCGCTGTTCGTCGGGGAAGCCGAGGGGCGGGTATCGGTCGCGGTTCCGCTTGATGACGGGGTCCGCTCCGACTACTACCGGCCCCTGACGCGCTATGTACTCAATCGGGCGAGTCTGTCGGGGTAATTCCGTGGCCGCTGCTCCTCTTCCCCACTCGTATCACCCGCCCCTACTCTGGGGAGTGAGCGTGCGACGACGGGGTGTAACCGGAGGGGAAGCCGGTGCCCGTCATGCGCGGAAGGTCAAGGTGTGTCATGGCTGCTGGCGAGAGGCCTCTCAGTGAGGTTCAGTTCCTGACCGTGGCGGAGGTCGCCTCGGTGATGCGAGTGTCGAAGATGACCGTGTACCGCCTGGTGCACAACGGCCATCTGCCCGCGATCCGGGTGGGCCGGTCCTTCCGGGTCCCCGAGAACGCGGTCCACGAGTACCTCCGGGAGTCCTACGTGGGGGTGGAGTCGGCCTGAGGACGACCCCCCGGGGACCCTCGGATTACAAGCTCGACGCTCGGGCGGGTAGGCTAGGCCGACGTAGGTCGTGTGGGCCCAGACGCCCCGCACCAGTGAGAAGAAGTGAGCGAGGGTAGTCGTGGGCTCTGTTATCAAGAAGCGGCGCAAGCGGATGGCCAAGAAGAAGCACCGCAAGCTGCTCAAGCGCACCCGCGTTCAGCGTCGTAACAAGAAGTAAACGGCGTCTGTACGTGTTCTCCGCAGCCCCTCCACCATCATGGGTGGAGGGGCTGCGGTGTGTCCGGGCCCGGATGTCCGCGGTGGGGAAGGGAAGGCGCTGATCGTGGGGAAGGTCGTGCTCGTCACCGGGGCCGCACGCCGGCTGGGCAGCCGGTTCGTACGGCGCGTCCAGCGGGACCCGGACGTGGACCGGGTGATCGCGGTGGACGTGGCGGAGCCGGACCGGGGGCTGGGGTCGGCGGTCTTCGTCCGCGCCGACATCCGGCAGCCGTCGATCGGCCGGATCCTCGCCGAGCACGCGGTGGACACGGTGGTGCACCTGGCGGTCACCGCGACCCCGCTGGGCAGCTCCGGCCGGACCTCCGTGAAAGAGGCCAACGTCATCGGCACCATGCAGCTGCTGGGTGCCTGTCAGAAGTCCCCCACGGTCCGCCGCCTCGTCGTGAAGTCCTCCACGAGCGTGTACGGGGCGGCCCCCCGCGACCCGGCCGTCTTCACCGAGCGCACCCAGCCGAAGTCCCTGCCGGGCGGCGGCTTCGCGAAGGACGCCGTGGAGGTCGAGGGCTACGTACGCGGGTTCGCGCGGCGGCGGCCGGACGTGGCGGTGTGCGTGCTGCGCTTCGCGAACATCCTGGGGCCCCGGGCCGACTCCCCGCTGGCCGGCTACTTCGCGATGCCGGTGCTGCCCACGGTGCTCGGCTACGACCCGCGGCTGCAGTTCGTCCACGAGGACGACGTACTGGACGTGCTGTCGCTCGCGGCCGGGGAGCCGCGGCGGGGCACCCTCAACAGCGGCACCTTCAACATCGCCGGGGACGGGGTGCTGACGCTGGCCCAGTGCTCGCGCCGGCTGGGCCGCCCCACGGTGCCGCTGCTGCTGCCCGCCGTGCGGTGGGTGGGTTCGGCCCTGCGGGCGGTGGGGGCCACGGACTTCTCGCCGGAGCAGATCCGGCTGCTGACACACGGGCGGGTCGTGGAGACCGCGCAGATGCGCGAGGTGCTGGGGTTCACCCCCGCCTACACGACCGCCGAGACCTTCGCGGACTTCGCGGCGAGCCTGGGGGCGGGGCTGCTGCCGCCGGCGGCGCTGGCGCGGACCGTGGACCGGGTCGCGGGGGTGCTGGACGTGGACGTGGAAGCAACGGACCGGGCTGCAGAGGGAGCGCATCGATAATGGCGGACGCCAAGGTCATCCCGTTCGACGAGGACCGCGAGCGGGCGCGCGGCGGCGACCGGCGGGCGTCGCGGCGCCGCGGGTCCCTGCGGCGGCCCGTGGAGGCGGCCCCTGCGGCGGTGCCGGCGCCGGTGGTGAGCGCGGTCCCCGAGGAGCCGGAGGCCGCCGCTGAGGGCGCTGGGGAGCCGCGGGAGCCGGGGCAGGGGCGCGGGTCCGGCGGGACGGCCTCCGGCGCGGACTGGGACCGGCGGATCGCGGGCGGGCTGGCCTTCCTGCGGCGGCGGATCACCGGGGAGTACGAGGTCGACGAGTTCGGCTACGACAAGGAACTGACGGACCAGGTCCTGATGTCCCTGATGCGGCCGCTGTTCGACAAGTACTTCCGGGTCGAGGTGAAGGGGATCGAGAACATCCCCTCCGAGGGCGGGGCGCTGATCGTCGCCAACCACTCCGGGACGCTCCCGCTGGACGGGCTGATGCTCCAGGTCGCCGTCCACGACCGGCACCCCGCGCAGCGGCACCTGCGGCTGCTCGCGGCGGACCTCGTCTTCATGCTGCCGGTGGTCAACGAGCTCGCGCGCAAGGCGGGGCACACGCTGGCGTGCGCGGAGGACGCGCACGGCCTGCTCCGGGCCGGGGAGCTGGTCGGGGTGATGCCCGAGGGCTTCAAGGGGATAGGGAAGCCGTTCGGCGACCGCTACAAGCTCCAGCGGTTCGGCCGGGGCGGGTTCGTCTCCACGGCGCTGCGGGCGGGCACACCGATCGTGCCCTGTTCGATCGTGGGCGCGGAGGAGATCTATCCGATGATCGGGAACTCGAAGACGCTGGCCCGGCTGCTGGGGCTGCCGTACTTCCCGATCACGCCGACCTTCCCGTGGCTGGGGCCGCTGGGGGCGGTGCCGCTGCCGACGAAGTGGACCATCCAGTTCGGGGAGCCGATCCCGACGGACGGCTATCCGCCGGAGGCCGCGGACGATCCGATGCTGATGTTCAACCTCACGGACCAGGTGCGCGAGCAGATCCAGCACACCCTGTACAAGCTGCTGGTGCAGCGGCGGTCGGTCTTCTTCTGATCCGACCGCCGCTGCACCGGGGGCGCCGGTGTCCGGCCGCTAGTTGACGTCCTCGGCGTTGAGCCCGAGGCCGGGCAGGATGCCGGGCAGCAGCGGCGGGAGGGTGATGTCCGGCTCGGCTTCCTCCGGGTTCGACGGACTGGGGCTCGGCGCGTCCTGCTTCGGGTCCAGCAGGCCGCCGGCTCCGCCGCCGAGCAGGCCGTCGTCACCGTGGTCCTGCGAGTGGCTGGGCTGCGGCCGGTCCGGCTCGTGCTGCTTGCCGGGGGCCGGGGAGGCGCCGGGTGAGGCGGGCGGTGCGCTGGCCTTGCGGCCGGTGCCGTCGTCCGTGGTGGTGGTGTTGGCGGTCTTCGACTGCCGGTGCTGCTGCGGCGCCGGGGGCAGCAGGGATTCGAGCGGCTGCACCTCTTCGTCTATGGCGTCGAAGACCGAGTTCACCTGGTCGCCCATGTCGGTCAGCTGCGCGGGCAGCCGCTCGCGCAGCTTGCCCCAGGCGTCCCGGTGGCTGCGCGAGAAGGAGGACAGGGCCTGGATGGGGCCCAGGGAGCCGTCCCGCTCGTACGCCGAGTAGAGCAGCCGGTGGCCTTCCTCGGCGTCGTGCTTCATGCCGGACAGGGCCCGCCGGATCTTGCCCAGGGACTCGTGGTCCAGGGCGCCCGCCTTGTCGAGCTCCATGAGGCGCCGGGCCTCGCTCAGGCGGGTGGAAGCGTGGTCCAGGTAGACCTCGCCGCGGTCCCGGTCGCCGTCCGCCATGCCGAGGACGATGTCCTCCATGCCGCGCTTGACCGGGTAGAGCGAGTCACCGGGCAGGGCGTTGTTGCTGGCAGCGGCCACCCCGCTGAAGGCCCCCGCGGCCACACCGACGGTGAGGCCGCCCGCTGCGATGCCCTTGGACCAGCGGGAGCGGGGCCGCAGTTTCCGGAGCGGGGTCGCCCGGTGGGCGCCGCGGCCGGCCCGCTGTTCGGGCACCTGAGGGTCCGCCCCGGCACCCCCCAGCGTCCCTTCCATCACCATGGCCTCCATGGCGGCCACGAGCTGGGCTCGCTGCACCACTTTGACCTCGGGGTCCAGCACCGGGCGCGGCACTTCGCCGAGCACATTCGCCAGGGCCAACAGCCGGTCGTGCTCGCCCGGTTCGGCTGCGTCGGCTGGGGCCTCGGGCTGTTCGGCCGCCGTCTCCGGAGGATCAGACGGTGTCTGATCCTCCAGGGCCTGGGCGAAGGCGTTCGCCCGCCGGTGCGTCGAAACGTTCGCGATCACTGGCGGCACCTCCTCTCGTCATGACGTTCGACTCCCCTGTATGTCCGGACGGTTGCCTTCCTTGAGCGCCTCCACTCTTTCGAGTGAGTCGCGGCCGTCATGGCGTGTCCACAGGGAGCCTGCATTCCGCACAACGAGCGGCGCGGCACTTGGGTTACGGACGAAGGATGATCGGACCACAGCGTCATCGACGGGTCACCGGATGGGGATCAGGAATCAAGGGCCGGACTCGGGTTCGGGATCGGGGTCGGTTCGGGATCAGCGGGCGTCGTCCGGGAGCAGCCGGGCGAGGGTGCGGACCGCGCGGTACTGGAGGGTCTTGATCGCACCCTCGTTCTTGCCCATGACCCGTGCGGTCTCGGCGACCGACAGGCCCTGCAGGAAGCGCAGGGTCACGCACTCCTGCTGCTGCGGGTTGAGCTTGCGGACGGCTTCCAGCAGGGCGGCGTTGGAGAGGGACTCCAGGACCGATTCCTCGGGGGAGCGTTCGACTTCGTTGGCGTCGAGCATCTCGCCCGTGGTCACTTCGAGGCGGAACCGGCTCGACTTGAAGTGGTCGGCGACCAGGTTGCGCGCGATCGTGACCAGCCAGGCACCGAAGTCGCGTCCCTGCCAGGTGAAGGTCGAGATCCGGCGCAGGGCGCGCAGGAAGGTCTCGCTGGTGAGGTCCTCCGCCGTCGCCTTGCCGCCGACGCGGTAGTAGATGTAGCGGTAGACCGTGTCGCTGTACTGGTCGTACAGCCGGCCGAAGGCCTCGGCCTCGCCGGCCTGGGCCCGCTCGACGAGGTCCATCATGCGGGCGCTGTCGCTGTCCGCGGTGGGACGGCGGGCGGTTGCGGTGCTCGCCGAGCCGGCTGTGCTGCCCCCGCGGCCGCGTCTGCCCACTGTCGCTCCGCCGTCGGTCAGGGCGTAGCAGGGACCGGCAGGCCCCAGACCGGCAGGGACTGCGGCGGCGAAAGCGGGTGTGGCGAACGCGGTGGGGACGAAGCCGCGCAGGTGGTCGAGGACCACTGAGCGGAGCGTAGCCAGGCCCGAGGCGTCAACCCCGACAGGTGGGTACACGGGACTCCCAGAGGCAGAGCTTCCATCACGTGCAGTGCGGGGACCGTTGGCTCGTCGACCAGGTGTGCGGCGACAGGCGGGTGCCCGTATGCGTTTGAGGAGAATAACGCTTCGTACAGGCAGCACTACACCCAGTTGCGTAAATCACCGCTTCCGACACTTCTGTTGCGTGTCCAGGGCATATTCCCTCGCGGTTCGTGATCGCTTGGTGATCACTTCTGCGTGCGGAATGGCTGGTTCCATCACGTGTTGTGGCCGGTTCGGGCACGGTCGAGTGGCCCGCCCGAACCGTGGGTAGAGCTTGGAGAATGCGCCCCGCTACTTGCGGCGGCGGTGCAGGGCCACCGCTGCGGCCGTGCCGCCCGCCAGCGCACCCACTCCGGCGGCCGCCGGGATGCCGACCTTGGCCGCCTTGCGGCCGGTCCGATAGTCGCGCAGCCGCCAGTCGTGGGCCCGGGCATGCTTGCGCAGTTTTGTGTCGGGATTGATCGCGTACGGATGCCCGACCAGGGACAGCATCGGAATGTCGTTGTGCGAATCGCTGTACGCGGCGCAGCGCGCCAGGTCCAGCCCTTCGGCGGCGGCCAGGGCGCGCACCGCCTCCGCCTTCGCGGGCCCGTGCAGCGGCTCCCCGACCAGGCGGCCGGTGTAGACCCCGTCCACGGATTCGGCCACCGTGCCCAGGGCGCCGGTCAGACCCAGCCGGCGGGCGATGATCGTCGCGGTCTCGACCGGGGCGGCCGTCACCAGCCAGACCTTCTGGCCCGCGTCGAGGTGCGCCTGCGCCAGGGCCCGGGTGCCGGGCCAGATCCGCTCCGCCATGTACTCGTCGTAGATCTCCTCGCCGATCGCCATCAGCTCGGAGACGCGGTGGCCCTTGACGATGGACAGGGCGCTGTCGCGCGCGTCCTGCATGTGCTCGGGGTCCTCGACCCCGGCGATCCGGAACCACGCCTGCTGCCAGGCGAACCGGGCCAGCTCGCGGCGCTGGAAGAACTCCCGCTTGTAGAGGCCGCGGCCGAAGTGGAAGATCGCCGCGCCCTGCATGACGGTGTTGTCGAGATCGAAGAAGGCGGCCGCCTCCTCGTCGCCCTCCACCGGGAAGGCGGGCTCTGCCGGGGCCTCGCGTACCGCTTCCCCCGCCGCCTCCGGGGCCGCCTCGTCCGCCGCGCCCTCCGGAGCCGCGGCCTTGCGGGCGGCCTCGGCGGAGGCCTCGCCGGCCAGCACGCTCCGGGCGGTCGCCGGGCGCTTACCTGGGGTGAGCCATCTCAGAGCGGGCATGTTGCGAGCATAGCCACTGTGTTCGGTAACTCCCGAACCCCCGGGATGCAGGTGCGTGAACACTGCGGGGCGGCGGTGTTACGCATCCGGCGCGCGAGAATGGGGACATGAGTCCTCTGCTGCGCCGCAAAGAGAAGAAGAGTCCCGCCGAGCGGATGGTCACGCTCGTCGGCAAGCCCGGCTGCCATCTCTGCGACGAGGCCGAGGAGGTCGTGGCCAAGGTGTGCGCCGAGACCGGCGCCGGGTGGGAGAAGAAGGACATCTCGCAGGACGAGGAGCTGTACCGGAAGTACTGGGAGCAGATCCCGGTGGTGCTCGTGGACGGCGAGCAGCACACCTTCTGGCGGGTGAACCCGGACCGGCTGCGCCGCGCATTGGTCGGTTGACCGGGGCGACCGTTACCATCGTGGGCGATTTGAGCGGTCTCGGGGGCGTATGGATGAGGAGTGTGTTCCGTTTTGCCCCCGTCGCGATGTGGACGCACGGCGTGCTCCCGTAGTTCCCGTACCGGGCACCGCGGGCGCGTGACCCCGGTCACTTTGGTCGGACAAATTGGACACAATCTTTGTGCACGCGTTCACAAAGACATAGCCTGCATTCGACGGGGCGGTCCTGGGACAAGTGGCCGCCTGCAGCCCCGCTCATCCCGCAGGAGCATCGTGGCAACTGGCCGAACTCACCGACCGGCGACCCGCAGCCGAGGCATTCCCGAGGCCACTGTCGCTCGGCTTCCGCTGTACCTGCGGGCCCTCACCGCGCTGTCCGAGCGTTCGGTGCCCACCGTCTCCTCCGAGGAGCTCGCGGCCGCCGCCGGCGTCAATTCCGCCAAGCTGCGCAAGGACTTCTCGTACCTCGGCTCGTACGGCACCCGCGGGGTCGGCTACGACGTCGAGTACCTCGTGTACCAGATCTCCCGCGAACTGGGCCTCACCCAGGACTGGCCCGTCGTCATCGTCGGCATCGGAAACCTCGGCGCCGCCCTGGCCAACTACGGCGGTTTCGCCTCGCGCGGCTTCCGCGTGGCCGCGCTGATCGACGCGGACCCGGCGATGGCGGGCAAGCCGGTCGCGGGCATGCCGGTCCAGCACACCGACGAACTCGAGCGGATCATCGAGGACAACGGCGTCTCCATCGGCGTCATCGCCACCCCCGCCGGGGCGGCCCAGCAGGTGTGCGACCGGCTGGTCGCCCTCGGGGTCACCTCCATCCTGAACTTCGCGCCGACTGTGCTGTCGGTGCCCGAGGGCGTGGACGTGCGCAAGGTGGACCTCTCCATCGAGCTGCAGATCCTCGCCTTCCACGAGCAGCGGAAGGCCGGCGAGGAGGGCACGGCCGTGGCGCCGGTCGCTCCGGGTGCCGGCTCCGGGGCCGCCGTTTCGGCGGCGGGTGCGGGTGCCGGTGCGGGTACGGGCGCGGGCTCCGGTGCGGGTGCGGGTGTGGCCGGGCGGTCCGGCAAGGGCGGTCCCGACGGGGACGTGCCGGCGGTGATGCCGGCATGAGCCTGCTCGTCGTCGGACTGAGCCACCGCAGCGCGCCCGTCAGTGTCCTGGAGCGCGCCGCGCTGACCCAGGACGCCAAGATCAAGCTGCTGCACGACACCCTCGCCGCCGAACCGGCGACCGAGGCGGCCGTGCTGGCCACCTGCAACCGGATCGAGCTGTACGCCAACGTGGACAAGTTCCACGCCGGTGTAGCCGAGCTGTCCACGCTGCTCGCCCAGCACAGCGGGGTCGCGCTCGAGGAGCTCACTCCGTATCTCTACGTGCACTACGAGGACCGGGCCGTCCACCACTTCTTCTCGGTGGCCTGCGGGCTGGACTCCATGGTCGTCGGCGAGGGCCAGATCCTCGGCCAGATCAAGGACGCGCTCGCGCTCGGGCAGGAGCTCCACACCGCCGGGCGGCTCGTCAACGACCTCTTCCAGCAGGCGCTGCGCGTCGGCAAGCGGGCGCACTCCGAGACCGGGATCGACCGGGCCGGGCAGTCGCTCGTGACCTTCGGGCTGGAGCAGCTGGCCGTCGGCACGGACGTGGAGTCCTGGGCGGCGGGGAAGCGGGCGCTGGTCATCGGGGCGGGGTCGATGTCCTCGCTGGCGGCGGCGACGCTGGCTCGCGCGGGTGTGGCTGAGGTGGTCGTCGCGAATCGGACGCTGGCGCGGGCCGAGCGGCTGGTGGAGATCCTGGGTGGGTCCGGGGCCGTGGCGGCGCGGGCCGTTCCCATGGACTCCGTCCTCGGGGAGCTGGGGCGGGTGGACGTCGCGGTGTCCTGTACGGGGGCGACCGGGCTGGTGCTGACCGGGGACGACGTGGCGGGTGCGGTTGCCGTGGACGGCCCTGCGGGGCTTTCCCCTACCCGCCCCTTCCCGAACCAGGGCTCCGCCCCGGACCCCGCGCCTCAAACGCCGGTGGGGCTGGAAGGTCGGGGCTCTGCCCCGGACCCCGCGCCTCAAGCGCCGGCGGGGCTGGATGTTGCCCCCGAGCCGGGGCGGCCTGCGATGCAGCGTGCCGCCGAAGCCGTACGGGGCTCTGTCCCGGACTCCGTGCGTCAAGCGGCGGTGGGGCTGGATTCGGTTGATCTTGAGGCCGTTGCGCGGCTTGCCGTTGCGGTTGAGGTGCATGGGCGGATTGCCGATGCGGGGGCTGCTCGCACGCTCGGGGCCGCCGTGGTGGAGGACGCCGAAGGGTGTCCGGTCGGGCCTGACGGGCGGGCTGCGCTGACCGGCGTGGACGCCAGTTCGCTCGAACTGCACGGGGCCTGGGCCGACCAGGGCGAAGCCGCCGCGCAGCGGGCGCCGCGCAAGGGCGGCCGGGTGCAGCACAGCAACGGCGCCCCCGTGCGCCTCGCCCTCCTCGACCTCGCCATGCCGCGGGATATCGACGCGGCCGCGCACCGCATCCCCGGGGTCCGGCTGGTGGACATCGAGTCCCTCGCCGAGGCGTCCGCCGACGCGCCGATGGCCGCCGACGTGGAGCTCGTACGCGAGATCGTGGCGGCCGAGGTCGCCGCGTTCGGTGCCGCGCAGCGGGCCGCGCACATCACGCCCACCGTCGTCGCGCTGCGCGCGATGGCCGCGGAGGTCGTGGCGAGCGAGGTCGCGCGCCTCGACGGGCGGCTGCCCGATCTGGACGAACGCCAGCGCGCCGAGGTCACCCAGACCGTGCGCCGCGTCGTCGACAAACTCCTGCACGCACCGACCGTGCGGGTCAAGCAGCTCGCGAGCGAGCCCGGCGGCGCCGGGTACGCGGAGGCGCTGCGGGAACTCTTCGACCTCGACCCGGAGACGGTGGCATCCGTCAGCCGGGCCGATACGACCGACGGTGACGTGCAGAGCGTCACGAACACAGGACGGGCATCATGAACTCAGGCCCTGCCCAGCAGCCGCTGAAGCTCGGAACGCGGCGCAGCAAGCTGGCCATGTCCCAGTCCGGGCACGTCGCCGAGGCGGTGCGCGCCCTCACCGGCCGGCCCGTCGAGCTCGTGGAGATCACCACGTACGGCGACGTCTCGCGGGAGCACCTCGCGCAGATCGGCGGCACCGGCGTGTTCGTGACCGCGCTGCGCGACGCCCTGCTGCGCGGTGAGGTCGACTTCGCCGTGCACTCCCTCAAGGACCTGCCGACGGCGCAGCCCGAGGAGCTCGTGCTCGCGGCCATCCCCACGCGCGAGGACCCGCGGGACGTGCTGGTCGCCCGCGACGGGCTGACCTTCGAGCAGCTGCCCGACGGCGCCCGGGTCGGCACCGGCTCGCCGCGCCGCATGGCCCAGCTGAACGCGTACGCGAAGCAGCTCGGCAAGACCATCGAGACGGTCGCGATCCGCGGCAACGTCGACACCCGCATCGGGTTCGTCCACAACGGCGAGCTGGATGCCGTGGTGCTCGCCGCCGCCGGTCTCAACCGGATCGGACGCAGCGACGAGGCGACCGACTTCCTGTCGGTCGACAACGTTCTGCCCGCCCCCGGCCAGGGGGCACTGGCGGTCGAATGTCTCGCGGACAACGCGGACCTGATCGCCGCGCTCGGCGCGCTCGACGACCCGGACACCCGGGCCGCCGTGATCGCCGAGCGGTCCCTGCTCGCGGCTCTGGAGGCCGGCTGCAGCGCACCCGTGGGCGCGCTTGCCGACCTCCTGCCGGCCGACGCGTCCGGCGCCGGGCAGGCTGTCAACGAAATGCGCCTGCGGGGAGTGGTCGGCACGACCGACGGATCCTCGCTGGTGCAGCTGTCCACCACCGGTCCCGTGCCCCGGTCGTACGACGAGGCCATGGCGTTCGGCCGCGAACTCGCGGACGAGATGCTGGCCAAGGGCGCGGCCGGTCTGATGGGGGAGCGAGCACTTTGAGCCCCACAAGTTCCACCACCTCCGCGCTTCCGGCCGTCGCCGCCGCGGGGCACGTCACCTTCCTCGGTGCCGGCCCCGGCGACCCGGGACTCCTCACGCTGCGCGCCGTCGAGGCCCTCGCCGCCGCGGACGTACTGATCGCGGAGCCCGAGGTGCTCGAGGTCGTACGCTCCCATGCACGCACGGGTGTCGACACGCCGCAGCTGACGGTCGCTGACGAGGCGTCAACGGCCGCCGGTGTCCCGGTGATCCGGGATGCCGCCAATCTTGTCATGGAGGCTGCGCGCTCCGGCAGGCGGGTCGTCCGTGCCATCACCGGAGACCCCGGCCTGGACGGCAGCGCCGCCGAGGAGATGCTCGCCTGCGCGTCGGCGGGCATCCCCTTCGAGGTGGTCCCGGGCGTCGCGACCGCCGTCGGCGTGCCCGCGTACGCCGGTGTGCCGCTGCGCGACAAGGAGGGTGCGGACGTCCGCTTCCTGGACGCCAAGACCGCCTCCCCGCGCTGCTGGACCGAGGCGGGTGCCAGCGACGGCACGCTGGTCGTCTCGGCGACCCTGGAGACCGTCGGCGCGGCCGCGGCGGACCTGGTGGCGGCCGGGCGCAAGCCCGACACCCCGCTGACCGTGACCGTGGCCGGCACCACGACCAGGCAGCGGACCTGGACGGCCACCCTGGGCACCATCGCCCAGGTGTTCAAGCAGGGCAAGGTGCTGCCCTCGCCCGAGGGGCACCAGCCCGTCATAGCCGTGGTCGGTGAGCACAGCGCCGCCGCGCGCCGTGACGAGCTGGCCTGGTTCGAGTCGAAGCCGCTGTTCGGCTGGCGGGTGCTGGTCCCGCGGACCAAGGAGCAGGCGGCCTCCCTCTCCGAGCAGCTGCGCTCGTACGGCGCGGTGCCGCACGAGGTCCCGACGATCGCCGTCGAGCCCCCGCGCACCCCGCAGCAGATGGAGCGCGCGGTCAAGGGCCTGGTCACCGGCCGCTACGAGTGGATCGCCTTCACCTCGGTGAACGCGGTGAAGGCCGTGCGCGAGAAGTTCGAGGAGTACGGGCTCGACGCGCGCGCGTTCGCGGGCATCAAGGTGGCCGCGGTGGGCGAGCAGACCGCCGCCGCGCTGGTCGAGTTCGGCGTCAAGCCGGACCTGGTGCCGAGCGGGGAGCAGTCCGCGGCCGGGCTGCTGGAGGACTGGCCGCCGTACGACCCGGTCTTCGACCCGATCGACCGCGTCTTCCTGCCGCGCGCCGACATCGCGACCGAGACGCTGGTCGCGGGTCTGATCGAGCTGGGCTGGGAGGTGGACGACGTCACCGCCTACCGGACCGTGCGGGCCTCGCCGCCGCCGGCCGACACGCGCGAGGCGATCAAGGGCGGCGGGTTCGACGCCGTGCTCTTCACGTCCTCCTCGACGGTGCGGAACCTCGTGGGCATCGCGGGCAAGCCGCACAACGTGACCGTGATCGCGTGCATCGGTCCGGCCACGGCCAAGACGGCCGAGGAGCACGGGCTGCGGGTGGACGTGCTGTCGCCCGAGCCGAGCGTGTCGAAGCTGGCGGAGGCGCTGGCGGAGTACGGGGCGGCGCGGCGGGAGGCGGCCAAGGCCGCCGGTGAGGCGGTGTTCCGGCCGAGCGAGCGGCGGCCGGGGGCGCGGCGCCGTCGTACGACCTGACGCTGCGCGGGCGGTTTCGGGGGCTCCGCCCCCGGACCCCCGCGCCTCAAACGCCGGCGGGGCTTGATTTTGCCCCTGCCGGCGTTCGGCTTTCCCTGGCGGGGGCTGTTGTGCGCCTGCGGGCGTTCGGCTTCCCCGGGCGGGGCTTGATGTAGCCCTGCCGGCGTTCGGCTTTCCCTGGCGGGGCTTGATGTAGCCCTGCGGGCGTTCGGCTTTCCCCGGCGGGGTTGGAATGGCCCCCGTCCGGCGATCGAGGACCGGGGGCCGGGGGCGGAGCCCCCGGGGCCTAGGCTTGGGGCGACTGTTGTCGATGGCTCGAAGAGGCGACGAAGATGAGCGCGTACGGTTCCTTCCCTGGCTCGCGGCCCCGCCGGCTGCGCACCACCCCGGCGATGCGGCGGATGGTCGCCGAGAACCGGCTGCACCCCTCGGACCTGATCCTCCCGGCGTTCGTGCGCGAGGGCATCAGCGAGCCGATCGCGATCTCCGCGATGCCGGGCGTGGTCCAGCACACCCGGGACACGCTGCGGAAGGCCGCCGCCGAGGCGGTCGCGGCGGGCGTGGCGGGCATCATGCTCTTCGGCGTCCCGGCGGACGAGAACAAGGACGCGCTCGGCACGGCCGGCACCGAGCCGGACGGCATCCTCCAGGTCGCCATCCGCGACGTGAAGGCCGAGGTCGGCGACGAGCTGGTCATCATGTCGGACCTGTGCCTCGACGAGTACACCGACCACGGGCACTGCGGGGTCCTCGACGCCGACGGCCGGGTCGACAACGACGCGACGCTGGAGCGGTACGCGGAGATGGCCCAGGTCCAGGCCGACGCGGGCGTCCACGTGGTGGGCCCCAGCGGCATGATGGACGGTCAGGTCGGCGTCATCCGCGACGCGCTGGACGAGACCGGCCACGAGGACGTGTCGATCATGGCGTACACGGCGAAGTACTCCTCCGCGTTCTACGGCCCGTTCCGCGAGGCCGTGGCCTCCTCGCTGCGGGGCGACCGCAAGACCTACCAGCAGGACCCGGCGAACGCCCGCGAGTCCCTGCGCGAGCTGGCGCTCGACCTCGAAGAGGGCGCCGACATGGTCATGGTGAAGCCGGCCGGACCGTACCTGGACATCCTCCACCGGGTCGCCCAGGCCGTGGACGTGCCCGTCTCCGCGTACCAGATCTCCGGCGAGTACGCGATGGTCGAGGCCGCCGCCGAGAAGGGCTGGATCGAGCGCGACCGGGCCATCATGGAGACCCTGCTCGGCATCAAGCGCGCGGGCGCCGGCACGATCCTCACCTACTGGGCGACCGAGGTCGCCGGCTGGCTCAAGGACCAGTAGGCGGCGACGGGGAGGGCGGGCCGCCGCGTCCGGCAGCGGCCCGCCTCCTCCGCCGGTCCGCCTGCTCCGCTGGTCCGCCTGCTCCGCCGGTCCGTTCGGGCGCGAGCGGCGGTTCGGTGCGGGTCGAGCGATACGCGAAGGGGGTCCGGGAGGATCGGGGCGACCGCCCGCCGATCAGGAGAGCGCCCGATGACCACCTACGTCCTCGTCCCCGGAGCCTGGCACGGCGCCTGGACCTTCGAGCCCGTCGCCCGCGCGCTGCGCGCCGAAGGCCACCACGCCTACCCGCTCACCCTCACCGGCATCGGTGCCCGCAAGCACCTGCTGACGGCCGCCGTGAACCTCGACACCCACATCCAGGACGTCGTCGGGCTGCTGGAGGACGAGGACCTGCACGACGTGGTGCTCGTCGGCCACAGCTACGGCGGCATGGTGATCACCGGCGCCGCCGACCGGGCCCCGGAGCGGGTGGCCAGGCTGGTCTACGTGGACGCCCTCGTCCCGGAGGACGGGGACTCCTGCTGGACGCTGGTCTCCCCGCACCAGCGCGAGTGGTACATGGAGGGCACCGACGCCGACGGGCACGCCAGCGAGCCGATGCCCTTCTTCGACCCCCGCGCCACCGCACACCCGCTGGCCACCCTCCTCCAGGCCCTGCGGCTCTCCAACCCCCCGGTCGCCGCCCGCGAGTTCGTGTACGCGGCCGGCTGGGGCGGCGAGTCCCCCTTCGACGACCTGTACGAGCGGCTGAGCGCCGACCCCGGCTGGCAGGTCCACGCGGTGGACTCGGGCCACGACGTCATGGGCGACGCCCCGCAGGAGCTGGTGCGGATCCTGCTGGGCGCGGAAGCGGGCGCCGCCGCGGGGCGGGCGGCCGCCGCCTGAGACCCGCCGTGCGCGGCGGCCCGGGCGGGCGCACCCTGGAGGGAAGAGGGCGACCTCCGGAGGTGATCCACGATGTCCACGCACGTGGGATGGCACATAGAGAACGAGTTCACGGATGAGGGCCACCGCACCAGCGCGGTGTGCCTGCTGAGGCTGGCCGACGGCACCGAGCTCAGGGGCCGCGGCTACGCCCTGCGGCACCCGTCCGACCCGGAGCAGCTGCGGGTCGGCGAGGAGATCGCCGGGGCGCGGGCGCTCATGGACCTGTCCTCGCAGCTCCTGCAGAAGGCGCACGCCGAGATCGACCAGGAGACCGGCCGGCACTCGTACCCGATCAACCGCTGAGGCGCGAACCGCGGTCCATCAGGGCCGCGGTTCCTCCGCGGTCTCCGCCCGGTCCGGGGAGTCCGGGCCCTCCGCGGTGTCCTCGCCCAGGTCGATCCACGAGGTGACGGTGCCGCCCTCGCGGCTGGCGACCGCGCCCAGCCCGTCCAGGAGGCGCAGCACCGCCGTGTTCTCCGGCTTGGTGCTGACGTACAGGGCGCCGAAGCCCGCCGCACGGGCCAGTTGGATCATCCGCTGGAGCACCGCGCCGCCGACCCCGGCGCCGCGCTGGCTGCGGCCGATCCACACGCCCGCCTCCACCGTGTCCCGCGGCTCGTCCAGGGGGCAGAGCCGGGCCGCGCCGGAGACCACCCCGCCGACGTCGATCGTGTAGGTCACCTCCACCGGCTCGGCGGCGAGCGCCCGCGAGCGGTGGAAGGCGAGGAAGGCGTCCTGCCGCTGCGGGGTCCAGCCCGGCGGCCCGTCGACCGGCGGCATGACCTCGTACGGGTCCGCGTCGGCGACGGCGGCGGCGAGGAGGGCCTGCAGCCGGTCCTCGTCGAGGGGGTGGAGGGTGACGTCCGTACGCACAGCTCGATCTCCCCTGGGGGATGGTCCGGCAAGGCCCCGTTCCCGGATGCCCACGGCCTCTGTCGGCAGCATGCTACTCAGCCGCGGCCGGTCCGCCGCCCGGCCGGAACCCGCCGGCCGCCGCATCGGCGGCCCGCCCGGTCCGCCGCCCACCCGATCCGGTGAGCGGCCCGTGGCCTACGCTTCGCCGCATGGGGAACGGACACGTCGCAGTCGCAGCGGACATCGTCGAGGACCTGGCACCCGAGGGGGTGCTGCGGGCCTCCGTCAACCTGGGGAACCCGGTGCTCGCGCAGGGCACGCCGGAGCGGCCCGCCGGGATCACGGTGGACATCGCGCGGGAGCTGGCCGCCCGGCTCGGGCTGCCCGTCGAGTTCCTGTGCTTCGACGCCGCCCGCAAGTCGTACGAGGCCATGGCGCAGGGGCGCGCCGACATCTGCTTCCTCGCGGTGGACCCGGCCCGGGAGGCCGAGGTGGCGTTCACCGCCCCGTACGTGCTGATCGAGGGCGTGTACGTGGTCCCGGCGGACTCGGCGGCGGCCGGCCCGGCCGACGTGGACGCGCCGGGCGTGCGGATCGGGGTCAAGGAGGGCTCCGCGTACGACCTGTTCCTCTCGCGCGCCCTGGAGCACGCGAGCGTGGTGCGCGGGGCGGAGGGCGTGGACGTGTTCCGCGAGCAGGGGCTGGAGGCGGGGGCCGGGATCCGGCAGCCGGCCACCGCGTACGCCGCCGCGCACCCGGGGGTGCGGCTGATCGACGAGGCGTTCATGCAGATCCGGCAGGCCGTCGGCACCACCCGGGACCGCAGGCCCGAGACGGTCGGCTACCTGCGGGCCTTCGTGGAGGAGTTGAAGGCGAGCGGCTTCGTGGCCGGCTCGCTGGAGCGCTCCGGCCAGTCCCCGAACCTGGCCGCGCCACCGGCGTAGCGCACGCGGGCGGGCCGCCCGCCGGGACGGCGGCTCGCGTCCGGACGTGCGGCGGCCCCCCGCTCCCGGCAGGAGCGGGGGGCCGCCGCACGTGCGGGGAGGGCCCGGGTCAGAGGCGCTCGGGGGTGCGGATGCCCAGGAGGGACATGCCCTTGGTGAGGGTGCGGGCCGTCAGGTCGCACAGGAACAGCCGGTTCTCGACCTGCTCCGGGGTGTCGGCCTTCAGGACCGGGCACTCGGCGTAGAACGTCGTGAACAGCGAGGCCAGCTGGTACAGGTACGCGGCCAGCTTGTGCGGGGCGTACTCGGCCGCCGCCTCGGCCACCAGCGCGCCGAAGCCGTCCAGGTGCAGGCCGAGCGCCCGCTCGGACGCGGCCAGCTCCAGCTCCGGACGGGCCGCCGGCTTCGCGTCGCCCGCCCTGCGCAGGATCGACTGGATACGGGCGTACGCGTACTGGAGGTAGACCGAGGTGTCGCCCGTCAGCGAGACCATCTGGTCCAGGTCGAACTTGTAGTCGCGGGCCGCCGAGGTGGACAGGTCCGCGTACTTCACCGCGCCGATGCCGACCTGCGCAGCCCGCTCGGCGATCTCCTCCTCGGTGAGGTCCTTGGCCTTCTCGCGGACCACGGCCGCGGCCCGCTCCACCGCCTCGTCCAGCAGGTCCACCAGCCGGACCGTCTCGCCCTCACGGGTCTTGAACGGCTTGCCGTCCTTGCCGAGGACCGTGCCGAACGCCAGCTGCACCGCCTTGGTGTCCTCGTTGAGCCAGCCCGCCCGGCGGGCCGTCTCGAAGACCATCTTGAAGTGCAGCGACTGGCGGGCGTCCACCACGTACAGCAGGGTCGAGGCGCCCAGCCCGCCCACCCGGTCGCGGATCGCCGAGAGGTCGGTGGCCGCATACCCGAAGCCGCCGTCCGACTTCTGCACGATCAGCGGGGTGGGCTGGCCGTCCGGGCCCTTGAACTCGTCGAAGAACACGCACAGCGCGCCGTTCGACCGGACCGCGACACCGGACTCCTCCAGCAGCCGGCAGGTCTCCACCAGCATGTCGTTGTAGCCGGACTCGCCGACGATGTCCGCGTCCCGGATGTCCATGTCCAGCTTGTCGAACACCGAGTAGAAGTAGATCTTCGACTCGTCCACGAACCGCTGCCACATCGCGAGCGTCTGCTCGTCGCCGGCCTGGAGGTCCACCACCCGGGCCCGCGCCCGGGTCTTGAACTCCTCGTCCGCGTCGAACAGCGCCCGGGAGGCCTTGTAGAGGCGGTTCAGGTTCGACATCGCCTCCTCGCCGGACTCCTCCGACGAAGCGTCCGAGGCCTTGTGGTCCAGCTCGTGCGGGTGCTCGATCAGGTACTGGATGAGCATGCCGAACTGGGTGCCCCAGTCGCCGATGTGGTGGCGGCGGACCACCTTCTCGCCGGTGAACTCCAGCATCTCGACCATGGCCGCGCCGATGACCGCCGACCGCAGGTGGCCGACGTGCATCTCCTTGGCCACGTTCGGCTGCGCGTAGTCGATCACCGTCGTCCCGGCGTGCTCGTTCACCGGCACGCCCAGCCGGTCGTCCGCGGCCCGCGCGGCCAGGGTCTCGGTGATCGCCCGGTCCGAGACGGTGATGTTCAGGAAGCCGGGGCCGGAGACCTCGACGTCGGCGATCACGCCGCCCTTGTCGAGGCCGTCCACGACCGTGCCGGCCAGCTCGCGCGGGTTGGCCTTCGCCTTCTTCGCGAGCGCCAGGATGCCGTTGGCCTGGAAATCCGCCCGGTCGCTTCGTCGGAGCAGCGGGTCGGCGGCACCGGCCTCCGGCAGGGCGGAGGAGAGTGCGGCGGAGACACGCTGTTCGACGGCGGAAGCGAGGGAAGGGACCGAGGCCATGAGCTGCCGTTCCTGTGAGACGTCGTGGGTGGTGCGGCCGCGGCATGGGTATGCGCACGGCCCGACGAGTATCCCATGCGGGCGCATCGCGCAGCCCGGGGATAAAAGCAACCCCGGAGCGCCCGCGTCCGTCTGGGAGAATGTTCCAGCCAGCATTCGAGTAGAAGGACGTGTCGTGGCTCAGAGCGCCCAGAGCAGCACCGAGACCGACTGGGTCTCCCGTTTCGCGGACGAGGTCATCGCCGAGGCGGAGCGGCGTGCGCCGGGCAAACCTGTCGTCGTCGCGTCCGGCCTCTCCCCCTCCGGCCCCATCCACCTCGGCAACCTGCGCGAGGTCATGACCCCGCACCTCGTCGCCGACGAGGTCCGCCGCCGCGGGTACGAGGTCCGCCACCTCATCTCCTGGGACGACTACGACCGCTACCGCAAGGTGCCGGCCGGCGTCCCCGGCGTCGACGAGAGCTGGGCGCAGCACATCGGCCGCCCGCTGACCTCCGTGCCCGCCCCGGCCGGCTCGGAGTACCCGAACTGGGCCGAGCACTTCAAGGCCGCCATGGTCGCCTCGCTCGCCGAACTCGGCGTCGAGTTCGACGGCATCAGCCAGACGGAGCAGTACACCACCGGCGTCTACCGCGAGCAGATCCTGTTCGCGATGAAGCACCGCGGCGACATCGACGCCGTGCTCGCCCAGTACCGCACCAAGCAGAAGCCGGGCGCGAAGAAGACGCAGAAGCCCGTGGACGAGGCCGAGCTGGAGGCAGCCGAGGGCTCCGGCGCCGCCAACGAGGACGACGGCACCGGCGAGTCCGGCTACTTCCCGTACAAGCCGTACTGCGGCGCGTGCAACAAGGACTTCACCAAGGTCGTCTCGTACGACGACGAGACCACCGAGATGACCTACGTCTGCACCGAGGACGAGTTCACCGAGACGGTCAAGCTCACCGAGTTCAACCGCGGCAAGCTGGTCTGGAAGGTCGACTGGCCCATGCGCTGGGCCTTCGAGGGCGTCATCTTCGAGCCCTCCGGCGTGGACCACTCCTCGCCCGGCTCCTCCTTCCAGGTCGGCGGCCAGATCGTGCACATCTTCGGCGGCACCCAGCCGATCGGCCCGATGTACGCGTTCGTCGGCATCAGCGGCATGGCGAAGATGTCCTCCAGCAAGGGCGGGGTCCCCACCCCGGCCGACGCGCTGAAGATCATGGAGCCGCAGCTGCTGCGCTGGCTGTACGCCCGCCGCCGGCCCAACCAGTCCTTCAAGATCGCCTTCGACCAGGAGATCCAGCGGCTCTACGACGAGTGGGACAAGCTGGAGGCCAAGGTCGCCGACGGCACCGCCCTGCCCGCCGACGCCGCCGCCCACTCCCGTGCCGCCCGCACCGCGGCCGGCGAGCTGCCGCGCACCCCGCGCCCGCTCCCGTACCGCACCCTCGCCTCGGTCGCCGACATCACCGCCGGCCACCACGAGCAGACCCTCCGCATCCTCAGCGAGCTGGACCCGGCCCAGCCGATCACCTCCCTCGACGAGGTCCGGCCGCGCCTGGACCGCGCCGAGAACTGGATCACCACCCAGGTCCCGGCCGACCAGCGCACCCTGGTCCGCGAGGAGCCCGACACCGAGCTCCTCGGCTCCCTCGACGAGCAGGGCCGCGAATCGCTGCGGCTCCTCCTGGAGGGCCTCGACAGCCACTGGTCCCTCGACGGCCTCACCACCCTCGTCTACGGGGTGCCCAAGGTCATGGCCGGTCTCGACCCCGAGGCCAAGCCCACCCCCGAGCTGAAGGTCGCCCAGCGCACCTTCTTCGCCCTGCTCTACACGCTGCTCGTCGGCCGCGAGACCGGCCCGCGCCTGCCCACGCTGCTGCTCGCGGTCGGCGCGGACCGCGTGCGCAGGCTGCTCACGGTCTGACGCACCCGAAGCGACAGGAGGGCCGCCGCCCCGGATCCGTCCGGGGCGGCGGCCCTCCGCCGTGCCGGGGCGGCCGTCAGGACCGGCCGGGGCGCTTCGCCATCGCGCGGACCGCCGACTCCGCGACGGAGTCGGCCGTCTTGCACGTGCCGGCCGAGGAGGGGGCGCCGTCCACGGCGACGAACACCCGCAGGTTCCCCTTCCGCACGGTGGTCGAGCAGCCGCCGACCGAGGCGACCCGCAGCGCCTCGTCGACGGAGTCGAGCCGCAGGGCGCTCCCGCCGAGCGCGTACTGGTCGTGCTTCCGCTCGGCCCGCTGGGCGCCGCTGCTCCGGCCCGGAACGGTCGCGTACAGGCTCCACTCGACCCACACCCGGTCCTTGCCGCGCCCGCGCCAGATGCAGACGTTGCGGGTGTACGTGCCCCCGAGGCCGTCCGCCAGGCCGAACTCCCCGGCCCGGTCCTGCTCCGGACGCGCGTACCCGGCCGGCACCGCCATCGCGTCCGCCGCCTCGAAGCAGGTCAGCGGCTCCTGGGGCCGGTACGCGTCGGCCACCCCGGCCAGCGGGTCGCGGGGGGACTCCACCGCCGTGGAGGAGCGCCCGGGCGACGGCGTCGAGCCCGCCGGACCTCCCGGCTTCCCGTCGAACGCCGACCACAGGAACGCCGTCAGCCCGCCCGCCGCCGCCACGGCCGCGAGCGCCGCGACTGCCAGGGCCCGCGGGCGGCGGCGCCGGGCCCGGCCGGACGCGGCCTGCCGAGCGGGCTCGGGGGCGGGTCCGCGTACGGGGTTCGGCTCCGCTCGCGGCGCGGGCTCCGGCTCGGGCCCGGGTGCGGGCTCCGGGTCGGGCTCCGCCACGGGCTCGGGCGCCGGCTCGCGTACGGGCTCCGGGGGCGCGGCGGGCAGGTGGGGCCGGGGCGGGTCCGCGGACGGGGACGGGGAGGGGGACGGAGACGGCTCCGGCAGGGCGTACGCCGTGACGCCCAGGAGGTCGTCCACCTCCGCACGCCGTTCCGCGATCATCCGGTGCACCTCCGCCGGCCACTGCCGGCCCACCGGAGCCACCGGCCCGATCAGCGCGAGCAGTTCCCCCGGGGCCGGCCGCGCCGCCGGGTCCTTCGCAAGGCACCGCTCGACCAACGGCCGCAGCCCCGCCGGCACCGGGCCCAGGTCGGGTTCCGCGTGGACCACGTTGTACAGCGTCTGGAAGGTGGACTCCGCGGCGAACGGACTCCGCCCGCCCGCCGCCGCGGCCACCAGGACCGCCCCCAGGGAGAACACGTCGCTCGCCGGGGTCAGCGGCCTGCTCTCCGCCTGCTCCGGGGACATGAACGGCGGCGAACCGACCACCCACCCGGTCTGCGTCAGTTCGGTGCCGTCCCCGCCCTGCACCGCCCGCGCGATCCCGAAGTCGATGACCCGGACCCCGTCCTCGGCCAGCAGCACGTTGTCCGGCTTGAGGTCCCGGTGGATCAGACCCGCCCGGTGGATCTCCGTCAAGGCCGTCGCCAGCCCCGCGGCCAGCCGCCGCAGCGCCCCCTCGTCCAGCCCGCCCATCCGCCGCAGCGCATCGCCCAGCGCCGGGCCCGCCACGAACACCGAGGCCAGCCACGGGGTCGGCGCGTCCGCGTCCGCCGCCATCACGGCCGCCGCGTACGCCCCCGACACCCGCTGCGAGGCGGCCACTTCACGGCGGAACCGCGCCCGGAACCCCGGATCGGCACTCAGGTGCGCATGGATCTGCTTGACCACCACCAGCCGGCCGTCCGGCGAGGCGGCCAGCAGCACCCGGCCCATCCCGCCCTGGCCCAGCACGGCCAGGGCGCGGAACGGGCCCACGTGCGAAGGATCACCGGGTCCTAAGACCTCCATGTGCCCGGTCCTCCCTACGCGATGTGCTCGGCTTCCAGCTCGGCCTGGTGGCGGTGCTTGAGGGTCGGCAGCATCGCGCGCAGCAGGGAGCCGCTGCGCGGGTGGTGGATGCCGTGCAGGTCGGCCAGGTATATGTCCAACTGCTCGGCGTTCGGGAAGGTGTTGTGCTCGTCCACGTACGAACGGAACACCCCGTACGCGGCCTCGAAGAAGTCCTCCTCGGCCATCTCCGCCGCGCCCTCGCCGCCGGCCTCCGCCGCCTCCGCCGCCTGCTCCTGCGGCTGCGCCGCGGGCTGGGCGGCGTACGGGAGGTCGGGCTGCCGGTTGTCGAAGCCGGTCTCGCGGGCCGCCTGCGGATCGGCGTGCGCGGCGAACCAGGAGCTCGGGTGCGGGCCGGGCATCTCGGTCGGGTCGAGCGGCGGCACCACCGGCTGGGGCGCCGGCTGGGGCTGCACCGGCATCCGGTCGTGCAGCGGGGGCTGTACGTAGTGCTGCTGCCCGCCCGGGTGCTGCCCGCCCGGCTGCTGCGCCTGCTGCTGCGGCCCGCCCTGGGGCTGCATCCGGGGCTCGACCTGGACCTGGACCTGGGGCTCGGGCTCGGGCCGGACCTGGGCGCCGGGCGCCCGGTCTGCCTGCGCCTGCTGCGCCCGGCCGCCCTGCGGATGCCCCTGCGCGCCCTCCGGCGCCGGGAACCCGGCCGCCGGGCCGTGCTCCTGCCCCGGCAGCTGCTGCGCCCCGGGCTCGCCGGACTGCACCGCCGGGCCGCCCTCCTGCGCCTGGGACTGCCCCTGCGCCGGCACCCGGGGCTGCGCCTCCGGACCCGCCGGCCCGTCCGCCGCCCGGGCGCCCGCCTCCAGCGCCGGCTGCCCGGCCCCGGCCTCCGCGGCCACCGCCTGCGGCTGCGCCGGAGCCGGAGGCAGCAGCGCCGGCTCGATGCCCGCCGCCGCCAGGCCCGAAGGCCCCGTCTGCGACAGCGGCACACCGATCCGCGCCAGCCGCAGCGGCATCAGCGCCTCCACCGGCGCCTTCCGCCGCCAGCCCCGCCCGTAACGGGCCTGGAGCCGCGCCTGGTAGATCAGCCGGTCCTGCTCCATGCCGACCGCCTGCTCGTACGAACGCAGCTCCCACAGCTTCATCCGCCGCCACAGCTTGAACGTCGGGACCGGGGACAGCAGCCAGCGGGTGATGCGGACACCCTCCATGTGCCGGTCCGCCGTGATGTCCGCGATCCGGCCCACCGCATGCCGGGCCGCCTCCACCGTCACCACGAACAGCACCGGGATCACCGCGTGCATGCCCACGCCCAGCGGATCCGGCCACGCGGCCGCACCGTTGAACGCGATCGTCGCCGCCGTCAGCAGCCACGCGGTCTGCCGCAGCAGCGGGAACGGGATCCGGATCCACGTCAGCAGCAGGTCCAGCGCGAGCAGCACGCAGATGCCCGCGTCGATGCCGATCGGGAAGACCAGGGAGAAGTCCCCGAACCCCTTCTTCAGCGCGAGCGCACGCACGGCGGCGTACGAACCGGCGAAACCGATGCCCGCGATGATCACCGCACCGGCGACCACAACACCGATGAGTATCCGGTGCGTACGCGTCAGCTGCATCGCGGCCACCCGCGATCCCCTCCCACTCATCAAGCTCTGGCGGGCACAGCCTGGCACATGCCCGCCAGAGCTGCGCCGCCCGGGGACCAACTCACCGTCCGAAGCGGAACGGTTACGCCGTCTTGTTCGCGGCGGCCACCGCGGCCACCGCCTCCTTCGCCGCGGCGACGGCGTCCTCCAGCAGCTCCGCCGTGTCCGGAGCCTTCGCGCCCTCGTAGGAAGCGCCGTTGTAGTCCAGCGTGATCACGACGTTCTCGGTGCGCGCCACGACCGTCTGGTTGAAGAAGTCCACGCCCTTCTTCACGCTGTACGTCACCGTCGTCGCCTGGTTGCCGACGCCCGCCGCGTCCGCCGTCTTCAGGTTCTTCGCGCCGGCCGTGGCCTTCGCGCCCTCGACCTGCTTGCCGTACTGCTCCTCGGCGCGCTTGTTGCCGCTGCCCAGGGACTCGTGCGAGTCGTAGCGGGCCAGGGAGACCGCCAGCCACCGGTACGAGGAGCCCTTCAGGCCGTCCTCGTCGAGACCGTTCCAGGAGCAGGTGGCCCGGCTGGCCAGGTCGTTCGACTTCGCCGCCGTGCCGTCCTCGTCCTTCGCCTCCGGGACCAGGCTGTCCACGGTCTTCTGCGCGATCACCTTGCACGGGTCCGGCAGCTTCGCGAACGCCGCCTTCTCCAGGGTCGGCGTCGGCTTCACCGACGGGGTCTGCGGGGCGGACGCGGAGTCCTTCGGCTTGCCGCCGTCGGTGCCGGATCCCGAAGCGGAATCCTTGCCGGAGTCGGACGAGCAGCCGGTGGCGACGAGGATCACCGGGACGGCTGCGCAGGCGAGAACGCGGGTGAGGCGCGAGGCTGAACGGTGCATGGTTCCTTCTGTCGATCGTCTGCGGGACCGTGCAACGGTAGCCCGACCCGGCAGTGCACTGCTGTGCGAGAGGTCACGCGCAGGGGCGGCCGAACCGCCCCCGCACACCCCTCAGTCGCCGAAGCGCTCGCTCAGGCCCGAGGCCAACTCCTGTGCCCTGGCCTGCGTTTCCTCGGCATCGGGGACCACGCCCGGCTGGGTCGGCTGCACCGTGTACTCGACGGTGACGATCACATTGGATGTGCGGAACACGATACGGACCGTCCGCGCCTTGGCCGTCGGTCCGGCCGCGGCCAGCCTGTCGTCGAGGAAGGCCGAGTCGCCCGGTCCTTCGAGGTGGCGCGAGCCGAGGGTCGGGGCGGTGGAACCGCTCGGCGAGCCGCTCGGAGACCCGGCGGCGGAACCGCCGTCCGCGCCCGGGCCCGCGGCGCCGCCCCCACTGCCGCTGCCGGCGGCGGGGGACCCGGTCGCGCCGGGAGCTGCGGAGGCCGGGGCCCCGGGCGTGGCGGACGCGGCCGGCGGCGGGGTGGGCCCGCCCGTCGAGGGGGCCGGCGGCAGGTGGGCCGCCTCCAGCTGGCGTTCGTACACCTGGCGGGCGCGGTCGTCGTCGCTGACCGCCGAGTCGTACGACACCACCCGCTCGTAGCCGACGTACAGCAGCCGGGTCGCGTCCGCGCTCTCCGACTTCCAGCGGCAGCCGACCCGCCGGTCCGCGTCGTACGAGGGGTCCGCCTTGCCCGCGTACAGCTGCTCGACCTGCTCGGAGGTGAGCGCGGGGGAGGCCGGGAGCATCTCCTTCAGCCGCTCGGCCCCGACGGAACGGCAGGGCTCGGGGAGGCTGCGGTACTTGCCGGGGGGCGCGGCGGAGACCGTGCTGCCGGCCTTGCTGTCGGTGTGCGTTCCGTCGGAGCCGGATCCTGCGCTGCACCCGGAGACCAGTACGGCGACCATCGCCGCGATGCCCGGCAGGACGACTGCCTTGCGCTGCACCCTGCACGCTCCTTCGAACCGTTCGACCCGTGCGACCCGAAAACCGTTTGCCCCGCCCGGGCGGTGGGCGGAAACAATGTCTATCGCACGCACCGCAGCTGACGCCGGTCCGATGTCCCATTCGGCCCCAAGAGCGAGGCTTTTGCGTTTCACGTCTTTTGTATTGATTCCGGGGGAATGGCCAACTCATGTCGTACGTAGAGGTACCGGGAGCGCGGGTCCCCATCCGCATGTGGACGGATCCGGCGAGCGTGGACGAGGGCGCCCTGCGCCAGCTCCAGAACACCGCCACCCTCCCCTGGATCAAGGGTCTGGCCGTCATGCCGGACGTGCACTACGGCAAGGGCGCGACGGTCGGCTCGGTCATCGCGATGAAGGACGCCGTCTGCCCGGCGGCGGTCGGCGTGGACATCGGCTGCGGCATGTCGGCGGTCAAGACCTCCCTCACCGCGAACGACCTCCCGGGCGACCTCTCCCGCCTCCGCTCGAAGATCGAACAGGCCATCCCCGTCGGCGCGGGGATGCACCGGGATCCGGTGGACCCGGGGCGGCTGTACGGCTTCCCGGTGGCGGGGTGGAACGGGCTGTGGGAGCGGTTCGACTACCTCGCGGACGCGGTGAAGTTCCGGCGGGAGCGGGCCTTGAAGCAAAGCGGAACGCTTGGCGCGGGCAACCACCTGGTTGAAGTTTGTACAGATTCTGTGGGTTCGGTGTGGCTCATGCTGCACTCCGGATCCCGGAACATCGGCAAAGAGCTGGCCGACCACCACATCGGTGTCGCGCAGAAGCTCCCGCACAACCAGAACCTGGTGGACCGCGACCTCGCCGTCTTCATCGCGGAGACTCCGCAGATGGCGGCGTACCGCAGCGACCTCTTCTGGGCGCAGGAGTATGCGAAGTACAACCGCGCGATCATGATGGCTCTGCTCAAAGAGGTCATCAGGAAGGAATTCCGGAAGGCGAAGGTGACCTTCGAGCCGGAGATCAGCTGCCACCACAACTACGTGGCGGAGGAGCGGTACGACGGGATGGACCTGCTCGTCACGCGGAAGGGGGCGATCCGCGCCGGACGCGGTGAATTCGGGATCATCCCCGGCTCGATGGGCACGAGCTCGTACATCGTGAAGGGGCTCGGCAACGAGGCGGCGTTCAACTCCGCATCCCATGGAGCCGGGCGCCGGATGAGCCGCGCGCAGGCGAAGCGGACGTTCACGGTGCGGGACCTGGAAGCGCAGACGAGGGGTGTCGAGTGCCGCAAGGACTCGGGGGTCCTCGATGAGATTCCCGCCGCCTACAAGCCGATCGAGCAGGTGATGGAGCAGCAGCGCGACCTGGTCGAGGTTGTGGCCAAGATCAAGCAGGTCATTTGTGTGAAGGGCTGACCAGGCCCGGCAAGCAGAACAGGGTGCCACGCCCAGGCGTGGCACCCTGCTTCGTCTTCGTGGGCCGGATCAGTCGGTCGGCGCGGGCGTCTTCCCGGTGCGAAGACGCCACAGGCGCATGGTGCAGCTCTGCTCGGTCCGGCCCAGGGCCGCACCGGCTGCGGCCGGGTCGCCCAGCCGCAGCAGTTCACGGTCCTCCGCCGGCGTCCAGCGGCGGCGAGGAGGTGCGATCTTCATCTCTGCGGGGCGAACCCAGCTCTGGATCGCGGCCGCATGCGCGCCCTTGTGCTCAAGGGCGAGGCAGCCGGGGTAGTAGAGGTGCGCGGCGAGTTGCTGCGCTTGTTCCTTGAAATAGACGATGTTGTAGACGCCGTCTCGGTTGTTGCGCTTGATGGTGCGCCCCACACCGGTGATCTTCTTTCCGTAGTGGCACATGTAGGCAGCCATGGCCGTGCTTGCGGACGTGAACGACAGGAAGGGCAGGCCGTCCGAGGTCCATCCCACGGAGCCGTCGGCATCGATGATCCCGCGGACGTAGTCGCGCCGGGAGAACTCGACGCGCGGGGGCCGGACGGCGTGCGACTTCTTCCCGTAAGGAATGCCGAGCTCGTTGACGATGGTCCTGGCCTCCAGCGCGCACAGGGTCCAGGTGGCGGAGTGATGCCGGGTGGCGAAGTTGGTCGAGCGGACGCGCTCGGTGATGGAGCTCGGGTAGGGCGTGAGCTTCTGGAATTCGCGCAGGATGTGGATGTCGCGAGCGCTGATTTCGGCGGTGAGGCGCCCGCGTTGGCGGGTTGCCTGAGCCAGATGTCCGTCGGCCTGCAAGAAGCCGAACATGTAGGCGTACCGGGGGTCTTGGAGGTCCATGAAGCGCGCGGTGGCGCTAGGGTCCTGTTCAGCCATGAGGAAGGTCCTTGTCTTCCGGTGGTGAGGCTCTCGGTTCGGGATGGCACTCCCGAACCGAGGGCCGTTTTGCGTCTTTGGCTGACGTTAGGGAGGGAGTGGGGCCGTGAGGGACCGTATGGACGTACTTAGCTCGAACGGATGACGGAGGGTTTCCTTCCGCATGGAACGCCAACCGCCTCTTGTCGCAGGGGGATTGACCGCACACCTTGGTCTAGACCAGGGTGTGCGGCATGTGGAGATCTCGGGTTGTTATTGGCATGCTCGTGTCAGTGGTCTCGGTGTTCGGGGCGGCCGGGCCGGCCGGTGCGGGGGTCGGGCTGCCGGCCGTCGTTTCGCACGTGCCGACCGCTGAGAAGGTCGTGTTCCTCACCATCGACGACGGGTGGTACCACGATCCGGCCGTGGCGCGGACGCTCGTCGAGAAGCGGGTGCCGGCCTCGTTGTTCCTGCTGCCGGGGGCGACCTCGTACGACACGGAGTACTTCACGGGGCTCGCCGGGGAGGGGCGGGTGTCCGTGGAGAACCACACCGTCAACCACCCGGACCTGACCACGCTCGACGCGGCCGGGAAGGACGCGGAGGTGTGCGGGGCGAGCGAGCAGCTGGCGGCCGTGTTCGGGCGGACGCCGAAGCTGCTGCGGCCGCCGTACGGGGCCGTGAACGACGACGTGCGGCTGGCGGCCAAGGCGTGCGGGATGAAGGCGCTCGTGACCTGGACGTACGACTTCACGACCTGGAGCGAGACCCCGCCGACTCCGCAGCTGAAGTCCGGGGACATCGTGCTGCTGCACTTCACGCCCACGCTGGCCGCCGACCTGAAGCGGGCCCTGGACGCGGCGAAGGCGGCGGGGCTGAGGCCGGCCCCGCTGATGCCGCACCTGAAGGCGGCCGGGCTGGTCTGACCCCGGTGCCGGAAGACGGCGGCCGCCCCGGCAGGTTCCGGGGCGGCCGCCGTCTTCGTGTGCGCACTACAGCTCGCGGTGGACCTTCGTGTTCGAGGCCTGGGCGCGCGGGCGGACGACCAGGAGGTCGATGTTGACGTGGGAGGGGCGGGTGACGGCCCAGGTGATGGTGTCGGCCACGTCGTCGGCGCTGAGCGGCTCGGCCACGCCCGCGTAGACCTTGGCGGCCTTCTCGGTGTCGCCGCGGAAGCGGGTGGTGGCGAACTCGTCGGTCTTGACCATGCCGGGGGCGATCTCGATGACGCGGACGGGCTGGCCGACGATCTCCAGGCGCAGGGTCTCGGCCAGGACGCGGGCGCCGTTCTTGGCGGCCACGTAGCCCGCGCCGCCCTCGTATGTGCCGTGGCCGGCGGTCGAGGAGAGCACGACCACGGTGCCGTCCCCGCTGGCGACCAGGGCCGGGAGCAGGGCCTGGGTCATGTGCAGGGTGCCGAGCACGTTGACCTCGTACATGGTGCGCCAGTCGGCCGGGTCGCCGGTGGCGACGGGGTCGGCGCCGAGGGCTCCGCCGGCGTTGTTGACCAGCACGTCGCAGCGGTCGAGGGAGTCCGCGAGGGCGTCCACGGCGGCGCGGTCGGTGACGTCGAGGGCGACCGCGGTGGCGGAGTGGCCGGCGGCGGCGAGTTCCTCGGCGAGGGCCTCGATGCGGTCCTTGCGGCGGGCGGTGAGGACGACGTGGTAGCCGGCGGCGGCGAGCTGCCGGGCGGTGGCGGCGCCGATTCCGCTGCTCGCGCCGGTGACGACGGCGGTACGGGCGGGTCCGGTGGCGCTGCTCATGGAGGCTCCTCGGCGGGGTGTGCGGTCGGGTCCGGATGTGCGTTCGGTACGGCCAGGATAGGCGGGCGTACGGAGGAGCGGCTCGTCCTCGATCGAGTGGTGATCCGATGAACTGATCATGTGCGTGCTTACCGTCCGGCCATGTGCGAGAGCAGGAAATGGCTGAGGGCCGCGGCTGCCGCGGCGGTGCTGGTGGGTGCGGGGGCCGGGCCGGCGGCCGCGGCCGGGGCGGGTGCGGCCGGTGCGGACGTGGCGTACCACGGGAAGGTGGCGCTCGCGGCCGGTGAGCTGGGCATCTGGCTGGTGCCGGAGAACCTGGGGCCGGGTGCGGTGGCGAATGCGACGGTCCGGCTGCGGGTCTCGGTGGACCTGGCGGACGAGGCCCTGCTGGACGAGGGCTGTGCGCGGACCGGGCAGCGGGTGCTGGTGTGCGAGACGGGCGAGCTGCCGGCGGGGGGTTCGGGGCGGCAGCTGGCGCTGGCGCTGCCGCTGAAGGAGAAGGCGAGCGAGGTGGTGGTCCGCATCGACACCTTCTGGGACGGCGGCGCGGCGGACGCGAACCCGGCGAACAACCGGCATGCGGTGCTGGCGCTGGACACGGGGGACTCGTACGTGTTCTGACGGGCCGGTCCGCGCCTTCCGCGGACTGCGCCTGCCCGCCTGCCCGTGCTTGCTCGCCTGCCCGCGCCTGCTGGCCCGGGCCTACGCGCTGCGCGCGTGGTGGCCGCTGCCGAACTCCTCCACGGCCTCGCTCACGATCCGTTCGAGCCGGGCGTGGTGGGCCCCGCGCCAGTAGACGCGGGAGCAGTCGGCGCACTGCGCGAACACGTCGTACGTGCGGTGCGTGCCGTCTTCGAGGTGCTCGCCGACGGAGTCCTTGTCGGCGCGGTGCAGCGGTCCGTTGCAGGCGGTGCAGCGGGTCCAGGGGCGCAGCTCCGGGGCGAACCGGCCCAGGACGTCGCGCAGTTGCTCGTCGGGCCGGTCGCTGTAGACGTACGCCCCGGCCCAGAGCTCGCGGCGGCGGAGCAGGCCGCGGTCTCGGGAGAGCAGGACCCGGCGTTCGGCGGCGGAGCGGGTGGCGAGGGCGGGGTCGCCGATGTCCTCGCTCTCGTACGCGGCGTCCACGCCGAGCAGGCGCAGCCGGCGGGCGAGGGTGCCGAGGTGTACGTCGAGGAGGAAGCGGAGCGGGGCGCCGGGCACCTGCTGGGGGCGTTCGACCCCGCGGACCTCGACGGATTCCCCGGTCTGCGGCACGTGCGAGGCGGGGACCTCGCGGCCGTCCACGAGCAGCCGGCCGACCTCGGTGAGCGGCACTCCGGCGGATTCGACCACGTGGCCCAGGCTGGAGGAGCCGTCGGTGACGGTGGGGATGCGTTCGCCGCGCCGGTCGGGTGCGGCGAAGAGCCGCAGCTCGGGGGCGAGGGTCAGCTGGATCTCCGGTCGTCCGTTCACGGGGCCAGCATGCCACCCGGGCCGGGCGCCGGTCAGCGGGTTTTCGGGTCCGCCGCGTCGTGCGCGGTGCGGGCCGCCGCGATCTCCGGGTAGTGGGTCTCGGACCAGTCGCGCAGCGCGGCGAGCACGGTGGACAGGCTGCGGCCGAGCGGGGTGAGGGCGTAGTCCACGCGGACCGGTACGGACGGGGTGACGGTGCGGGTGACGAGCCCGTCGCGTTCGAGGGAGCGGAGGGTCTGGGTGAGCATCTTCTGGCTGACCCCGGCGACCTCGCGGCCGAGGTCGCTGTAGCGGAGCGGGCCGGGGGCGTCGGCGAGAGCGCGTACGAGCAGTCCCACCCACTTGTCGCCGATCCGGGCGAGGACCTGTCCGGTGGGGCAGTCCCGGAGGAACTCGTCGTAGGCCTCGCGGGCCGCGCTGCGGCGTTGGGCGGCGGTCTGCGTGGCCATGGGCGCCTCACCTCCGGGTCGGGTACGCACCTTGGGGTGCGTACTTACGAATCGACAGTACCTCTCCTTACGTTAGTTCGCACCGGGGCAACGGGTCCCGGGGAACGGCAAGTTGAGGAGCCCACCATGCGTGCAGTCGTCACCGCTTCCTTCGGCGGACCCGAGGTGCTGGAACTCGTCGAGGCCGCCGTGCCGGAGCCGGCGGCCGGCCAGGTCCGGGTCCGGGTGCGGGCCGCGGGCGTGAACCCCGTGGACGGCGCGGTCCGCGGCGGGGCCTTCGGCGGGGACGCGGCCCCCGGGATCGGCTTCGGCTGGGACGTGGCCGGGGAGGTGGACGCGGTCGGCCCGGAGGTCGAGGGGCGCGCGGTGGGGGACCGGGTGGTGGGGCTGCACTACGGGCCGTTCAAGGAGCTGGGCACGCACGCGGAGTACGTGGTCCTGGACGCCACGGCGGTGGCGGACGCCCCGCGCGGCTCGGACGACGTGCACGCGGCGGTGCTGCCCCTGAGCGGGCTGACGGCGGCCCGGTCGGTGGACCTGGCGGGGCTGCGTCCGGGGGACTCGCTGGTGGTGACCGGCGCGGCGGGCGTGGTCGGAGGGCTGGCGGTGCAGCTGGCGGCGGCGGCCGGACTGGTGGTGACGGCGGTGGCCGGCGAGGCCGACGAGGAGCTCGTGCGGTCGCTGGGCGCGGCCCGGTTCGTGGCGCGCGGCTCGGCCGCGGAGCCGGTGGCGGACGCGGTGCTGGACACGGCGGTGCTGGGTGCGGAGGCCTTCGGGTTCGTCCGGGACGGCGGTACGTACGTGGGGGTGCGGCCGCACGCCGAGCCGGAGCCGGAGCGGGGGATCCGGGTGGTGGTCCAGGAGGTCGCGCCGGACGGGGTCCGGCTGGCGGAGCTCTCGGAGGCGGTGGACCGCGGGGAGCTGACCCTGCGGGTGGCGGGCACGTACCCGCTGGCGGAGGCGGCGCAGGCGCACGCCCGGCAGGCGGCGGGCGGGGTGCGCGGCCGCCTGGTCCTCACCCCGTGAGGGGGTGCTGCGGGCGGTGGCGATGCCTCGTGGGCCGGAGATCAAATCGTATGTGCCTGCCCATATCAGGAAAACCCGTCCACACAAATGGACCCTGAACCTCCGTTTGTGGAGGGCCGGTGGAGAGCGGGCGGAACGCCATCCGCATCATGACCCCATGGCCAACGAATCCCGCTCTGCCGGCACCTCCCGCCGCAGCCTCCTGACCGCGCTCACCGCGACCGCGGCCACCGTCCCCCTCGCCTCCCTGTCCGCCGCCCCGGCGCGCGCCGCCACGGCCGCCGCCCCCGCGGCGGCCCCGGCCGCGGCGCCGCTCGCCGTCCCCGCGGCCGGCCTGACCACCCCCCGGTCCACCGTGACCATCACCAACCTGGGCGCCGACTGGTTCACCCCGGTGACCCTGGGCACCCTCACCCCCACCGTGCTGTCCGGCACCCCCGCGCGGACCGAGATCACCTCGGGCGGCAAGCGCGTCGCCCTGCTGACCACGGGCGCCCGCACCGTCCTCCTGCCGGGCCCGGAGCGGACCTTCACCGAGAACAAGCAGCCTTTCGTGGACGAGTTCCAGCGGACGCTGCCCGACATGTCGCTGCCGGTCGCGGACCGCCAGTACTGGGGCACCGCCACCGGCACCGCCACCGACGCCGCGGGCGGCGGCGGCTGGACCACGCTGGGCGGCCCCGACCCGGAGGCGGGCGGCACGTCCGACTACTCCGTGGTGCCCGGCGCCGGCATCATCAAGCTGACGACGGACTTCGAGAGCCGCCACGCCAGCATCCGCGACGGCGAGATCACCGACGTCGACGTGCGCGCCGAGGCCGCCTTCGACAAGGTGCCCACCGGTCAGGCCTGTTCGTACGCGCTGTCCTTCGGCTACCAGGACTCGCACAACAACTACCGGGCCCGGCTCTCCTTCACCACCTCCGGCGGCGTCGAGCTGCGGGTGGAGAAGGAGTACAACGACACCGTGACCCAGCTGGCCGCGGCCGTGGACCTGGCCACCTCCGGGGTGGCCGCCGGTACGAAGTGGACCATCCGGGTGCGCCGCGACGGCACCCGGATCCGGGCCAAGGCCTGGCGCACCGCCACCGCCGAGCCCGCCTCCTGGCACTTCGACACCACCGACACCACCACGTCGCCCCGCTTCGTCAAGGGCCGCGTCGGCCTGCGGGCCCTCGCCAACAACGGCTGCACCAACCTGCCCCTCAAGCTGACGGTCAGCCGCTTCGAGGTCACCGAGTGCACCTGGGAGAACCCGCCGTCGGTCACCCACACCGACTGGGTGCGCGTGCTGGACCAGCCCTTCGACGGCACCTGGACCCCGGCCCTGGAGGCCCAGATCCGGGCCTGGGCCGGTTCGACCGCGCCGGACGTGCTCGCGTACGCGGCGATGTTCCTGCCGGGTGCCGCGGCCGTGACCGCCGGCGCGGGCCCCGCCGCGGGCAAGACGGTGCTGGGCCACGCGGGCTACGGCTACCTCGACCCGCAGGGCAACCGCTACGAGGGCGCCGACTTCCACGAGTACATGAACGTGGGCTGGACCTTCCCGGACGGCACCTACACCGGCCCGTCCAGCAAGCAGGTCGGCAACCTGGACTGCTCGGGCTTCACCCGCATGGTCTTCGGCTACCACCACAAGGTCCCGATGGCGGCCGGCTCCGACACCTCCAAGACGCGGCTGCCGCGCAAGTCCCGCGACATGGTGGACTACGCGCCGGGCGCCCGGATCGACCAGACCGCCGACGGCACCACCCGGCCGACGGCGACGCTCATGCAGCCCGGCGACCTGGTGCTCTTCAACGCGGACTCGGGCGACGACAAGCCGACCCCGACCGTCGACCACGTCGGCATCTACCTCGGCAAGGACGCGGACGGCAACCGCCGCTTCATCTCCAGCCGCAAGACCGGCAACGGCCCGACCATGTCGGACCTCGCGGGCGCCTCCCACCTGGAGGGGAACGGCACGTACGCGGCCAAGCTGCACACCGTGCACCGCATCTGACGCACGGCGGCCCGCCCTTCCGCCCGCCGGGCGAGGGGGCGGGCCGTCCGCGTCCGGACCGTCAGGGCCAGACCAGGCAGTACGGCTGGTGGCCCGCGTCGTGGAGGCGGACGGAGAAGTCCTGCCATTCGTGGAGGAGGCGGTAGACGTCGAAGGCGTCGCGGGGGCCGCCGCGGTCGGGGACCGTGGACCAGATGAAGGCCGCCGCGCCCACCGATTCCTCGGCGATGTCGCGCAGCGGGTCGACGACGGTCATGGGCAGCTTGACCACCGCGTAGTCGGGGTGCAGGACCACGAGCTCCAGCGGGGGGACCTTGTGCAGGGGTATGCCCTCGATGCCGGTGAGGACCATCGCGGCCACGGTCTCCGGCTTGATCTTGGTGAAGAGCCCGCCCATGCCCAGCTCGTCGCCGCCGAGCTCCTCCGGGCGCATCGAGACCGGGACCCGGGCGGCGGTGGCCCCGTCGGGCGCGCCGAAGTACTTGTAGGTCACCCCCATGCCGCGGCCCCCACTCCTGCCCGCAGCCGGTACCGCTGCCGCGTCGGTCGTCTTGCGCCGGTGCCTGCCGCGGCGGCCGCGGGCGTGCTCAGGACCCAGGCCGTCCAGCCCGTCGGTTCCCTCGCCCGGTCCGCCACCGCGTTGCATATCTCCACCCGACTGCTCTACCGGCCGCCCGGACCCCACCGCGCAGCCTGATCATCATGGCAGTGACCTCCCCCGCGGCACGACGGTGAAACACGATGCGCAAACACCTGTCCGCAAGACGGCCCGGGGCTCTGACACCATGGCTGGTGTGAGCTACCCATACCAGGCCCCAGTTTCGCAGACTCTTTTCGACCGGGCGGCAGTCGTGACCCCCGGCGGCGTGAACTCTCCCGTACGCGCGTTCCGCGCCGTGGGCGGAACGCCCCGGTTCATGGTGTCCGGTACCGGTCCCTACCTCACCGACGCCGACGGACGCGAGTACGTGGACCTCGTCTGCTCGTGGGGGCCGATGATCCTCGGCCATTCCCACCCGCAGGTCGTCGAGGCGGTGCAGGCGGCGGTGGCGCGCGGCACCTCCTTCGGCACCCCCGGCGAGGGCGAGGTCGCGCTCGCCGAGGAGATCGTCGCGCGGATCGAGCCCGTGGAGCAGGTCCGCCTGGTGTCCTCCGGTACGGAGGCCACCATGTCGGCGATCCGGCTGGCGCGCGGGTTCACCGGCCGGGCCAAGGTCGTGAAGTTCGCCGGCTGCTACCACGGGCACGTGGACGCGCTGCTGGCGGCGGCGGGGTCGGGGCTGGCGACGTTCGCGCTGCCGGACACCCCGGGCGTGACGGGCGCGCAGGCCGGGGACACCATCGTGCTGCCGTACAACGACCTGGACGCGGTCCGGGCGGCGTTCGCGGCGCACCCGGGGGAGATCGCCTGTGTGATCACGGAGGCGGCCCCGGGCAACATGGGCGTGGTCACGCCGGCCGAGGGCTTCAACCAGGGCCTGGCGGACCTGTGCCGGGAGAACGGCGCGCTCTACATCTCGGACGAGGTCATGACGGGCTTCCGTACGAGCCGGGCCGGCTGGTACGGGGTGGACGGCGTGAAGCCGGACCTGATGACCTTCGGCAAGGTCATGGGCGGCGGCTTCCCGGCCGCGGCCTTCGGCGGCCGGGCGGACGTGATGGCGCACCTGGCTCCGGCGGGCCCGGTCTACCAGGCGGGCACCCTGTCGGGGAACCCGGTGGCGACGGCGGCGGGCCTGGCCCAGCTGCGCCTGCTGGACGAGGCCGCGTACGCGAAGGTGGACGCGGTGTCGAAGGAGATCCAGGGCCTGGTGACGGGCGCGCTGGCGAAGGAGGGCGTGGCGCACCGGCTGCAGACCGCGTCCAACATGTTCTCGGTGTTCTTCACCGCGGACGAGGTGCGCAACTACGACGACGCGAAGAAGCAGGAAGCTTTCCGTTTCAACGCGTTCTTCCACTCGATGCTGGCCGACGGCGTGTACCTGCCGCCGTCGGCGTTCGAGTCCTGGTTCGTGTCGACGGCACACGACGAGCGCGCGGTCGAGCGGATCGCGGCGGCGCTGCCGGCCGCGGCCCGTGCGGCGGCCGAGGCGACGGAGGCCGGGGCATGAGCGACCTGACCGTGGTCCACCTGATGCGGCACGGCGAGGTGCACAACCCGGACGGGGTGCTGTACGGGCGCCGGGCCGGCTACCACCTGTCGGAGCTGGGGCGGCAGATGGCGGACCGGGTGGCGGAGCACCTGGAGGGCCGGGACATCACGTACGTGGTGGCCTCCCCGCTGGAGCGGGCGCAGGAGACCGCGGCGCCGATCGCGAAGAGCCACGGGCTGGACCTGGCGACGGACGCGCGGCTGCTGGAGGCGGAGAACGTCTTCGAGGGCAAGACCTTCGGGGTGGGCGACGGCGCCCTGCGCAAGCCGGGCAACTGGAAGCACCTGACGAACCCGTTCCGTCCTTCGTGGGGCGAGCCGTACATCGAGCAGGTCGTACGGATGATGGGCGCGCTGGAGGCGGCGCGGGACGCGGCGCGCGGGCACGAGGCGGTGGCGGTCAGCCACCAGCTGCCGATCTGGATCGTGCGCAGCTTCGCGGAGAAGCGGCGGCTGTGGCACGACCCGCGGCGCCGGCAGTGCACGCTGGCCTCGCTGACCTCGTTCACCTTCGACGGGGACAAGCTGGTGTCGGTGGGCTACAGCGAGCCGGCGCGGGACCTGGTGCCGCCGCACCTGCTGGCGGGGGCGAAGCCGGTGAAGGGGAAGTCGAAGGCGTTCGGCGCCTGATCGTTACCGGTTTTCCCAAATAAAGACCGGGAGTGCGGGAACCACCGTGTCGGGGCAACCCCTCTTACCAATTGTCCGTTTATATGGACGGCGTGAGGGCTTCGCGAACGACGGGGACGGTGGCATGCGCGAGATAAGCCGACGGGGTGTGCTGGGGCTGGGCGTCGGGGCGGCGGCCGCGGTGGGGATCGCGGGCTGCTCCGGCGGCGCCTCCGGTGACGGCGCCCTGGGGCCGTTGAAGAACGGCCCCGGCAAGGGCGGCCCGAGCACCCCCGCCCCGAAGCCGATCGGGGACGGTTCCACCGCCGACACCGGCCCGCAGCCGCACCAGCCGCCCAAGCCGGTGCCGCTGCAGCCGGGCGAGACCCCGCCGCAGTTCGTGGTCTTCAGCTGGGACGGCGCGGGCGAGGTCGGCAACGGCCTCTTCCCGCGCTTCCTGAAGGTGGCCAAGGACCACGGCGCGGCGATGACCTTCTTCCTCTCCGGCCTCTACCTGCTGCCGGAGTCCAAGAAGAGCCTCTACCGGCCGCCGAACAACCCCGTCGGGGCCTCGGACATCGGCTACCTCAAGGACGAGAACATCCGCCGGACGATCCAGAACGTCCGGCAGGCCTGGCTCGACGGCCACGAGATAGGCACCCACTTCAACGGGCACTTCTGCGGGGGCTCCGGCTCCGTCGGCAACTGGAGCCCGGAGGACTGGCAGGACGAGATCGACCAGGCCAAGTCCTTCGTGAAGAACTGGCGCACCCACACCGGGTTCACCGACCTGGAACCGCTGCCCTTCGACTACGACAAGGAGCTGACGGGCGCCCGCACCCCCTGCCTGCTCGGCCAGGACAAGCTGCTCCCGACCGCGCAGAAGCTGGGCTGGCGCTACGACGCGAGCTCCTCGGGCGGCCTCCAGATGTGGCCGGCGAAGAAGGGCACCGTCTGGGACCTGCCGCTCCAGGGCATCCCGTTCCCCGGGCACTCCTTCGAGGTGCTGTCCATGGACTACAACATCCTCGCGAACCAGTCGAAGAACACCACCCGCGGCGTGCCCGCGCACTACCCGGGCTGGCGCCGGCAGGCCACCGGGGCCTACCTCAACGGCTTCCGGCGGGCCTACGAGTCCAACCGCGCGCCGTTCTTCATCGGCAACCACTTCGAGGAGTGGAACGGCGGGATCTACATGGACGCCGTCGAGGAAGCCCTCAAGGAGATGTCGGGCAAAAAGGACGTAAGGCTCGTATCCTTCCGGCAGTTCGTGGACTGGCTCGACGTCCAGGACCCCAAGGTCCTGGCCAAACTCCGCGCCCTGACCCCAGGCCAGTCCCCGGCCGGCGGCTGGAAGTCGTACCTGTCGGCGGCCTGACCTCGGTGTTCAAACCCCCCTCGGGGGGTGCGGAAGATCCATAAAACGCCCATGCGAAACTTTTCACATGAGCCTTAGCCGCGCCCCCCGACGCCGCCGCTCGACCAGCGGCCGCGCCCTCCTGCTGACCGCGGTGACCGCCGTGGGCGCCCTCACCCTGTCGGCCTGCGGCGAATCGGAAGCCGGCGGGTCCAGAGGTTCCGGGACCAACTTCGTCCCCACCACCAACGGCAGCATCTCCACCGTCGCCAAGGGCGAGCGCACGCCCGCCCCCGAGCTCGACGGCAAGACCGTCGACGGCGGCACCCTCGACGTGGCCGATCTCAAGGGCAAGGTCGTCGTCCTCAACGTCTGGGGCTCCTGGTGCGCCCCCTGCCGGGCCGAGGCCCCGCACTTCGCCAAGGTCGCCAAGGACCTCAAGCCCAAGGGCGTCGAGTTCGTCGGCATCAACATCCGCAACACCACGCAGGCCGCCCAGGCCTTCGACGAGGAGTTCGCGGTCCCCTACCCGAGCCTCTTCGACCCGGACAGCAAGCTCCTGCTGCGCTTCCCCAAGGGCACGCTGAGCCTCCAGGCCATCCCCTCCACCCTGGTCCTCGACCGGGAGGGCAAGATCGCCGCCCGCGCCACCATCGGCCTCGGCGAGGACCAGCTGCGCAAGATGATCGACCCCGTCGCGGCCGAGAAGTGAGCGGGGAAGACCACCGGTGCTGACGCTCGCCGTCGAGCCGAACCAGACCGTCCTGAGCGGGGCCCTGATACTGGCCCTGCCCATCGCGCTCCTGGCCGGGCTCGTCTCCTTCTTCTCGCCCTGCGTGCTCCCGCTCGTCCCCGGCTACCTCTCGTACGTCACCGGGGTCAGCGGATCCGACCTCGCCGAGGCCCGCCGCGGCCGGATGGTCGCCGGAGCGCTGCTCTTCGTCCTCGGGTTCACCGCCGTCTTCGTCTCCGGCGGCGCGCTCTTCGGGTTCTTCGGCACCACCCTCCAGGCGCACCGGGAGATCATCTCCCGCGTGCTCGGCGGGGTGGTGATCCTGCTCGGCCTCTTCTTCATGGGCTGGATCCCGGGACTCACCATGCGCGAGTTCCGCTTCCACAAGAAGCCGGCCGCCGGACTCGCCGGCGCACCCGTGCTCGGCGTGCTCTTCGGCATCGGCTGGACCCCCTGCATGGGCCCCACCCTCGGGGCCCTCACCACCCTGTCCCTGGAGCAGGCCAGCGCCTACCGCGCGGCCCTGCTCACCGTGGTCTACTGCCTGGGTCTCGGGGTGCCGTTCATCCTCACGGCGGTCGCCTTCCGCAAGGCCCTCGGCGCGTTCGGGTGGGTCAAGAAGCACTACGCCTGGGTGATGCGCATCGGCGGCGGCATGCTGATCCTCACCGGTCTGCTGCTCGTCACAGGTGTATGGAACACACTCGTCAGCGAGATGCAGGTGTGGACGACCGGTTTCACGGTGGGGATCTAGCGAATGAGCACGCGCGTATGAGTACGACCGACAACACGAGCACCCCCGTCGCGGAGCCGGACGACGCGGCGGCCGAAGAGGCCGCGACCGCGCTGTCCACCGCGCCCCGCGAGGAGGCCTCCGCCGCCCCCGCGGCCGCCGGCGTGCTCGGCATGCTGCGCTGGACCTGGCACCAGCTCACCTCCATGCGGGTGGCGCTGCTCCTGCTCCTGCTGCTCTCCCTCGGCTCCATCCCCGGCTCGCTCGTCCCGCAGACCAACGTCGACGAGCTGAAGGTCCAGCAGTGGAAGAGCACCCACGCCTTCTGGGTGCCGCTCTTCGAGAAGCTCCAGCTCTTCGACGTCTACAGCTCGGTGTGGTTCTCCGCGATCTACATCCTGCTGTTCGTCTCCCTCATCGGCTGCATCGTGCCGCGCAGCTGGAAGTTCGTGGGCGAGCTCCGCGGCCGCCCGGTGCGCACCCCCCGGCGGCTCGACCGGATGCCGGCGTACGCGACCTGGCGGACCGAGGCCGAACCCGAGGCCGTGCTCGCCGCCGCCCGGCAGGTCCTGGGCGGGAGCCGCTTCCGCACCGCCGGGCAGCCGGACTCCGTGCTCGGCGAGAAGGGCTTCCTGCGCGAGGCCGGGAACCTGGTCTTCCACATCGCGCTCATCGTCATGCTCGTGGCCTTCGCCGCCGGGCAGCTCTACAAGTCGGAGGGCGGCAAGCTCGTCGTCCGCGGCACCGGGTTCTCCAACACGATGACCCAGTACGACGACTTCCGCTCCGGCAGCCTCTTCAAGCGCGACGACCTCCCGCCCTTCAGCTTCACCCTCGACCGCTTCGACGCCACGTACGAGCGCACCGGGCCGCAGAAGGGCACCCCCCGCACCTTCAGGGCCCACGTCAGCTACACCGAGGGCGCCTACGGCACCCCGAAGCAGGCCGACATCGAGGTCAACAAGCCGCTCGTCGTGGACGGCTCGAAGGTCTACCTGATCGGCCACGGCTACGCCCCGGTCGTCTCCGTGACCGACCCGCGCGGCAAGGTGATCTACCGGGAGGCCGTGCCGGTCCTGCCGATCGACTCCAACATCACCTCCACCGGCGCGATCAAGGTCACCGACGGCTACCGCGACAAGAACGGCAAGAAGGAGCAGCTCGGCTTCAACGCCTTCTTCGTGCCCACCTTCGCCGGCGCCGGCAAGGGCCAGATGTTCTCCCAGTTCCCCGCCCTGGACTTCCCCGTGCTCGCGCTCAGCGCGTACCACGGCAGCCTCGGCGTGGACTCCGGCCTGCCGCAGAACGTCTACCGGCTCGACAAGTCCAAGATGCAGGAGTTCAAGGACAAGGACGGGCAGCTGTTCAAGCAGCGGCTGCTGCCGGGCGAGTCCATGACCCTGCCGGGCGGCGCGGGCACCGTGAAGTTCGAGGGCGTGGAGCGCTGGGCCTCCTTCCAGATCTCCCAGCAGCCCGGCAACGGGCTCGCCCTCGCGGGCGCCGTCGCCGCCGTGCTGGGCCTGGCCGGCTCCCTGTTCATCCAGCGCCGCCGCGTCTGGGTGCGCGCCCAGGCCGGGCCGGACGGCACCACCGTCGTGGAGATGGCGGGCCTGGGCCGCAGCGAGTCCGCCCGGCTCCCCGAGGAACTGGCCGGCCTCGCGGCCGCACTGAGCGCACAGGCCCCGATCGCACCCGAGCCCGAGCCCGAGCCCGAGCCCGAGTCCGGGACCGCCGCCGCGTCCGAGACCGCATCCGAGACCGCGTCCGCCGGCTCCGGATCCGAAGCCCCCGCAGCAAGCCCTGCCGAAGCAGAAGGAGAGCGCGGATGACCCCGCTCGCAGTCGCCGCCAACGAGAACCTGGCGCACATCAGCAACGTGCTGGTCTATTCCTCGATGGCGGTCTACACGCTCGCCTTCCTCGCCCACATCGCCGAGTGGGTCTTCGGCAGCCGCAGCAAGGTCGGCCGCACCGCCGCCGCCCTGACCGGCGCCGCCGCCAAGGCCCCCGCCGTGCAGGTGCGCACCAAGGGCGGCGGGACCGCCGTCCTCGACCGCCCGCAGGTGGTGACCCGGGCCGCCGCCGGCAGCCGCGACCTCCCGGACGGCCCCGGCGCGGCCGGCGGCACCGAGAAGGGCGACCTGTACGGGCGGATCGCGGTCTCGCTGACCGCCCTCGGCTTCCTCGTCGAGGCCGGCGGCGTGGTCAGCCGCGCGATGTCGGTGCAGCGCGCCCCCTGGGGCAACATGTACGAGTTCTCGCTCACCTTCTCCACGGTGGCCGTCGGCGCGTACCTGGTGCTCCTCGCGGCGAAGAAGAACGTCCGCTGGATGGGCCTGATCCTGGTCACCACCGTCCTGCTGGACCTCGGCGTGGCCACCACCTGGCTCTACACCGACAGCGACCAGCTGGTCCCGGCCCTGCACTCGTACTGGCTGTGGATCCACGTCTCCACCGCGATCATCTGCGGGGCGGTCTTCTACATCGGTGCCGCCGGCACCCTGCTCTACCTCTTCCGCGACTCCTACGAGAACAAGCTGGAGCAGGGCGGGCAGCCCGGCCGGTTCGCCACCTCGGTGCTGGAGCGGCTGCCGTCCTCGTCCTCGCTCGACAAGTTCGCGTACCGGATCAACGCGGCCGTGTTCCCGCTGTGGACCTTCACGATCATCGCGGGCGCGATCTGGGCGGGCGACGCCTGGGGCCGCTACTGGGGCTGGGACCCCAAGGAGGTCTGGTCCTTCGTCACCTGGGTCGCGTACGCCTGCTACCTGCACGCCCGCGCCACCGCCGGCTGGAAGGGCCGCAAGGCCGCCTACCTGGCGCTCTTCGCCTTCGCCTGCTGGATCTGGAACTACTACGGCGTGAACATCCTGCTCAACGGCAAGCACTCGTACGCGGGCGTCTGAGCCCGGGCCCGCAGTCCGTACGGGTGGCCGCGCCCGAGGTGCGCGCTCACCCGTACGGAGTAACGCTGGTGCCATGGCCACATCGACGACGGTGATCGGGCAGCGCAGCAGCGAGGTCCGCGACGGCCGGCTGCTGCTGCACTTCGAAGTGCACCTGCCGCACGGCTACGAGCCGGTGTGGTCGGCCGTCGCATCGCCCGCCGGCCTGCGCGGCTGGCTGGCCCGCCCCGAGGTGTTCGAACGCCGGCTCGGCGGGGCCCTCACGCTGGCCTGGCCGGGCGGCCCGACCGTCTCCGGACGGGTCACGGCCTGGGACGTGGAGCACGTCGCCGAATACACGGTCGCCGGGTACGGAAGGCTGCGCTTCCACCTGGACGCCCTGGGCACCGACTCCACCCTCGTCCGCTTCACCAACGAGCGCGCGGCGTCCGCGGACTCCGAGCGCCTCGACGCCCTGGCGGCCTGGCACGAGCACTTCGAACGCCTGGCGGACGCCCTCGACGGCCGCCCGGTGGACTGGATCACCTGGACCCCCGCCCGCCGGGCCGAACTGCGCGCGCACTACGCCGGCACCTGACCGGCCGGCGGAGCGCGGTCGGTCCGTGCGCGCTGCCGGGCCGCACCGCGGGGGCCGCTCAGTCGCGGCGGCCCTTGCCGTCCTGCTCGTCCTTGCCGGCGTTCTCGTCGGCGTTCTTCTCCTCGTCGGCCGGGGCCTTCCCCGCGGCGGACGCGTCCCCGAGCGACTTCAGGAACTCCGGGTTGTCGTCCGGGGCCACCCAGCGGGTGCGCCCGCCGGCCGCGCCGAAACCGCCGGCGAGGGCCCGCTTCTTCCCCGCGAACAGCCACACCACCGGGCCGACGACGGAGAAGAGCAGGATGATGATCACCCACACCACCTTCGGCAGGTGCTTGACCTCTTCCTCGGGCGTGTTCAGGCAGTCGATGAACGCGTAGATCGTCAGCGCGATGACCAGCAGGAAGGGCAGATAGCGCAGCACGGTGTGGGACCGACCCCCAGGCAGTGGCGAAGGCGTGGACTTGGGCCGCGGCGGCCCCGGTGACCCTTCCAGGGTAGTGCGTGCCGGATACTTGGCCGCATGGCTTACGACGATCTCCGCTCGCTGCTCCGGGCTCTGGAGCGGGAGGGCGACCTCAAGCGCATCAAGGCCGAAGTCGACCCCTACCTGGAGGTCGGGGAGATCGTCGACAGAGTGAACAAGGCCGGCGGCCCGGCCCTCCTCTTCGAGAACGTCAAGGGCTCCGCCATGCCCCTGGCGATGAACGTCTTCGGCACCGACCGCCGGCTCCTGAAGGCCCTCGGCCTGAAGTCGTACGGGGAGATCAGCGAGAAGATCGGCGGCCTGCTCAAGCCCGAGCTGCCGCAGGGGTTCATCGGGGTCCGCGAGGCCTTCGGCAAGCTGGGCTCGATGGTCCACGTGCCGCCGCGGAAGGTGAAGGGCGACGCCGCCCCGGTCCAGGAGGTCGTCCTCACCGGGGACGAGGTGGACCTGGACCTGCTGCCCGCGCTGTTCACCTGGCCCAAGGACGGCGGCTCCTTCTTCAACCTGGGCCTCACCCACACCAAGCACCCGGAGACCGGGGTCCGCAACCTCGGGCTCTACCGCCTGCAGCGCCACGACAAGCGCACCATCGGCATGCACTGGCAGATCCACAAGGACAGCCGCAACCACTACGCGGTCGCCGCCAAGCGCGGCGAGCGGCTGCCGGTCGCCATCGCCTTCGGCTGCCCGCCGGCCGTCACGTACGCCTCCACCGCCCCGCTGCCCGGGGACATCGACGAGTACCTGTTCGCGGGCTTCGTCGCGGGCAAGCGCATCGAGATGGTGGACTGCAAGACGGTGCCGCTCCAGGTGCCGGCGAACGCCGAGGTCGTCGTCGAGGGCTGGCTGGAGCCGGGCGAGATGCTGCCCGAGGGCCCCTTCGGGGACCACACCGGCTTCTACACCCCGCAGGAGCCCTTCCCGGCCCTGAAGATCGACTGCATCACGATGCGCAGGCGCCCGCTGCTCCAGTCGATCGTGGTGGGCCGGCCGCCGACCGAGGACGGCCCGCTGGGCCGCGCCACCGAGCGGTTCTTCCTGCCCCTGCTGAAGATCATCGTGCCGGACATCGTGGACTACCACCTGCCCGAGTCGGGCGGGTTCCACAACTGCGCGATCGTCTCGATCGACAAGAAGTACCCGAAGCACGCGCAGAAGGTGATGCACGCCATCTGGGGTGCGCACATGATGTCGCTGACCAAGCTGATCATCGTGGTGGACGCCGACTGCGACGTGCACGACCTGCACGAGGTGTCCTGGCGGGCGCTGGGCAACACCGACTACTCCCGGGACCTGACCGTGGTCGAGGGGCCGGTGGACCATCTGGACCACGCCTCCTACCAGCAGTTCTGGGGCGGCAAGGCGGGCATCGACGCCACGAAGAAGCTCCCCGAGGAGGGCTACACCCGCGATGGCGGCTGGCCCGACATGGTGGAGTCGGACCCTGCGACGGCGGCCCTGGTGGACCGCCGCTGGAAGGAATACGGACTGTGAGCTCCGCCGCCGCTGCTGTCCCGGCCCCCGGCCGGACCCGGGCTTTCCTGCGGCTCGTGATGATCGAGCACTCGGTCTTCGCGCTGCCCTTCGCCTACATCGCCGCGCTGACCGCGATGTTCCAGCTGGACCGCAACGTCCACTGGGGCAGGCTGCTGCTCGTCACCGTCTGCATGGTGGGCCTGCGGACCTTCGCGATGGCCGCCAACCGGATCATCGACCGGGAGCTCGACGCCCGCAATCCGCGCACCGCGCAGCGCGAGCTGGTCACCGGCGCGGTGTCGGTCCGCTCCGCCTGGACCGGCGCGGGCATCGCCCTGGCGGTCTTCCTCGGCGCGGCGGCCCTGCTGAACCCGCTGTGCCTGGCGCTGGCGCCGGTGGCCGTCGTGCCGATGGTGGTCTACCCGTACGGCAAGCGGTTCACGAACTTCCCGCAGGCCATCCTCGGCCTGGCCCAGGCGATGGGACCGGTCGGGGCCTGGCTGGCGGTGACGGGGGAGTGGTCCTGGCACGCGGTGGTCCTCGGGCTGGCCATCGGCGTCTGGATCGGCGGCTTCGACCTGATCTACGCCTGCCAGGACGTGGAGTCGGACCGCGCCGAGGGCGTGAAGTCGGTGCCGGCCCGCTTCGGCATCCCGGGCGCGCTCTGGGGCGCCCGCGCCTGCCACCTGGTCACCACGGGCCTGCTGGCCTGGTACGCGGTGCTCACCGGCGGCGGGGTGTTCCTGTGGCTGGGCCTGCTCGTCGTGGCGGCGGCCTTCCTGTACGAGCACACCATCGTCACCCCGCACGACCTGTCCCGGCTGAACCGCGCGTTCTTCACGGTGAACGGTTTCGTCGGGATCAGCCTCTTCCTCTTCGCCCTCGCCGACCTGCTGGCCCGCGGTCTGACGCTCTAGCAGGTCCCGACCACCTGACCTGCGCCCGCGCCGCGGTGGCCGGATAGGCTCGGCGCATGACTGACGGCAAGCGCACCCCGTGGGTGGTCGGGGTTTCCGGGGCCTCCGGGACCCCGTACGCGGCGGCGGTGCTGCGCGGGCTGCTGGCGGCCGGGGAGAGCGTCGATCTTGTGGTCAGCCGCGCTTCGCGGCTCACCCTTCTGGACGAGACCGGGATCGCCTTCCGGGACGCGCACTGGCGCGAGGACCTGGCGCAGTGGCTCGCGCGGGGCGCGGACGGCAAGCCGGACACCTTCGCGGGGCTCGCCCTGGACGGCGTACGGCACTGGGGGGCCGGGGACCTGGCGGCGGGGCCGAGCAGCGGCTCGTACCCGGTGAAGGGGATGCTGATCGTGCCCGCGTCCACAGCGTGCGTGGCCGGGGTGGCGCTGGGGCTTTCGAAGGACCTGCTCCAGCGGGCGGCGAGCGTGACGCTCAAGGAGCGGCGCCGGCTGGTGGTCGCGGTGCGGGAGACCCCGCTGAACGGTCAGACGCTGAAGCACCTGGTGGCGCTGGACGAGGCGGGCGCAGTCGTGCTGCCCGCCTCGCCGGCGTTCTACTCGGGTGCGACGCACATCCAGGATCTGGTGGACTTCGTCGCGGGGCGGGTGCTGGACGCGGCAGGGGTGCCGCACCGGCTGTACCGCCGTTGGGAGGGAGAGCTCGGTGGAGCTCGGGGCGCTTAGCGCTTCTTGGCGGTGCGGGCGTGGACCTTGTCCGCACGCTTCGCGGCAGTCGGCTGGTGGGCACGGGATCGGTTGGCCAGCTCCTGCAGCTGTCGCATGTGAGCGTAGGCCATCTCGATCGTGTACACGGTGAACCACTCCTGAAAGATCGTCTTTGATCTGCTGAAAGATTCACAGGGCGTTGACCCTGTGTGCCTTAGATTCTATACGTAAACTCGCGGGATCGCTGAACAATGGAAGGCTCCAGGCAAATGGACGCGGTGGACAGGCAGCTCATCCAGGCACTCAGGGAAAACGGCCGGGCGTCGTACGCCGAGCTCGGACGGCTCGTCGGGCTGTCCGGCCCGAGCGTGACCGACCGGATCAACCGGCTGGAGACCGCCGGTGTGATCACCGGCTACCGGGCCACGGTGGACTCGGCCTCGCTCGGTCTCGGGGTCACGGCCCTCATCGGCATCTCGCTCTCGGACGCCGCCGACCACGAGGACGTGGCCCGGCGCCTGCGCGACCTCGCCGAGATCGAGGACTGCTGGTTCATCGCCGGCGACGACTCCTTCATGCTGAAGGTGCGGGCCAGCGACGTGGACGGCCTGGAGAAGATCATCCGCAAGCTGTCGGGCACCCGCGGGGTCTCGCGCACCCGCACCACCATCGTGCTCTCCACCAAGTGGGAGAACCGGGTCGGGGATCTGCCCGAAGAGCGCTGAGAGTACGGTGGGGAGGGTTGCAGGACATCGAGTAGGAGGCGACCGCCACATGGACGCAGGTCTCAAGCGCGAGCTGGAGGAGAAGGTCCGCTCCGGCGAGCGGCTGACCCGTGAGGACGGCATCGCCCTCTACGCGTCGGACGACCTGGCATGGCTCGGCGGGCTGGCCCACGAGGTGCGCACGCGCAAGAACGGCGACGTGGTGCACTTCAACGTCAACCGCCACCTCAACATGACCAACGTGTGCACCGCCTCCTGCGCCTACTGCTCGTTCCAGCGCAAGCCGGGCGAGAAGGACGCGTACACGATGCGCATCGAAGAGGCCGTGCGCCTGGCCAAGGCCATGGAGAACGAGAGCCTCACCGAGCTGCACATCGTCAACGGTCTGCACCCCAACCTGCCGTGGCGCTACTACCCGCGCTCGCTCAGCGAGCTGAAGAAGGCGCTGCCGGACGTGTCGCTCAAGGCGTTCACGGCCACCGAGATCCACCACTTCGAGACCATCTCGGGGCTCAGCGCCTCGGAGATCCTCGACGAGCTGATCGACGCCGGCCTGGAGTCGCTGACCGGCGGCGGCGCCGAGATCTTCGACTGGGAGGTCCGGCAGCACATCGTCGACCACCGCACCCACTGGGAGGACTGGTCGCGCATCCACCGCCTCGCGCACGAGAAGGGTCTCAAGACCCCGTGCACGATGCTGTACGGGCACATCGAGGAGCCGCGCCACCGCGTGGACCACGTGCTGCGGCTGCGCGAGCTCCAGGACGAGACCGGCGGCTTCCAGGTCTTCATCCTGCTGCGGTACCAGCACGACTTCGTGGACATGAAGGACGGCAAGGTCCGCAACACCCTCCAGGCGCGCACCTCGATGGCGACCGGCGCCGAGGCGCTGAAGACCTTCGCCGTCTCGCGGCTGCTGTTCGACAACGTCCCGCACGTGAAGGTCTTCTGGGTGATGCACGGCGTGCAGACCGCCCAGCTGGCCCTCCAGCACGGCGCGGACGACATGGACGGCTCGGTCGTGGAGTACAAGATCACGCACGACGCGGACAACTACGGCACCCCGAACAAGCTGTCCCGCGACGACCTGCTGGACCTCATCCGCGAGGCGGGCTTCCGCCCGGTCGAGCGGAACACCCGCTACGAGGTCATCCGCGAGTACCCCGGCCCCGACGCGTCGCTGCGCGAGTCCCCGCAGCCGATGCGGGTCTGAGCGGCACCCCCGGCCTCGAAAGGCCCCTGCCCGACGCTGCCGGAAGGGCGGCGCGGTCCCGGTCATCCGGGAACCGCGCCGCCCTTTCCGCGTTTCCGGGCGGGCTGTGGTCTGCGGGCCCGGGTGGCGGAAAAACATTGTGGGGTGCAGGGTGTGTAATGGATAATCCTGTGCTGTGACCCTTACCTTTGCTCTTGATCCCGCCATGGACGCCGACCTGCGCGAGGCGCTCGTCCGGATCTGGACGGACGCCAGCAACGCCGGCGGCTCCATCGGCTTCGTCCCGCCCGTCACCCCCGAGCAGGTCCGGCCCGAGCTGCTGCACCACCTGGCCGGCATGGCCGAGGGCCGCATCCGCCTGGTGGCCGGACGGGACGCGGCCGGCGAGGTGCGGGCCGCCGCCTTCCTCGCGTTCAACCGGCACCCGCTGATGCGCCACTGGCTCATGGCCTACACCGTCATGGTCGACCCGCAGGTCCAGGGCCGCGGGTACGGGCGCGAGCTGATGGCGGCCCTCGCCGACGCGGCCCGCTCCTTCGAGGGGATCGAGGCGATCCGGCTCACCTGCCGCGGCGGGCACGGGCTGGAGGACTTCTACGCCTCCTGCGGATACAAGGAGGTCGGGCGGGTGCCCGGGGCGATCCGGGTCGCCCCCGGTGACGACCGCGACGAGATCACGATGCTCCTGCCCCTGCTCTGAGTTGGCCGAAAGTCATCGGCGAAACTCCGGCCATCCCCGCTCCCGGCCGCTCGTGAAGCTTGGGTTTCGGGGCTCCCGGTCACCTTGCGGAGCAGTACCGCCCGATCTCCGAAACCTTTACTCTCTTCCCCGAGCAGGGCCTCTGCCTGGGGTTTTGCAGCGTAAGACGGGTGGGGTTCATGGCGGAGCAGAATGAGGCCGAGGTGCGGTTCAACGTCCTTGGTGCACTGGAGGGTTGGGCGGACGGCAAGCGTCTGAGGCTCGGCGGCCCCATCCAGGAACGCGTTCTGGTCACTTTGCTTCTGGAACCGGGAAGGGTCGTACCGGTGGTACGCCTCGTGGACGCCGCCTGGGAGGACGAACCGCCCGCAACCGCCCCCCACCAGATCCGCAAGGCCGTGGCCGACCTGCGCCGCCGCATCCCCGGCGGCAGCGGCCTGATCGCGACGGACGGACCCGGCTACCGGGCCGTCCTCGGCGAGGACCAGCTCGACCTGACCCTGTTCCTGCGCCACACCCGGCTGGCCCGCGAGGCCCTCGCCGACGGCCGCCCCGCCGACGCGGAGGGCGAGCTGCGCGCCGGACTCGACCTGTGGCGGGGCCCGGTCCTCGCCGGCGCCGGCGGCCCCGTCCTCGAATCGGCCTCCACCGCCCTGGAGGAGCGCCGCCTCGCCGCCGCCGAACAGCTCTTCCGGCTGCGCCTGGACCGCGGCGAGAGCACCGAGCTCGTCGGCGACCTGCGCGAACTCGTCGCCGCGCACCCCCTCCGGGAGACCCTCCGCGGACACCTCATGCTCGCCCTGTACCGCTCCGGGCGGCAGGCCGAGGCGCTGGAGGAGTACGGCCGGGTCCGCGAGCTGCTCGTGGAGGAACTCGGCGTGGACCCCGGCCCCCGGCTGACCGGACTGTACGAGGGCATCCTGCGGGACAGCCCGGAACTGGCGCCCCCCGCCCCGGCGGTGCCGTCCGCCCCGGCCCCGGCCCCGGCCGGCCCCGCGGGCGGATCCGCCGCCGGCTCCGGTGCCGTACCCGCCGCGGCCCCCGCACCGGCCGCGGCCGCCGGCGCCGTACCCGCCGCCGGGCCCGGGGCGGACGCCGGGGCCGCCGCCTCCGCGCAGCCCGCCGCCGAGGCCCCGGCGCCCGCGCCCGCCCCCTGCACCCTCCCGTACGACCTTGCCGACTTCACCGGGCGGGAACGCGAGCTCGCCGACCTGCTGGCCGCCGCCGCGGACGGGGAGGACACCGCCACCCGGATCGTCGCCGTGGACGGCATGGGCGGCACCGGCAAGACCACCCTGGCCGTCCGCGCCGCGCACCGGCTGGCCGAGCGGTTCCCCGACGGGCAGCTCCACGTGGACCTGCGCGGCTACACCCCCGGCGAACAGCCGCTCCAGCCCGGACCGGTCATCGCGGGCGTGCTGCGCACCCTCGGGGTGCCGGGGGAGCAGATCCCCGAGGACGCCCCCGGCCGGGCCGCGCTGTGGCGGGCCACCCTGGTCGGCCGCCGGCTGCTGCTGCTCTTCGACAACGCCTGCGACGCGGCGCAGGTCCGCCCCCTGCTGCCCGCCTCCCCGGGCTGTCTGGTCCTGGTCACCAGCCGGGCCCGGCTGGTCGAGCTGGACGGCGCGCACTGGATCTCCATCGGGGTGATGTCCCCCGAGGACAGCATGGCGCTGATCACCGAGACCCTCGGCGCCGAGCGCACCGGGCGGGAGCCGGAGGCGGCGCGGGCCCTCGCCGCGCTCTGCGGCCACCTGCCGCTGGCCCTGCGCATCGCCACGGCCCGGCTGCGCAACCGCTCCCGGTGGACCGTGCAGCACCTGGTGGACCGGCTGGGCGACGAGACCCGGCTGCTGGACGAGCTCAGCTCCGGGGAGCGGAGCGTCGCGGCCACCCTGCGCCTGTCGTACCAGGCGATGGACGAGGCCCACCGGTCCGCGTTCCGCCTGCTGAGCCTGCACCCCGGCGCCGAGATCGACGTCCACTCGGCGGCCGCGCTGCTCGGCGAGGACCCGCGGGACGCGGAGGACCTCCTGGAGGACCTCCTCGACATGCACCTGGTGCAGCAGCACGAGCTGGGCTACTACGCCCTCCACGACCTGGTCCGCAGCTTCGCGCAGAGCCTGCGCAACGAGGAGACCGCGGCGGACGACGCGGCCGCGCTGGAACGGCTGCTGGACTACTTCTACGCGGCCACCCAGGCGGCCTGCGCCCTGCTCTTCCCCGCGCGTTCCGAGTACGCGTCGGGGCTGCGGGAGTCCACGGCCGAGCTGCCGCCGCTGGCCGGCGCGGACGCGGCCGCCGCCTGGTTCGACCGGGAGGCCGAGGCGCTGGCCGCGGCGATCGCCCTGGCCGAGGCCCAGGGCTTCCTGCGGCACGCCGTCTACACCACCCGCAACCTGGTGTTCTTCCTGGACATGCGGACGTACATGGAGCAGTACCGCCGGGTCGGGGAGACCGCCATCGCGGCCGCCCGCCGGCTGGGCGACACCCGGGCGCTGCGCATCAGCCTGACCAACCAGGTGTCGGCCCTGTGGAAGCTCGGCCGGTTCCGGGAGGGGATCACCCTCACCGAGGAGGCGCTGGAACTGGCCCGGGCCGAGGGCGAGCGGATCGGCGAGGGCAGCTGCCTGGAGCTGCTGGGCCTGCTGCACGGCAGCCTCGGCGAGCTGGAGGAGGGGCTGCGCTGCCAGGAACTCGCGGTGGCCGTCCACCAGGAGACCGGGGACGTCCAGTCCGAGCTGCACCTGCTGTGCTCGCTCAGTACGACGTACGGCTGGCTGGGCCGGGACCCGGAGGCGGTGGAGGCGGCGCAGCGGGCGGTGAAACTCGCGCACGACGTGCAGAGCCGGGACAGCGAGGTCGCGGCGCGCAACGACCTGGCGAGCGCGCTGCTCGCGCTGGGGCGGGTGGCGGAGGCCGAGGAGTGCCTGCGGCAGGCCCTGGTGCTCTTCGACGAGTCGCGCCAGCCGGACAACTTCGCGGTCACGATGGCGCTGACGGCCACCGTCCGCGAGCTGCTCGGCCGGCCCGAGGAGGCCCGGCGCTGCGAGGAGCAGGCCATGGAGCTGGTCCGGCGGCGGGCCTCGCCGCCCCGGCAGATGAAGGTGGAGCGGCTCGTCGGCACGCTCCGGCTGGAGCGCGGCGATCACGACGGGGCGGCCGAGCTGTTCGAGAGCGTCCACGGGCGGGCCGCGGCCGCCGAGTACCGCATGGAGGAGGCCCGGGCCCTGGCCGGGCTGTCCCGGGTCGCCGAGGAGCGCGGGGACCGGGCGGGGGCGGCGGAGCACCGGGCGCGCGCGGTGGCGCTGTTCGACGCGATGGGGGTGCCGCAGGGCGCGCGGGCGCCGCTGTAGCGGGCTTGCCGGGCGGGCCTTTGCACGAGAAGCGGCCCGCGCCCCCGGGGAGGGGTGCGGGCCGCTTCTTCGTGTGCGGATGCCGGTGCCGGTGCCCGGGTCAGACGCCGGTGCCGGCGTCGGGGGCCGGGGCGGGCGCCGGGTACGGGGCCCGCGGGCCGGTGTTCTCGGCCTCGGTGTGCTGGACACCGGTCCGCCCGTGGTCGGACTTCCACCCCAGGTCGCCGCTCGCCCCGAGGGCGAGGGCCAGGCCCAGAGTGACGATCCCGATGATTCCGGCCAGCTTGCTGCGCATTTCCGTATCCCCGCCCCGTTGGTTCCGTGGTGTCGTGCGTGGTGCTTTCGACAACACAGAGGTTCGCGGGAGCCGTTCCCCAACGGTTCCCGCTCTGTTACCGGCTCGGACAGTACAGCGGGAATCGGTCAGGAACCAGGTTCCGCCGGGTAGTTGGGCCGGTGATTTTCTCTGCTGTTCACATTGACTCAATCGATGGCGGTGCCCTGTCTCGAAACGGCTGTTCCGATCGGCCCTACCGGAGCGGGTGTCGGTGCCACCGCCGGGACGTCCGGGGAGGTGGTGGGCCTGCTGCCGGTCCCCCGGGCTCGGCGGGCGGCGGCCCGGGCCCCGTTTCGGGCTCCGGCGGGGAGGCCGGAATGCGCCTTACACGCACGTGGTGCGCGGTCGGTGCCGACCGGGCCCCCGCAGGGGCGGGTTCCGGCCGCAACCGGCCTGCGGGTCGGATTTGCTGCGAAGGCGCCGGGCGCACGGCGCACGGCGCACGGGAGGGCGGCGGGCGCACGGTGCACGGGAGGGCGGCGGGCTTTCAGAGGGCCTGGGAGGCGACGGCCGCCGCCGGGGCGGCCGTCGCCGTGATCGTGGCGCGCAGTCCGGACCGTACGGCGGCGATCCGCTCGGCGGCCTCGGCGGGGCTCGCCGCGTCCACGACGGCGTACCCGTGCCGGCTGCCGGACTCCGTCGGGTGCGGCAGGAAGTCCCCCGGCCCGTACGGGAAGACCACGGCGTGCACGTACGCGCGGGAGTTCAGCTCGGCCAGGTCCGCCACGGACTCCAGCCGGCCGGCGGGCAGCCGGAAGAAGCCGACGGAGGCGAAGCGGTCCGGCACCGGGGCGGCCACGTCCTCCCCGGCCAGCGCCCGGAAGACCGCCGCCTCCAGGTCGAAGCCGCCGGCCACCTCCACGAGCAGCGGGATCCGGTCGCCGCCCAGGCAGGCCTGGGACTCCACGATGCGGGGCCCGGCCGGGGTGAGGATCACCTCGGTGTGCGCCGGGCCGAACCGGTAGCCGGCGAGGTCGAGCAGGGCGGTGGCGGTCGCGCGGATCACGGCCTCGTCGGCGGGGGCCAGGGGGGCCGGGTGGAGGTGCCCGGTCCCGGCGAAGCCGGAGTCCCGTGCGGCGCCTCCGGCCGCTCCGGCGGCCTCCCTGGCGGTCTCCTTGGCGGTGATGCCGATGACGTGGTGCATGCCGTCGACGGTCAGCGTCTCCACGCTGAACTCCGGGCCGGTCAGGTGGTCCTCGACGATGAAGGGGCCCTCGATCCCGGCGTCCGCCACCCGGGCGGTCCACGCGGCCAGGTCGGCCGGCTCCCGCACCAGCCCGATGCCCCGGCCGCCGGCGGAGTTGCCGGGCTTGACGACCGCAGGCAGCCCGAACTCGGCGAGCAGCGGCTCCACATCGGCGAGCCGCTCGGCCCGGCGGGCCCGGACCACGGAGACTCCGTTGCGGTTGAGCAGGCGGCGCATCGCGTGCTTGTCGTTGAGCAGCCGGACCGACTCGGCGGTGTTCGGGGACAGGCCGAGGGCCTCGGCCTCGGCGAGCACCGCGGCCATGCCCGCCTCGGAGCCCAGGTGCAGGACGTGGTCCACCCGGTGCGCGGTGGCCATCTCCGCGACCAGGGCGCGCAGGGCGCCCTCGTCCTCGAAGTCGACGAGGGCCAGCTCCTCCGAGTGGGCGGCGACCCGCGCCAGGTAGTCCGCCCCGCGGAGCTTGGGGTCCCAGATCGACCAGACCCGGAACCCGGCCTCCACGGCCTTGCGGACGAGCCGCTCGTACGGCATCACCAAGAGGAGGCGGCCGGCTTCGCTGGTGTGGGTCATGAGGGGCTCCGATCGGGAAGGGGGGAGTCGCGCCGACGGACGGGCGTCCGGGACCGGCGGTCGGTCCGGCCCGGGCACGGGGGTGGTGGGCGGGGGCAGCAGACCGGCGGCGGTCGGGAACCGGCGGTGGCGGTCGGGGACCCGGTCTCGGTGACCCCGGGTTGGTGTCGGGAACCCGGGGGGTGGTCGTCGGGAACCCGGCGGTGCCGTCGGGAACCCGGCGGTGGCGGTCACGGCGTACCGGTACGGGTCCTCCCGCGGCCACCGGTCCGCGCGGGCCGCCACCCGCTGTCGGGTGCGCCGTTCCGGCTGCTGTCGGGTGCGGTGTTCCACCCGCTGTCGGGTACCGCGTTCCCGTCGTCGCCGGGTGCGGTGTTCCATCCGCTGTCGGGTGCCGCGTTCCCGTCGTTGCCGGGTGCGGTGTTCCATCCGCTGTCCGTTGTCACGTTCCACCTGCTGTCTGTTGCTGTGCGCTCGTCGGCCGCCGCCGGAACCGCCGGGGTTCCGGGGGCGCCGGCGGTCCTTGCGGTCCCGGCGCTCCGGCCGGTGCCGACGGTTCCGGCGATCCGGACGGCCCGGACGGCCCGGACGGTCCCGGCGCGGTGGGCGGGCTCCGCGCGGTGGACGGGCTCCGCCCCTCCGGCGGTCCGGGGGGACCGGGCGGGCCCGGCGTGCCCGGCGGCCACTCCGGGCCTGCCGGACGGGACGGCCGCGCGGGAGGGCGCGGCCGTGTCGGCCGAACCCGTCGAACCGGCCCAGCCGACCGAGGGCGCCGGGCCCGCCGGGTCGTGGCCGGCGAACCAGGCCACGGCCCGCGCGGTCAGGCGCAGGGCGCGGCGGTGCAGCCGGTGCGCCCGCCGGGCCGGCAGGGGGGCGGGCAGCAGCGCGGCGAGGTGCGGGGCGGGGCCGCGGGCCGCGAGTGCGGCGGCCGGGTGGCCCTTCATGAGCGGTGGGGGGCCGGCAGCCGCCCGGGCACGGCCGCCATCAGACGAGCACCCCGGCTTCCGCTCCCGCTCCTGCTTCCGCCTCGGCGGCGGTCAGCTCCGCCAGCAGGGCGATGGTCAGGCTCTCCAGGGCGGCCACCACAGCGGGGTCGGTGTACCGGCCGTCCTCGACGGCCAGCCCGCCGGCCCCGCCCACCGCGACCGGCTCGTGCGCGACGACCCGGACCCCGCAGCGGGCCAGCACCCCGGCCAGACCCGGCTGGGCGTCGAGGGCCCCGCGCGCCCCGGGGGAGGCGCTGGCCACGGCGGCGGTCTTGCCGCTGAGCGGAGTGGTGTCGCCGTCCCGGCGGGACAGCCAGTCCAGCGCGTTCTTCAGGGCGCCGGGCATCTCGCCGTTGTACGACGGGGTGCTGAAGAAGAGCGCGTCCGCTTCGCCGACGAGCGCCCGGGCCACGCGCACCGCGTCCGAGCCGTCCGTGCGCTCCAGCTCGGCCTCGTAGAGCGGCAGCGCCCCCACGGGCAGCAGCACGGTCTCGTGCGAGCCGGGCAGCCCGGCCAGGACGTGCCGTACGGTCGCCAGTACCGCGCTGTTCAGCGAGTCGCGGCGCGTACTGCCGGACACCAGGACGATCTTCGCCACGGGAACCCTCCTCCTCGGCCTCCCGTTCGGCAGGCCTTCGACTGGCCGCAGCCTCCCGCCCGCGGTTCCCGAACCCCTCCCGCTCCGTTCCCGGGAGCGGCTGCCGGGTCCCGGGGCGGGTTCCCGGGTGCCTGGGCGGGTTCCCGGGTCCGCTTCACGGGAGCGAAGGGCCGCGTGCTTCACTGGACGGGCAGGACCGACGTACGACGGACACATCGACGGAGAGAGAAGGCGTGCCGTGGCCGGGAAGCCGAGCGCAACGATCCGCTACACGACCATGCGGCTGGGCATCTTCTTCGGATGCCTGGTGGCCGTCCTCGGCCTGGTGAAGCTGGGCGTGCTGCCGTCCGGGATCGGCGACGCGAACTACATCTGGGTCGTGCTGCTGGCGCTCGTGCTGTCGGCCCCGCTGTCCCTGGTCCTCCTGCGCAAGCAGCGCGACGAGATGTCGCAGCAGATCAGCGGCCGGGTGGAGGGCGTGAAGTCCAGGCTGGCCGCGAACCGCAACCAGGAGGACGCGGCGGACGACGCCGCGCGGGCCGGCTCCTGAGCCCGTCCCTCCGCCCTCCGCGCAGGACCCGGCCGCGGGCCCGCGCCCGTAAGGTTCATCACATCGCAAACCGCCCCGGTACCGGACATCCCGTCCGTGACCGGGGCGGATGCGTTTCCGGGGGCCTTTCCGGACCTGCCGCCGGGGCCGTTCCCTGCCCCGAGCCCAAAGTCAGGCTTTGAGATTCTCAAAGGGAAAGTGTTAGCGTTTCAACATGTCGACCCGCGCCGCGCACCGATCCGCCAGGAGCATCCCGCTCGTGGCGCGCCGGCACGTCGACCTCTGCCGCCGTGTGTCCGCGGCCTGCTGCTGTCGCTGAAACCTCAGCCCCGCGCGAGTCTGAGCTGAGCCCGTGCGACTCGGCAGCGGTCCCGGCCGGCCCTCCCGGCTGCCGCACCGCAACAAGCGCCCGCAGAACCTTTGCCCGCCTGTCCCGCCCCCGTGCGTCATCCCCGGAGAGTGCCCGTGTCCGCGATACCGAAGAGCCAGACGGCCCCGAAGGGCCCGTCGTCCAAGCTCGCGCTGCCCGCACTGCCCTTCTGGGCGCAGATCGTCGCCGGCCTCGTGCTCGGCGTACTGCTCGGCTGGGTCGCCCGCAGCCACGACGTCAGCTGGCTGTACACCACTCTGGAGAAGGTCGGCGACATCTTCGTCCAGCTGCTGAAGCTGGCCGTGGCCCCGCTCGTCTTCTTCGCGATCCTGGTGTCGATCACCAACCTGCGGAAGGTGAACAACGCGGCCCGCCTGGCCTCGCGCACCCTCCTCTGGTTCATGATCACCTCGCTGATCGCGGTGGCCATCGGCCTCGCCATCGGCCTGCTGACCAACCCCGGCGCGGGCACCGGCCTGACGCCGAAGGACGGCAAGACCCCCGAGCACGCCGGCTCCTGGATCGACTTCCTCACCGGCATCGTCCCGACCGACGTGATCACCCCGTTCACCGAGCTGAACGTCCTGCAGATCGTCTTCATGGCCGCCGTCGCCGGCATCGCCGCCCTCCAGCTCGGCGAGAAGGCCGCCCCGGTCCTCGCGTTCAGCGAGTCCGTCCTGGAGCTCCTCCAGAAGGCCCTGTGGTGGGTCATCCGCCTGGCCCCGATCGGCACCGTCGGCCTCATCGGCTACGCCATCGCCGACTACGGCTGGGACCTGATCGGCAAGTACGCGACCTTCACCGCGGACGTGTACATCGGCTGCGCCCTGGTCATGTTCGGGGTGTACCCGCTGCTGCTCGCGACGGTCGCCAAGGTCAGCCCGCTCCAGTTCTTCAAGGGAGCCTGGCCCGCGATCCAGCTCGCCTTCGTCTCCCGCTCCTCGGTCGGCACCATGCCGGTCACCCAGAAGGCCACCGAGCGCCTCGGCGTGCCGAAGGAGTACACCTCCTTCGCCGTCCCGTTCGGCGCCACGACCAAGATGGACGGCTGCGCCGCGATCTACCCGGCGCTCGCCGCGATCTTCATCGCGCAGATCTTCGACGTCCCGCTGGGCGTGGGCGACTACCTGCTCATCGCCTTCGTCTCGGTGGTCGGCTCGGCCGCCACGGCCGGCCTCACGGGCGCCACGGTCATGCTGACCCTGACCCTCTCCACCCTGGGCCTGCCCCTGGAGGGCGTCGGCCTGCTCCTGGCCATCGACCCGGTCCTCGACATGATCCGCACCGCGACGAACGTGGCGGGCCAGGCCCTGGTCCCGGTCGTGGTCGCGGCCCGCGAGGGCATCCTCGACCGCGAGGCCTACGCTGCGGCCTCGTCCTCCCCGCTCGACGGCCCGGCGCCGTCCGCGCACGAGGCCGAGCAGAAGGCGACGGCCCCGGCCGCGGCCTGACCGCCCGCGCCCCGCGGGCGCGGCCCGGCCCCGGCCTGACCGCCCCGCTCCCGCAGCCCCGCACCCGGAACCCCCGTCCCTGCCGGACGGGGGTTCCGCGCGCCCCGGCCGTGCCGGTCCGGGTCACGGCGGGGTGGGGGTCGGGCGTCCCGGCCGTGCCGGTCCGGGTCACGGCCGGACGGGGCCGCGCGTCCCGGCCGTGCCGGCCTTCTGGTCACGGCGGGGTGGGGGTCGGGCGTCCCGGCCGTGCCGGCCTTCTGGTCACGGCCGGACGGGGGCCGCGCGTCCCGGCCGTGCCGGCCTCCTGGTCACGGCGGGGTGGGGGTCGGGCGTCCGGCAGGGGCGGGGGTCACCGCACCACGGGTCCCGCCCCGGCCCGCCAGTCCGCGATCCGCCGCCGGATGCCCGCCACCATCGGCAGCCCGTCCACCTCCTCCGGCGCGAACCAGCCCACCTCGTACGACTCGTCCGAGACCCGGACCGCCGTGCTCCCGGTCGGCCGGGCCAGCAGGCAGACGGAGAACTCCTGCCGCACCTCGCCGTCGTCGTACGCGAACACGTGCCGCGGGTCGGTGTACGTCCCCACGATCCCGACGACCTCGACGCTCACCCCGGTCTCCTCCAGGGTCTCCCGCACCGCACAGTCCCCGATGGACTCACCCAGCTCCATCTTCCCGCCGGGCAGCGCCCACATCCCGTTGTCCCTGCGCCGCTGCAACAGCACCCGCCCGTCCCCGTCCACGACCACCGCAGACGCCGCCGGCACCAGACTGTTCGCCTCGGGCGCATCGGGATCGTCCTCGTAGTCACGCCTGGCCATGGCTGCCGCCTTCCTTGGAGATGTGCCGCCCCAGCCGGAGCGGTTGATGGATCAAGTCCGTTCGGTCGTTCCGGGCGGTAGTGTCACCGGCATGGCCGAGTTCTTGCAGGTGTCGACGGCGACCGAGGACCGGCAGTCGGCCGAGTCCCTGGCACGGACTGCCGTGTCCGCGCGGCTTGCCGCGGGAGCGCAGATCGTCGGGCCGGTGCTGTCGGCCTTCTGGCACGAGGGAGAGTTCGGAACCGGGGAGGAATGGCAGCTCCTGTTCAAGATCCGAGCGGACCGCTACGCGGACCTGGAGCGGCACCTGTTGGACCACCATCCGTGGAAGAACCCGGAGATCGCCGCCGTACCCATCGTGGCCGGATCGCCGGCCTACCTTCACTGGCTGTCGACCGCCACGCATCCCGATCGCGCGGGCTGAGGCGACTCACGACGTGTTGGCTCTCTCCAGTACCTCGGCAACGGCCGGAACGCTCCGGTGCGGGGCCAGGCTACGCAGGGTCGGCCGGATCCGCTGAAGGGGGCGTACCGATGAGACCCCCGCTGCAAGGTCCAGGGCCCGGCCGATGGCATGCGCGGACTCCTCGGCCTCGCCGGCGGCGAGGTACGCGTCTGCGAGCCAGGTGAGGTACAAGCTCTTGTCCCGAGCGTGGGTGTCGTCGTACAGGCATAGTGCCTTCTCCAGTGCCGGAACGGCCCGGAGCGGCCGCCCCAGCTCGGTCCAGCAGCGGCCCGTCATGATGAGGAGTTCGGTCTCATCCACCCATGACGCCCAATCCGGTTGGTTCTCAGAACTCTTCTCGTGGAGGGCCTGCTCGGCGGTGTCCAGTGCATCCTGGGCCTGCATCGTGTCACCAGCGAGCGCGTAGGCCCAGGCCCGGCGCTCATGAAGGAGCGCGCGAACAGTGGACGGTGCTGTCGGCCCGGCGGTCTGACAGGATCGGACGGCGATGTCGACTCCGGCCTGTCGGTCTCCGCTGCTGCGCTGGTAGGCAAGGAAGGCCAGAGCATTTGCCGCCAGGGGTAGGTCTCCGGCCTCGCGCGCCGCAGCATGGCTTGCCTCGTACAGGCTCGTTGCCTCTGCTTGTTTGCCGCTGTCGAATGCGGCCCACCCTGCCTGCTGCGCTTGCTCGGCCAGGACGGAGAGCAGCTCCCTCCCGATGTCCTCGGTGTAACTGGCTTCTCGCAAAACGCTCTTGGTGGCCTGATATTCGGATACGTAGACCCGGAACGTATCGCCGCCGCCGAGGATCTCATCAAGACGGCGCAGCCGGGCTGTCCGCTGCCTGAGCTGGTCGGGGAATCCACGAGAGATCCGGCCCGCCCCACCAGCCGATTGAGGGCAGGCAAGAGCTGCGGCCAGCCCGGTTCCTGCCGACGCCTTGACGAAGCTTCTGCGATCCACAAGCGGGTCCCCTTCCACCGTCGTCCTCGTGGCACGCTCCGAAGGTGCGATGGGTCGGCCCGCCTCCCACCAGCGTGGGGCAAGTCCCAGCAGGTGGCCAGGGATGCGCAACGCATCCGCGATCTTGGTGATCTTTTCGAAGCTGGTGACGCTGCCCTCGCCGCGCGCCAACAGCCCGACTCGTTCGGGCTTCATGTCACAAGCGGCCGCGATTTTCGAGTAACTGATTCTCGCCTTTTCGCGGGCAAGGCGAAAGACGCTCCCGAAATCGTGGCCGGCAATGGCTGCCCTCATCTCGGCCTGGTCCAGAAGGTCCGGGGGAAGTGCCGTGAACGACTGCTGTGTGGTCATCGCATGCCCCATCACGCACGTTGGCGCAGTGTGTTGCTCAGCCTCGCACGGCAGGTTACCCATCGCGGGGATACCCGTGAGTGGGAAGTCAGCGCATTGGCCCCAGAGGAGGGTTGTATGGACAGACCCCCGCGACCGTGCGACCGGTTCGGGGGCGTGGCCCACGCTTGTGAGGAGCGTCAACGTGCTGCACGTGAGTGCCCTGTTCGGGGCTCTGCCGGTGCCCGGACGGGAGAACGTCCGATGAGGGAAGTGGTCCGCCGGTGGCGGCGGGAGTCCCGGTCCGCTCCGCGCGCCCGCGCCGAGTTGCGCAAGGTGCTGGCCGACTGGGAGCTGTCGGTCCTGGAGGAGGATGCCTTGGTCGTGGCTTCGGAGTTGGTGGGCAATGCCGTGCGGCATGCGGTCGGGCCGCGGGACCGGGAGATCGAGACCCGGTTCGTGCGGCTGGTGGACGGGGTGCGCATCGAGGTGCACGACGCGTGCCCGGCGCGGCCCGGGGTGCGGGTGGCGGGGGCCGACGAGGAGCGGGGCAGGGGGCTGCTCGTGGTTGCCGCGCTGGCGGACCGGTGGGCGGTCGGGGAGCGCGTCGGGATCGGGAAGCGGGTCTGGGCCGAGCTGTCCGTGCCGGGGGCGGGAGGGGAACGCCGTGGCTGGTGACGGGTTTTCGGGGTGGATGGTCGCGCCCGAGGGGGCGGGGCGCTTGCCGGTGACGGAAGTCGTCTGTACGAGCTGTCTCGGCGGGCCCGGTCCCGCGGAGGGCGGATCCGTCCCGGCCGCCTGGTGTGCGGCACACGCCCGGGAGACCGGGCACGCGGGCTTCCGGTGGACGGCCACGGAGCACTTCCGCGTCGTCCTCGCCGCGACGGCGGAGCGCTCCGGCTGAGGGCGCGGATGGTCCGTACCTCTGGTCCTGCTCAAATCGCTGGGTAATGGCGCGGGGCGGGCCGATCATGGCCGTGGGACGTGGCCCGGGTGGCGGGCGGTCCTCGTCTTCCAGGCGTTCACGGGGGTGGATCATGGCCGAAGCGGCAGCAGTGGTGGACGAGGCCGCGGCTCCGGACGCCGGGCCGGAGAACGGCGACACCGGGCGGCGCGGCCGCCGGCGGCTGGTGGCCGGGATCGCGGCCGCGGTGGTCCTCACGGGGGCGGCGGGCTGGGCCGCGTTCCGGCACGAGCCCGCGCTGGAGTTGGGAGCCCAGGGTGCCGGGCTGACGGCCCCCGCGGTCGGCGAGAGCCACTGGCCCAACCTCACCGTGACCTTGCGCAACATCTCCGACGACCCGGTGGACGTGCTCGGCGTGGAGGTGCTCGACGTGCCCGACGCGCTGAAGGTCACCCGTTACGCCGCCTTCACCAAGACGTACGAGGAATCGATGCCCCTCAGCATGGGGGATGAGGAAGTGGCCAAGGGGGCGGACGTCTCGGGCAAGCCCGTCCGGATCGCCCCGCACACCCTCAGCAGCACCTACTACCTGGCACGCCTGACCTTGGTCGGGAAAGCTCCCGCAGCCATCCACGACTGCCGCGTCACCTACCGCCAGGGCGGCAGCGAGTACACCCAGGACTTCACCTGCGACTTCTCCATGGGCGACCCGGACCTCTGACCGTCCCGCCCTCCCGATCCCCGCAGCCCCCGCCCCCCTCCCGGCGGGGGCTGCGGCCGTGTGCGGTGTGTGTGCCGGTCTTGTGCAGGGGGTTCTCAGGGCGGTTACCCGTCGGTTTAATTACCGCCGGTAACTTGCTGTCGGGCCGGGAGGCGTGCCGTGTCGTACGACCAGAGAGCCGATGCCGTTGCCGGAGGGGCCGCGAGCGGCCGGGGTGCCGCCGTCGTCGGGGAGCCGCTCAAGCGGGTGGACGGCGGGGTGGTGCGCGAGGTGTACGTGCCGCCGCTGGTGGCCGGGCCGCAGCACGGATCGCTCGGGGACCTGCCGTTCGCCAATGCCGCCGAGGCGCCGGGCGAGGCCGTCCTCTCGCGGAAGGCCGCGGACGGGAGCTGGGCCGACCTCACGGCCGGGGAGTTCGCCGACGAGGTGCTCGCCGTGGCCAAGGGGCTCATCGCCGAGGGCCTCCAGTGGGGCGACCGGATCGCGATCATGGCCCGGACCACCTACGAGTGGACCCTGCTGGACTTCGCCGCCTGGGCCGCCGGCCTGATCACCGTACCCATCTACCCCACCTCCTCCGCCCTCCAGGCCCGCTGGATCATCCACGACTCGGGCACCGTGGCCTGCGCCGTCGAGGACACCGCACAGGCCCGCATGATCAGCACCCAGCGGGCCCACCTGCCGGGCCTCGCCCACCTGTGGGAGTTCGACACCGGGGCCGTGGACCGGCTCAAGCGGGCCGGGGCGCACGTACCGGACGAGGAGGTGGCCGCCCGGCGGGCGGCGACCGGCCCGCAGTCCGTCGCCACCGTCATCTACACCTCCGGCACCACCGGCCGCCCCAAGGGCTGCGTGATCACGCACGCCAACTTCTTCGCCCAGGTGGACAACGCCGTCGAGCTGCTGCACCCCGTCTTCAAGAGCCTGAGCACCGAGCCCGCCGCCACCCTGCTCTTCCTGCCGCTCTCGCACGTCTTCGGCCGCATGGTCGCGGTCGGCTGCATCCGGGCCCGGGTCCGGCTCGGGCACGCGCCGAGCATCCGGACCGAGGACCTGCTGCGCGACCTCGCCGGCTTCCGGCCCACCTTCCTCCTCGCCATCCCGTACGTCCTGGAGAAGGTCTTCAACACCGGCCGGGCCACCGCCGAGAAGATCGGCCGCGCCGCCTCCTTCGACCGGGCCGCCCGCATCGCCCGCCGCTACGGCGAGGCCGTCGAGGCGCAGGAGCACGGCACCGGCCGCGGTCCCGGCCTCGGCCTGCGGATGGCCCGCGGGCTGTACGACCCGCTCGTCTACCGCCGCATCCGGGCCGCCCTCGGGGGCCGCGTCCGGTACGTGATCAGCGGCGGCTCCCCGCTCGGGCACCGGCTCGCCGCCTTCTACGCGGGCGCCGGCATCGAGGTGTACGAGGGCTACGGCCTGACCGAGACCACCGGCGCCACGACCGTCACCCCGCCGCTGCGGCCCCGCCTCGGCACGGTCGGCTGGCCGCTGCCCGGCACCTCCGTCCGGATCGCCGACGACGGCGAGGTCCTGCTCCGCGGCGGGCACGTCTTCGGCGGCTACTGGAACGGGGAGCGCGGGGTGGTGGAGCCCGCCACCGACCACGCCCACTGGCTGCCCACCGGGGACCTCGGCGCCCTCGACGCCGAGGGCTACCTGACGATCACCGGCCGCAAGAAGGACATCATCATCACCTCCGGCGGCAAGAACGTGGCCCCGGCCCCGCTGGAGGACTGGCTGCGCGCCCACCCGCTGGTCGGCCAGTGCATGGTGGTCGGCGAGAACCGGCCGTACGTCACCGCCCTCATCACCCTGGAGCCGGACGGCCTGCGGCACTGGCGCCAGATGCGCCGCAAGGAGCACCTGCGCCCGGCCGAACTGGTCCGGGACGAGGAGCTGCGCGCCGAACTCCAGCGCGCCGTGGACGAGGCGAACCAGCTGGTCTCCCGGGCCGAGTCGATCCGCCGCTTCGCCGTCCTGACCGCCGAATTCACCGAGGAGCGCGGGCACCTCACCCCCTCGCTCAAGCTGCGCCGCGCGGCGGTCGCCCGGGACTTCCAGAAGGAGATCGACGAGCTGTACGGGGGGTAGCCGCGGCCGGGCGCGGACGGGCGGGCGCGCCGAGCTCCGCTTATCGTGGTGCGGGGGTTCCGGGGGGCCCGAGGAAGGGGCGCCGTGCACCGGAGCCGTATCCGCATCCGTCCCCGCATGCGTTCCCGTACCCGTACCCGTTCCCGGACCGCCGCCGTCTGCGCCGCCGCCGCACTGCTCGCCCTGGTCCCCGCAGGCCCGGCCCTCGCCGGGCCCCCGTCCGCTGCCGCGCCCGCCGCCGGATCGGCCGCGGAACCCGCCGCCGTATCCGCCTCCGCCCCCGCCCCCCGGCCCGCCCCGCGCCGCGCCGCCGGCCTGGGCTGGGCCCCCTGCGCCAACGGCGTGCGCGACATGCAGTGCGCCACCCTCGCCGTGCCCCTGGACCACGCCGCCCCCGGCAAGGGCGAGGTCAAACTCGCCCTCGCCCGCATCCCGGCCACCGGCCGGCACCGGCTCGGCTCGCTGCTGCTGAACTTCGGCGGGCCCGGCGCCCCCGGCATCGACACCCTCGCCGCGAGCGCCCGCACCTTCGCCGACCTCGGCGAGGCCTACGACCTGGTGGCCTTCGACCCGCGCGGGATCGGCGGCAGCGAACCCGTCAGCTGCGGCGGGGCGCTGTCGGAGGAGGGCCCGCCGGCCGCCGACGCGGCCGCCGCCCTGGCCGCGCTGCGCGCGGTGGCCCGCAGCTGCGAGCGCCACTCCGGCCCGGTGCTCCCGTACATCGGCACCGTGCACGTGGCCCGGGACATGGACCGGATCCGGCAGGCCCTCGGCGACCGCCGCCTCAACTACCTCGGCTTCTCGTACGGCACCCGGCTCGGCGCCGTCTACGCCGCCGAATTCCCGCGCCGTACCGGCCGGATGGTCCTCGACGGGGTGGACACCCTCACCGAGCCGCTCGCGCAGCAGGCCCTGGTCTCGGCCCAGGGGCAGCAGCAGGCCCTCGACAACTTCCTCGTCTGGTGCGCCCACCGGCGGGACTGCGTGTACGGCACCAACACCCGCACCGCCAAGGAGAAGACCGCGGCGCTCGTGGCCCGGCTGGACCGGGAGCCGCTGGTCGGCGAGGACGGCTCGTACTTCACCGGCCAGGACGTGGCCGACGCGATCTCGGCGGCGCTCTACAGCCGGGACCTGTGGCCCGCGCTGGCCCGCGGGCTGCGGATGGTGGAGCGCGACGGGGACCCGACCGGGCTGCTGGAGATCGGCGGCCCGCTCACCCCGCCCGAGGAGGAGGCGGACTTCACCGGCCGGCCCGTGCCCGCCGACAACGAGGACGCGGCCCTGGCCGCCGTGAACTGCGCCGACGACCCGGACCGCGCCGCCCGGGGCAAGGACCCGGCGGCCGTGGAACGGGAGATCGAACAGCTGTCGGCCGAATTCCGGGCTGCGTCACCGGTGTTCGGGCCGCGCCAGCTGATGACCGTGCTCTCCTGCTACGGCCGCCCGGCCGGCACCGACTTCATCCGGAAGATCGACCGGCCGGGTGCCCCGCGGATGCTGCTGGTCGGCACCCGCGGGGACCCGGCCACCCCCTACCGGTGGACGCAGGAGACGGCCGCCCGGCTCGGTTCGGCAGTGGTGCTGGACTACAAGGGCGAGGGCCACGGCGCGTACCCGGCCTCCGCGTGCGTACGGGAGCGGGTGAACGCCTTCCTGATCGACGGGAAGCTCCCGTCGGGCACCCGCTCCTGCCCGGGCCCGGCCCGCTGAACCGGCCGACCGGGCCCGGGCGGCCGACCGGGCCCCGGCCGCCGAACGCCACCCGGGCCGGCCCCGGCCCGCCGCACCGGCGGACGGATCAGCAGTTGCCGTCCGCCGGGCGCCCCGCGAACCGGTCGGCCAGCCAGTCCGCGGCCGCCGCGGTGTGCGTGATCACCCCGCTGACGTGCTCGCCCACCCAGATCGTCGTCCAGTCCACGGCCGCGCCCCGCGCACACCAGTCGGCGCGCAGCTGCCGCCCCACCGCGTACGGGATCAGCTCGTCGCCGAGCGCGTGGTACTGGTGCACCGGGGCCGCCGGGGCGGTCCGGCCCAGCTTCGACTGGTTGAGGCGGGCCTGCCAGTCGGGCTGCGCCAGCGGGTCGGTGACGGTCAGGTCGGAGATCCGCTTGAAGGAGCCGACGGTGGAGTCCACGGCCACGCAGTTCTCCTTGAAGAAGCCGACCAGCGCCTTGCCCGCCGGGTTCAGGTACCGGTCGAGGTCAAGTTCCGGGAAGGCCGCGTCCTGGCCGGCGGCCGCCATGAAGATCAGACCGGAGCCGTACGAGCCGTTGTTGGACTCGGCCACCTTCAGCAGGTCGGCCGGGACCCCGCCGGTGGCGGTGCCCTTCACGTTCAGCTCGGGCGCGTACGAGCCCTGGAGCTCGGCCGCCCAGGAGGAGGCCTGCCCGCCCTGCGAGTAGCCCATGATGCCGACGGGCCCGTCGGCGGACAGCCCGGTCCCGGGCAGCCGCTGGGCCGCGCGGGCGGCGTCGAGCACGGCGTGCCCGGCGGAGGGGCCGACCGTGTAGGTGTGCACCCCGGGGGTGCCCAGGCCCTCGTAGTCGGTGACCACCACCGCCCAGCCGCGCTGGGTGAGCTGCTGGATCAGGTTGGCCTCCATGGCCGTGCCCTGCGGCAGGTTGGCGCTCGGGGCGCAGGAGTCGCCGAGGCCGACCGTGCCCACGGCGTACGTGACGAGCGGGCGGGGGCCGGTCCGGCCGTCCTGGGGGACGATCACGGTGCCGGAGACCACGTTCGGCCGTCCGTCGGCCGTGGTCGAACGGTAGTGGATCTTCCAGGCCCGGGTGTTGGTCCACTGCCCGGGCAGCGGGTGGAAGGCGGAGGGCTCGGAGCCGACGACGTCCCCGGGCGCGGCGGCCGCGGCGGCGGCCTGCGGGGACGGGTCCTGCTGCGCCGTGTCCGAGGCGGCCGCGGGGCCGGCGGGGAGACCGGCGGACAGGGCGGCGAGGACGGCGACGGCGGCCAGGGCGGCGGGCTTGCGGGTGCGGGTGCGGGCGCGAGTGCTGGTGCTGGCGCCGACGTGAGTGCCGGTGCCGGTGCCCGTGCGCACGGGCATGGGCATGGGCACGCGCAGGGGCTCGGGGGTGGGCTTCGGCTTGGGCGTGGGCATGGGCGTGGGCATGGGCGGCTCTCCCAGGTGTTCCGGTGGGGGTGGGACGGAGCGGGTGGTGCACGTGGCAGTGCGAAGGTAGTGACCGACCGGTCGGCACGGCGCTGACCGCGCAGCTCAGCTTTCCTGACCCCGCGGACCAGCCCGGTACGCCCCCGGCGTGGTGCCGGTCCACCGCCGGAACGCCCGGTGGAACGCCGTGTCCTCGGAGAAGCCGAGCCGGGCCGCCAGCTCCGCGATCGGCTCCCCGCCCTCCGCCAGCCCGGCGATCGCCGCGTCCCGCCGCACCTGGTCCTTGAGCTCCTGGAACGAGGTCCCCTCCTGCCGCAGCCGGCGGCGCAGCGTGGCCGGGCTGACCGCCAGCCGGCCCGCCGCCTCCCCGAGCACGGGCAGCCGGGGCGAGACCCGCAACTGCTGCACCAGCGTCCGGCGCACCTGCTCGGTCACCGTGACCGCCCCGAACTCCGGCCGCGACAGCAGGTCGAAGGGGGCCCGGCGCAGCATCGAATCCAGCGCGGCCTCGTCCCGTACCAGCGGGGCCGCCAGCCAGTGCGCGGCGAACACCGCCCCCGTACGCGGCTCGCCGAAGCGCACCGGGCACCCGAACAGCACGTCGTACTCGTCCTTGTGGGGCGGCGGCGGGTACGCGAAGCCCGCCGACAGCAGCGGGATGCGGCGGCCGATCAGCCAGCTGCACAGCCGGTGCCAGATGAGCAGCAGGCACTCGGCGAGGAACCGCTCCTCGTCGTCGGCCAGGGCGCTGCGCACGCTGAACCGGGCTTCCTCCCCGGCCCGTTCGAGCACCAGGTCGGGGCCGCCGGGGAAGAGCCGGTAGAAGTCGCTGCCGCGCCCGATGGCCGCCCCCAGGTCCCGGCAGCCCAGCGAGGCGTAGCACATCATCGCGAAGGTGCCGGGCCGGCTCGGGACCGCGGCCAGGCCCAGGAACTCGTCCCGGGTGCTGCGGTACAGGGCCCGGTACAGCCGCACGAACTGGGCGGGGGTGACCCGGGCCCGGTCGTCCCCGAGCAGCAGCGGCGGGATCTGCGCCTCCTGGAGCAGCGGCACCGTGTCGAGGCCGCTGCGGCGCGCCCCCGCGAGTACGGCCCGCACGTGGTGCACGGCAATCGTCCGCCTCCCCATGGCACGACGGTAGCCCCGATGAGCGCTCCGGTCAGCGGTGCTGACGCTTCCGGTCATGCCGCCGGCCCGGGCGCGCCGCCTAGCGTCGGTGGACCGCAGCCCGCAGCCCGAAGCCTGCCCGGGGAGGCAAGCGCATGGACGTACGGCCCCCGACCCTCGCGGTGTTCACCGCCTGGACCGCGCACCGGCACGGCCCGCAGACCGCACTGAGGTACCGCCGCGACGGCACCTGGCGGACCCTGACCTACGAGGAACTGCACGACCGCGTCCGGCACACCGGCCGCGCCCTGCTCGGGCACGGGGTGGCCGCGGGGGAGCGGGTGGCGGTGCTCGCCGAGACCCGCCCCGAGTGGACGTACGCGCACTTCGCGGTGATGGCGGCGGGAGCCTGCCTGGTGCCGGTCTATCCGACGGCCGGCGAGGAGGAACTCGCCTGGGTGCTCCGGGACTCGGGCGCGGTGGCGGTCCTGTGCGACGACGCGGGGCAGGCGCGGCGGGTGGCACGGCTGCGCGGCCGGCTGCCGGGGCTGCGGAAACTGCTGCTGCTCGACGAGGTGACCGGGGGCGGCGGGGGCGGCAGGGGCAGCGGGGTACGGGCGGCGGACGGCACGGCCGAGGAGCGCGGTACGGCCGAGGAGCGCGGCACGGCCGAGGCGCCCGGCACGGCCGAGGAACCCGGCGTCGGCACCGCCTCGGAACTCGCGGCCCGGGCCGCCGCCGTGCGCCCCGGGGACGAGGCCGCCCTCGTCTACACCTCCGGCACCACCGGCCCGCCGAAGGGCTGCCGGCTCACCCACGGCAACCTGGGCGCCGTGCAGGACGCCACCCTGCCGCTGGTCCGCGGCGGGCCGGGGGACTCCACGTACCTCTACCTGCCCCTGGCCCACCTGCTGGCCCAGCTGATCCAGTTCACGACCCTGCTGGAGGGCGGGGAGCTGTGCTACTTCGGCGGCCGGGTGGAGGACGTGCTCGCGGAGCTGGCCGAGGCCCGGCCCACCCATCTGCCTTCCGTGCCAAGGCTGTTCGAGAAGGTGCACGCGGTGGTGCGCGGGCTGGCGGAGGCGCGGGAGGGCGGGCCGGAGCGGTTCGAGGAGGCCGTGCGGCTGGGGCTGCTGGCCGCCGAGGGGCGGCTGCCGCCCGAGGCGCGGGCGGCGCACGCGGCGGCGGAGGAGTCGCTGTACGGGCCGGTCCGGGCGGCGTTCGGCGGCCGGCTGCGGTGGGCGCTGACCGGCGGGGCGCCGATCGCGCCCGCCACCCTGGACTTCCTGCGGGCCTGCGGGATCGCCGTGTTCGAGGGGTACGGGATGACCGAGTCGGGCGGGGTCGTCAGCCTCAACCACCCGGGTGCGGTCCGGTACGGCTCGGTGGGCCGGCCGGTGGCGGGCTGCGAGGTGCGGATCGCGGCCGACGGGGAGGTCCTGGCCCGCGGGCCCATGGTGTTCCCCGGCTACCACGGCGACCCGGACGCGACCGCGGAGGCGCTGGACGCGGACGGCTGGCTGCACACGGGGGACCTCGGGGAGCTGGACGCGGACGGCTTCCTGCACATCACCGGCCGGAAGAAGGAGCTGATCATCACCTCGGCGGGCAAGAACCTGACGCCCACGGAGGCCGAGTTCGCGCTCCAGCAGTCCCGCTGGGTCGCGCGGGCGGTCCTGGTCGGGGACCGGCGCCCGTATCCGGCGGCGCTGGTCACCCTCGACCGGGACGAGATCGAGGCGTGGGCGGTGCGCGAGGGGGTGGAGCCGGGGGCGGCGCTGCATGCGGATCCGCGGATCCGGGCGCTGGTGGCGGGGGCGGTGGAGTCGGCCAACGCGACGCTGTCGCGTCCTGCGCGGATTCGTGCCTTCCGGATCCTGCCCGGGGAGTTCGGGGTCGCGGACGGCACGCTCACGCCGACGCTCAAGCTGCGCCGGGGCGAGGTGGCGCGGCGCTACGCGCACGAGATCGACGAGCTGTACGCCGACCCCGCGGGCCCCTGACGGGGGCTCCGCCCCCGGACCCCGCGCCTCGATCGCCGGCGGGGCTTGAATGTGCCCCCCGTGGCCCGGAACGTGCGGCCCGCCGTCGGGCTTCGGGGGCTCCGCCCCCGGACCCCCGGTCCTCAAACGCCGGACGGGCTGATTCTTGCCCCCGCCCGGACTTCACCTGCGGGCCGCGGTTCGCCCCGGAGCGGAACCTGGCCCGCGGACTGGACGCTGCGGGGCAAAATCCAGCCCCGCCGGCGATTGAGGCGCGGGGTTCGGGGCGGAGCCCCGGGGGGCCGGGAAACGGGTGGGGCCCCGCTCCGTCCCCCGGCGGGGGACGGAGCGGGGCCCCGTGAAGGCATGGGCTAGAAGATGCCCGTGATGCGCGTCGCCCAGGAGCCGTCGCCCACCACGACCGGCGATCCGTGCCCCGTCGCGTTCGCCCCGTAGAAGCGCAGGACACCCGTACCGCTCGTGCCCCCGTTCAGCGTGGCCCAGAAGTCGCCCGCCTCCTGCCCCTCCGTCGGCACGAACTGCTTGTACGTGCCCTTGTCCACGACCTCGCCCTGGACGTTCGGCGCGCCCGCGAACTTCAGGACGTTGGACGGCTGCCAGCCGGACGCCCCGTACAGCACCTTGGCACCGGTGAAGTACGTGGTGTTGCCCTGGCCGTCGTCGGGGCGGGTGCCCGTGTAGAGGTAGAGGCGGCCGTACTCGCCGTTGGCGGTGTCGGTGCCCCGCCAGCGGCCCAGGAGGTCGGGGATCTGGTCGCCCGTGACGTCGCCCGTCGCGACCACGTCGTAGGAGGCCCAGCCGCTGCCGCCCGCGGACTTGCCGGGCTTCAGCTTGTAGGTGCCGGTCTCCATGTCGAGGGGGCCCTCGGCGGTGCCGGTGTAGGCGGTGAGGGAGTTGTTCTCCACCACGATCAGGTCGTTGCCCGGCATCCCGTCGGCGTTGCCCGGGGCGACCAGCATGCCCGTGCCGGCCCAGCTGCCGGGGACGTTCCACTTCTGGGCGTCGGAGCCGTTGCACTTGTAGAGCGCCAGGCGGGTGCCGTTGGCGGTGTTGACGCCCGGCAGGTCGAAGCACAGGTTCGTGACCGGGTTGTACAGCGCGCCGTCACCGCGGTCCACCCAGCGCTGGGCCGGGGAGCCGTTGCACTGGTACAGCTGGAGCTGGGTGCCGTTGCCGCCGCGGCCCCACGGCACGTCCACGCACTTGCCGAGGACCTTCAGGGCCCCGCCGGTGAGCTCGAAGTCCTGCGCGCTGGTGCCGTTGCAGTCGTAGTACTGGATGGCGGTGCCGTTGGCGGTGTTGCTGCCCGCCACGTCCACGCACTTGCCGCCGGCGCCCTTGAGCGGGCCGGTCTGCTTGCCGGTCGGGTGGATCAGCTCCTTGCGGCCCGCGGTCAGCGGGTTGCCGTTGCCGTCGCCCGGGTACAGGTAGACCTTGTTGCCGATCTTGACGAAGTAGTCCTCGTACCCGTCCTTCGTCTGGCCTTCCACGGCCGAGATCACGTCGCCGCGGTGGACGATCTGCGCGCCGTCCCACTCGCCCTGCGAGGGCAGCACCCGGCCGTCGGCGTGGTTGCCGTCGCCCTTGCCCGCGTAGTGGACCAGGTTGCCGGTGTTGTCGGTGGCCAGCATGTCCACGTGGCCGTCGCCGTCGAGGTCGCCCGGCTGGTCCCCGCGGACCCGGCCGTCGGGGGCGCGCACGAAGGCGGGCGGCTGGGTGACGATCATCGTGGTGTCGGTGGCCGCGCCCTCGCCGTCGTACGGGGAGGTGTTGCCCGCCGGGTCGTACGCCTGCACGTGCAGGCGGTTGTTGGGCCACAGGCTCGGCCGGAGGGTGACCGTGGCCGTGCCGGCCGCGTCCGCCTTGACGTACGTACCGCCCGCGCACCGGGTGCCGGAGGTGGGCAGCGGGGTGTTCAGGGAGTAGCAGAAGCCGTCCGTGTCGGACGGGACCGAGGAGGTGAACTTCAGCTTCCGGTCGGTCCGGGCCGGGGCGGAGGCCACGTCGAGCGCCAGGCCGTCCGCGGAGGCCACCGAGGGCTTCGGCGGGGCGGTCTTGTCCACGTTGAAGCCGCACTGCGCGGTGTAGCCGGAGGTGTCCACGCCGTCCTCGGCGCGCACGAACCACTTGTAGCGCTTGCCGTCACCGAGGGAGGAGATGGCGATCGGCGCGTACGCCGTGCTGCCGGAGGCCACGTCCACCCGCGGGGAGGCCACGGTGGCGCCCCCGTACTCCCACAGCTGGAAGGCCGCGGTGACGTTGGTGCCGGGGTCCGGGTCGGAGACCGCGGCGGCCAGGGTCAGGTCGGTGCGGCCGACGGTCGGCCAGGTGGCCGGGTCGTCGGTGCACACCAGCTGCTCGGCGTTGCCGGGCGGGCCCTGGTGGAAGGCGCTGGAGTCCACCTTCGGAGCGCGGTTGTAGATGATCTCCAGGCTGGGGTTGTTCTGGAACTTCTTCCAGCTGGAGGCCGAGCCCTCGTGGGAGGCGGCCGACCGCAGGCCCAGGGTCAGGTTGGCACTGCCGCTGTTGGCGACGTCCTGGACCAGGCTCTTGAGGGCGTCGGTCTTGAAGTCCTCGCCGGCGGCCTTGCAGCTGTCGCCCCAGCCGTGGGCGAAGGACTTGGACTGGAGCGTCTTGTTCCAGGAGGGCTGGTTGTTCCAGGTGGTGCCGGTCCCGATGGGGCCGGTCCAGCCGAGCTCGACCGGGGTGGCGGTGCAGGACCAGGAGTAGGTGTTGAAGACGTTGAACGTGGCGTCGGTGATCTTCGCCCCGGCCAGGCCGGAGGTGTTCAGCTGGAAGAACGACCGGGCGGTGCCGTACGTCTGGGTCTCGTGGCCGACGCGGGCGAGCTTGTCGGAGAAGCTGCCGCCGTTCCAGTACGCGGTGTTGGCCAGGTTCGTACCGTCCTGCTTGTACGCCATGGCCCAGTTGACGCGGTTGCCGCCGCTGAAGACCGGGTCGATGACCACCGGGAAGACGGTCTTCGGGTCGGTCAGCAGGCCGGTGTCCGGGGTGATGGTGAGGCTGTCGCCGGTCACCTTCGCCGGCATCTCGGCGGTCTCGGACGGCGGGGTCAGCTGCTCGGGCGTACCGCCCGCGCGCAGCTCGGAGGCCTGCGCCCCGGTCAGGTGGGAGGAGTCCCACATGGCGGGGGCGGGGGCGCTGAACAGCGCGTCGCCCTCGGCGTCCACGGCCTTGAGGCCGCCCTTCGCGTCCGGCTTGAGGCCCAGGCCCTTGTTCTTCAGGCCGAAGGTGAGCTTGGCCAGGCGCGGGTTCTTCGCGGCCTCGGCGTTCTTGACGACGAGGTGCTGGGCGAAGCCGTCGACATCGGCGACGAGCTTGAGGTCCACGCCCGGGAGCACCTCGGGGTAGAGGGCCGACTCGCCCTCGACGCGGGGCGCGGGCAGCGGGTCGGGCCAGCTGAGGGAGAGGGTCTTGCCCTCGCGCTGGAGGGTGGCCAGGGGGGCGGTTCCGCCGCCGGAGAAGGAGAAGGGGAAGGTGGCGGCGGCCGGGGCTATCCGGCCGTCGGCGGTCTTCTCCAGGGTGGCGTCGGCCTGCTGCCAGGTGCCGTCGGCCTTGGTGAACTCCGGGCGGACGTACTGCCGCCAGGTGAAGCTGCCGTCGGGGTTGGCGATGACCTGGGTGTTCTCGTCCCGCTGGGCGAGCACCTCGACCGGCTTGCCGGACTCCTCGGCCTGCTCGGAGGCCTTCTCCTCGCCGGGGCCGTAGGCCGCCTTGGGCGCTGCCTTCGGGGCCTGCGGGGCCTTCGGGTCCGCGGCGGGGGCCGCGGCGCCGGTCTGCGCGCCGCCGTCCGCCCCGTTCGCCGCGCCGCCCTGCCGGGCCGCCTCGGCGGCCGCCCGCTCGGCGCGGGCCACGGCCTCGGCGGCCGCTTCGTCGGCGAATGCCGACGGGGCCATTGCCAGCGGCGTCAATACTCCGGCGCCGAGCGCGGCTGCCACAACGGCAGCCGAAAGGCGGCGCTTTCGCCGCCCTCTCACCGCTCCAGGTTCCTTCACCGGATTCCACCCCACATTGCCTTGTGATCGTTCTCTGCTTTGCAGAGGATAACCACGAGATAAAGCCGGCCCCGGTGCCGGCGGTGGCCCCGAAGGGTTCCCGAGGCATCCGGAGTGATGGACTCCACATATAACAGAGCGTCAATTCCTCAGGAATAGCGCGGCTTGATGTCCGAATCAGTCCGATTCGATCACCTACGGCTGGTAATCGGATGCGGCCGATCCCTGTCCGATTCGGGACCTTGGACCCGGGCCTCTTGTCTCATCGCTTGAGAGCAAGCTCACTTTGCTCTTTACGTAAGAAATCTTGGTGTAGGTTCCCCGGGCACGCGCCCAGCCCTTGGGGCGTGCACTGACCTGCACATGGAGTTGTTTCGGCGTGATGCGATTCACGGAGGGGGCCTCCCGTTTCGACAACGGGACGGCGAAGGGGCGGGGGATTTCTCCATCCCGCAAATCAAGACTGCTGCGCCGGGGGACGGCCGTCGTCAGTGCGGTGCTCTCGTCGGCACTGCTCGCGTCGTGCGTGCCCGACGGCGACCCGTCCGCCCTCGGACCCGACGGGTTCAAGCCGCGCGCGGTCCAGAAGACCGACCCGGTCACCGGCAAGCCGTACGTCCCGAAGGGCACTTCGCCCCGGAGCGACACCGACCGGCACCCGTGGGTGAAGCCCGAGGTGACCTGGCCCGCGCCCGCCGAGGGCGAGGCCCTGCTCGGTGCGCCCGCCCCCGAGGCCCGCGCCCTGTCCGCGAGCCCGGCCCGCGGCTCCGCGGCGACCCCGCCCCGCGGTCTCAAGCACACCCCGGTCAAGGGCCTCCCGGTGGCCGTGGCCCCGCTGGCCCCGGCCCCCGCCAAGCCGCAGCCCAAGCAGCAGCCCGGGACCACGTCCGCGCCGAAGCCCGGTGCCAAGGCCGCACCCGGCACGCTGGCCGCCCCCCAGTCCGGCCCCCAGCCCGCCGCCCAGGCGCCCGGGCGCCTCCGGGTGAAGGTCACCGACCGCAAGACGGCCGCCAAGGCCGGCATCGACGGCTTCCTCGTCGTCGTCAGCCGCGCCGACGGCAAGAACGCCCCCGGCCAGGCCTCCGTACAGCTCGACTACGACGGCTTCCGCGAGGCCTACGGCGCCGGCTGGGCCTCCCGGCTCCGCCTCGTCCAGCTCCCGGCCTGCGTGCTCACCACGCCCCAGAAGCCGGAGTGCAAGGCCGTCACCCCGCTGCCCACGCGCAACGACACCAAGGCCGGCGTGCTGACCGCCCGGGTGGACGTCACCGCCGACGCCAAGGCCGCGGCCGCAGCCAAGCCCGCCACCGGCACCGCCACCGGCAAGGCCACCACCGCCCGGACCGCCTCCTACGCAGCGGCCCCCATGGCCGCCTCCCTGGCCGGCGCCACCGTCCTCGCCGCGGCCCCCGCCGCCGACGGCTCCGCCGGCGACTTCAAGGCCACCTCCCTCTCGCCGTCGGGCACCTGGAGCGCGGGCGGCAACCACGGCGGCTTCAGCTGGTCCTACCCGATGGCCGTGCCGCCGGTCCCGGGCCCGCTGACCCCCAAGATCTCCCTCGACTACAGCTCCTCGGCCGTGGACGGCCGCACCGCCTCCGCCAACAGCCAGCCCTCCTGGGTCGGCGAGGGCTGGGGCCTCGAAATGGGCTTCATCGAGCGCCAGTACATGGCCTGCAAGGACGACCGCACCGGCGGCAACGCCCCGGAGAAGACCGGCGACGTCTGCTGGAAGTCCGACAACGCCGTGCTCTCCCTCAACGGGCAGAGCGTCCCGCTGGTGAAGGACTCCGGCACCGGCGCCTGGAAGCCCGCCCGGGACGACGGCTCCCGCGTCGAGCGCTTCAACGGCACCGCCACCGACACCGCCAACGGCGACGACGACAACGAGCACTGGCGGGTCACCACCGCCGACGGCACCCAGTACTGGTTCGGCAAGAACCGCCTGCCGGGCTGGGCTGCGGGCAAGACCGAGACCAACTCGGCCCTGACCGTCCCCGTCTACGGCAACCACAGCGGCGAGCCCGGCAACGCGAGCTCCTTCGCCACCTCCGTCAAGGACCAGGCCTGGCGCTGGAACCTCGACTACGTGACCGACGTGCACGGCAACGCGATGGCGCTCTTCTACACCAAGGAGAAGAACGTCTACGCGAAGAACTCGGCCGGCATGACCACCATGCCCAAGGGTTCCGCCACGTACGACCGCGCCGGCTACCTGAACCGCATCGAGTACGGCCACCGCGCCGGGCAGGTCTACGCCGCGAACCCGGCCGCCAAGGTGAACTTCACCGTCATCGACCGCTGCACCGGTGCCACCGCCGCGGACTGCACCTTCGACAAGGCGCACGCCGACTTCTGGCCCGACACCCCCGTCGACCAGCAGTGCGAGATGGACAAGGACTGCATCAACGGCTCCCCGAGCTTCTGGTCCAAGAAGCGCCTGAGCAGCATCACCACCCAGTCGCTCAAGGCCGGCACCTACCAGGACGTGGACACCTGGGCGCTGGGCCACCAGTACCCGGGCACCGGTGACACCGGCGGCAACGGCCTGTGGCTCTCCTCGATCACCCGGACCGGCAAGGCCGCCGCCACCCCGGTCGCCATGCCGAAGGTCGACTTCGGCGGCACCCTGATGCCCAACCGCGTGGACGCCGCCGAGGGCCGCCCGCCGCTGAACAAGTACCGGATCACCCGGATCAGCAGCGAGACCGGCTCCGACACCCTGATCGCGTACTCCGCCCCGGAGTGCGTGGCCGGAGCCACCCCCGCGCCCGACGCCACCAACACCAAGCGCTGCTACCCCACCTGGTGGACGCCCAACGGCGGCAGCGAGCCGGTGAAGGACTTCTTCCACAAGTACGTGGCCACCAAGGTCACCGAGAACGACAAGGTCACCGGCGCCATCGCCGCCGTCACCGAGTACGAGTACCTCGGCGGCGTCGCGTGGGCCAAGGACACCAGCGAGTTCACCCTCGACAAGCACCGCACGTTCAGCGACTACCGCGGCTACGGCAAGGTGCGCACCCGCACCGGCACGAGCAACAAGAAGCTGATCGAGACCCGCTACCTGCGGGGCGTCGCGGGCGCCCAGGTGGCCGACTCCCAGGGCGGCACCGTCACCGACGCCGAGCAGTACAGCGGCATGGAGCTGGAGTCCTCCGACTACGACGCGGACGGCGGCGCCATCGCCGCGACCGTCATCAGCAGGCCCTGGTCCCGCGAGGTGGCGAGCCAGCCCCGGCCCGGCACCACGGACCTGAAGTCGTACCAGATCAACCGCGAGTCGCAGACCGGTTCGGTGCTCCTGTCCGGCAACACCTGGCAGACCACCCGCACCACCAACTCCTTCGACCAGTACGGCCAGGTCACCGCCGTCTCCGAGGAGGGCGACACCGCCGTCACCGGCGACGAGGTGTGCAGCCGCACCACCTTCGCCCCCGCCGACACCGCCAACTGGCTGCTCTCCTACCCGTCCACGGTGCAGCGCACCAGCGCGGTGTGCAGCACCCCGGCGAGCCCGGCGAACATCCTGACCGAGGTCCGCACCTCGTACGACGCCAAGGCCCACGGCACCGGCCCGGCGTACGGCAAGGGCAACCCGACCAAGGTCGAGGAGCTGGAGGGCTTCAACGGCACCACCCCGGTGTTCGTCACCGCGAGCACCGGCGTCTTCGACCAGTACGGCCGTCCGCTGGAGCAGACGGACGCGGCGGGCAACAAGACGACGACCGCCTACACCCCGGCGACCGGCGCCCAGCCCACCAAGACCACCGCGACCAACGCCAAGAGCCAGACGACCAGCACCACCCTGGACGGCCTGCGCGGACTCCCGCTCGACGTCACCGACGTCTCGGGCCGCGTGACCCGCCAGCAGTACAACGCCCTGGGCCAGCTCACCGCCGCCTGGCGGCCGGGCCGGGACACCACCCAGCCCGCGGACGTGACCTTCGAGTACCTGATCCGCAACAACGCACCGACCGCGGTCACCTCGAAGACGCTGCTGGAGAGCGGCAAGTACCGTTCCGCGATCACCCTGTACGACGGCCTGCTGCGGCAGCGCCAGACGCAGACCGACGCGCACGGCGGCACCGGCCGGCTCGTGAAGGACTCCTTCTACGACAGCCAGGGCCGCGAGTACAAGACCAACAACGAGTACTACAACGACCAGCCCGCGGCCACGACCCTGCTGTCCGTCCCGGACAACCAGATCCCGAACCAGACGGTGACGGAGTTCGACGGCCAGGGCCGCACCACCGCCAACATCACGCTCTCCAAGGGCGTCGAGAAGTGGCGCACGAGCACCAGCTACGGCGGCAACTGGGTCGCGAGCGTCCCGCCGCAGGGCGGCACCGCCACCCTCGCCGTGCACAACGCCCGTGAGAAGGTCACCGAGCTGCGGCAGTACAAGGACGGCAACCCCGTCTACGGCGCCCCGGCTTCCGCGTACGACAGCGTGAAGTACACGTACGACGCGGACGACCACATCACCAAGGTCGTGGACCCCGCGGGCAACACCTGGACCAGCGAGTTCGACCGCCGCGGCAACCCGGTGAAGACCACCGACCCCGACAAGGGCACGGTCGTCAACACCTACACCCCCGACGGCAAGGTGGCCACGACCACCGACGCCCGCGGGGTGAAGGTCGCCCACGCCTACGACGTGCTGGGCCGCCGCATCGCCACCCACAAGGACAACACCGCCACCGGCGAGAAGCTCGCCCAGTGGGTGTACGACACCCTGCCCGGCGGCGTGGGCAAGCTGGCGTCCTCGACGCGCTACGACAAGGGCAACGCCTACACGACCACCGTCAAGGGCTACGACGCGGGCGGCCGGGCCACCGGCTCCACCGTCACCGTGCCGGGGGTCGAGGGCAAGCTGGCCGGCAGCTACACCTTCTCGACCACCTACACCCCGAACACCGGCCTGACGGCCACCACCGCCTACCCGGCGGGCGGCGGCTTCGCCGCCGAGACGGTCCGCAACGGCTACACCGAGTTCGGCCTGCCGACCACGGTCGGCAACGGCACCGACGTCTACTCCCTGGGCAGCCAGTACTCGCCGTTCGGTGACGTGCTGCAGACCGTCCTCGGCGACATCGGCGCCCGCACGGTCCAGACGTACACCTACGAGGACCACACCCGCCGGATCAGCAGCGTGCTGAACGACCGGGAGGCCGCCGCCCCGCAGACCATCGACAACAAGCAGTACACCTACGACGCGGCGGGCAACGTCACGCGGATCCGCAACGACCGCGACGACAAGACCGTGGCCGACGACCAGTGCTTCACCTACGACTACGCGCGCCGCATGACCGACGCCTGGACGTCCACGGACGCCTGCGCGGTCAAGCCCACCGCGGGCGGCACCAAGCCGAAGGTCGGCGGGGTGGACCCGTACTGGTACTCGTACACCTTCGACGCGGCGGGCAACCGCACCCAGGAGGTGCAGCACGACCCGGCGGGCGACCCCGCCAAGGACGTCACCCGCACCTCCGGCTACCCGCTGCCGGGTGAGGACCGCCCGCACGCCGTGGACGCGGTCACCCGGACCGGTCCGGGCGCCCGCACCGACTCCTTCGAGTACGACGCGGCCGGGTACACCACCCGCCGGGTCACCGCCAAGGGCGACCAGCAGCTGACCTGGGACCCGGAGGGGCACCTCGCCACCTCCACGGTCGGCGGCAAGACCTCGTCCTTCGTGTACGACGCGAGCGGCAACCGCCTGCTGCGCAAGGACCCGGACAAGGTCACTCTGTACCTGGGCAACCAGGAGCTGACGCTCACCACGGCCACCGCCGCGGTCACCGGCGTCCGCTACTACAAGGCGGGCAAGTCCACCATCGCGGCCACCTCCGACGGCCGGCTGTCCTACCTCCTCGCCGACCACCACAACACCGACGAGGTGCAGGTGGACGCGGGGACCATGGACTACACCCGGCGCGGCCAGACCCCGTTCGGCACCCCGCGCGGCAAGCAGCCGGCCGCGGGCTCCTGGACGGGCGAGCGGGGCTTCGTGGGCGGCACCGACGACGCCTCAACCGGCCTCGTGCACCTGAACGCGCGCGAGTACGACGCGGCCAACGGCCGGTTCGTCTCCGTGGACCCGGTGATGGACCCCAACGACCCGGCGCAGCTCAACGGCTACGCGTACGCCAACAACACGCCGGTCACCGCGACCGACCCCAGTGGCCAGTTCTTCGCCATCCCCGGCATCCTGGCCAACGTCAAGAAGGTGATCAAGCAGGTCCGCGAGATCATCCGGCGGGTGGCCCAGGACCGGGCCAGGGCCGCCATCACCCGGGGCCTGCGGGCCTCCGGCTCGTACGGCGCCGCCTGGCGGGCCGCGTACGGACCCCTGGCGAAGGGGGCCAAGCGCTGGACCGGCAACGTGGGTGCGGGCGAGGACCGCGGGGTCATGGTCGTCAGCCTCTACATCCACACCAAGGACGCCATGCTCGGCCGCCTGCTCGGCGACGACCGCGGCTACTCCACGGACCCGGGCGCCCCCTACCGGATGCTCGTCTTCTGGGACACCGCGAGCGGCAACGTCAGCTTCACCGTCGCGCCCTCGCACCAGCCGGAGCGGTACGAGTACGGCGGCGGCCCGGTCGGCCTCGGCGCGGACAACAAGATCCGCAAGATGCCCGAGACGATGCTCCCGGCGAACGACATCTACGCCAACGAGGGCACGAACCGGTTCTCGACCCTGATGGGCCGCAACATCATCGAGGCGAAGAAGGAGGACAATTCCCTCAAGGTGGACCTGTACGCCGTGCAGCCCCTGATGCCGGTCGGTTCGGTGGACGCCCACCTGACCATCGCGCCGAACGAGGGCATGGTCCGCCGCCAGGGCGACAGCTACCCGGACATGACCGTCACCCAGTACCGGCAGGGCCAGGGCGCGAAGCGCATCGCCCACGACGACATGGCGAGCACGACCGGCCTGCCGGCCCTGCCCCCGTGGCCGAACATCGACCGCACCTGGGTGAACGACTACTGCACGAAGGGATGCAACTGACCGTGGACGGCAAGAACGGCGCAGGGGCGGCCGCCGGCCGCCGGCAGGGCTGGGCCCGATGGCTCCTGTCCTGCGCGATCCGGTACGTGCCGACCTTCGCGGTGGGCTGGACGATCGCCTCGGCGGTCGCCCCCCGGGCCCTCGGGTACGAGAGCCGGGTGCTGCCGTGGGGCGAGTCCTTCCTCGTCTACATGGAGGCGCTGCCCGGATTCCTGGCCTCGATCGGCGGGGCGACGCTGTTCTTCCTGCTGCTGATCGCCCGGCTCCGCACGGGCGAGAAGCTCCAGTTCCGCTTCACTGCGTCGCTGGTCTGCCTCCTGCCGGTGTCGATCTTCCTGTTCTTCGGCGGCGGGCTGATGAGCGTGACGATGTTCGCGATGCAGATCGTGTTCACGGCGTTCCTCATGCCGGCCCCGGGGCCGGGTGACACCGAGGACTGACCGGACCTCCTGCGGCAGAACGCGCGGACGGCGGGGGGGGGGGGGGGGGGGGGGGAGGGGGGGGGGGGGGGGGGTGGGGGGGGGGTGGGGGGGGGGGGGGCCGATCGGGTGCTGGTGCTCGACGCAGACACCATGGCAGCCGACGACTGG
>NZ_JBVIDV010000004.1:86993-170773 GCF_055572195.1 Streptomyces sp. NPDC030809
TTGGGGGAGGAGGGGTGTTTAGGTGGTTTTCCTACTTCGGACTCGGGGTGTGGGGAACAAGGGGGACGCACGGGCCCTCTGGGGGAGAAACGGGCGGAGGTGGGACGGGTCCCTCCCCCCCCCCCCCCGCCGTCGGCCGTCTTCCGAGCGGGCTCCGCCCGGCCCCCGCTCAGTGCGCGGCGGCCGTCCCGTCGTACAGGACGATCAGCGGCACCGTGCGGTCCAGCGGGCAGCCCAGGTGCACCCGCTCGCCCGCGACCTCGGCCACGGCGGGGTGCGCGTGCCCGGGGCAGGGCGGGAACGGGGTCCCGCGGAACAGGAACTCCTGGACGGTGTCGATGACCCGGTCCGCGATCCACCAGGCCAGCATCACCGGCTCCTCGGTGTCCACGGCGTAGGCCCGCAGCCGTTCGCCGTCCACGGTCACGTCGAGGGGAAGGGTCTCGCGGTCCCGCAGGGCGACGAGAGGGGTGAGCGCGACCTCGCGGCCGAGGGCGGTGCTCAGCCCCCGGGCCACGGACGCGGCTATGGACTCGAACATGACGGGATGGTCCCACAAGGGCCCCCGGCCCGCCGCGCATTCGGGTGCGCAGGACCCGCACGTGCGCATCTGCCCCGCGCAAGGGCGGCCCGGCGCACGAACCCGCCGGCCCTGTCGTTATGATCCGGCCATCATTCGATGCTCGGCAGCATCCTGCGAGCAGCTCCGCATCGTGCGTGCCCATCCGCACCTTGCGCCACCCGCATTCGCGCACATCCATGGGGGAGCCAGTGCGTCCGTCTTCTTCCTTCCGGCGCAAGCCGCGTGCCGTCCGCCGTGCGCTGACGGTCCTCGCCACCGCCGGTCTGGCCGCCGGGGCGCTCAGTGCGCCCGCCCAGGCCGCGAGCGGCTACGACCGCTGCCCCTACGGCAGCCTCTGCCTCTTCACCGGCCCGGTCGGCCAGGGCGACATGCTCGTGGTCAAGAGCGGCCGGCTCACCCTCGGGTCCTGGGACAACCGGATCAGCTCCTTCGCCAACTACACGGACGACCCGGTGTGCTTCCACCAGGAGCCCGGCCTCGGCGACCCGCTGAAGGCCACCCACTTCTACCCAAGCCAGAGGTCCTTCGACGAGACCTCCTCGCCCGAGTTCGACAACACGGTCAGCTCCTTCGACCTGGGCCCCGAGTCCGACTGGTTCTGCGGCTCCGAAAGCCGCTACCCGCTCGTCCTGTGGGACGCCCCGGTCGCGAAGCGCCCCGACGCCCTGCCGGCCGAGGCCCGCTTCGGCGACCTGAACGGCGACGGCTGGTCCGACCTGGCCGCCCGCAACAAGTGGGGCCGGCTCTGGAGCGGCCACGCGTACAAGAGCGGCACCAAGGAGGGCCTGCTCGTCGGCGCCGGCTGGAACGCCATGACGAAGCTGACCCGGCACGGCGACGCCGACGGGGACGCGAAGGAGGACCTCTACGCCCGCGACTCCTCCGGCGTGCTGTGGTTCTACCCCGGCAACGGCAAGGGCGGCTTCGGCACCCGCGTGAAGATCGGGGCGGGCTGGAACACCATGGCGGACCTCGCCGCCGCGGGCGACCTGACCGGCGACGGCCGGGCCGACCTGCTGGCCCGGGACACCTCCGGCGTGCTGTGGACGTACCCCGGCAAGGGCACCGGCGCCTTCGGCAGCCGCATCAAGGTGGGCGCCGGCTGGCAGGTCGTGAACGAGCTCGTCGGCGCCGGCGACATGAACGCCGACCACCGCTCCGACCTGGTCGCCCGGGACACCTCCGGCCGCCTGTGGCTCTACCCCGGCAACGGCAAGGGCGCCTTCGCCGCCCGCAAGCTGATCGGCAGCGCCGGCTGGAACGGCCTGCAGGAGCTCACGGGCGCCGGCGACGTCACCGGCGACGGCCGCCCCGACCTCGTGGCGCACGACCCCAAGGAGAACAACCTGCGGGTCTACCCCGGGGCCGCCGGCGGCGCCCTGAAGGCCCCGGCCCTCCTGGCGTCCGCGCACGACGCCCACTTCGTCTTCTGATCCCCTCCCGCACAGGAGCCCGCTTCATGCCCGCAACCTTCCGCCCCCGCGCCCTCGCCCGGCGCGCGCTGGGTGCCGCGGTCGCCGTGACCGCCTCCCTGGCCACCCTCGTCACCACCGCCCCCGCGGCCTCGGCGGCCGATCCCTCGGACCGCTGCCCGGCCGGCAAGCTCTGCGTCTTCCAGTACCCGAACTTCCAGGGCGCGATGAAGACCCTGTCGGCGAGCGCGCCCTCGCTCACCGCCGACTGGAACGACAAGATCTCCTCGATCGTGAACAAGAGCGGCCTGTGGGCCACCTTCTACACGAAGCCGAACTACCTCACCGACCCGGACGTCCTCATCGTCTCGCCCCACAACGGCGCCATCGACCTGAGCGGCTCCTTCGACCGGGTCTTCGACAACAAGATCAGCTCCTACCGCGTGGCCACCACCGAGTACGAGGTGCTCCAGGGCGTCCCGTACATGGACTGGTACGTGCCCGACGAGGCGCGCCGGCCCGCCGGCCTGCCCGCGGCCGCCCAGTTCGGCGACCTGAACAACGACCGGCGGCCCGACCTGCTGGAGCGCGCGGACGACGGCCGGCTGTGGTTCCTCTCCGGCGCGGGGGACGCGAACCACGTCACCAAGGGACGGCTCGTCGGCGGCGGCTGGAACGCGATGACCCAGCTGGTCCGCCACGGCGACTACAACGGGGACGGCCGCGAGGACCTGTTCGCCCGGGACAAGTACGGCGTCCTGTGGTTCTACCCGGGCAACGGAGCCGGGGCGTTCGGCACCCGCGTGAAGATCGGCGCGGGCTGGAACACCATGCGCGAGATCAGCGCCGCCGGCGACCTCACCGGCGACGGCCGCCGCGACCTGCTGGCCCGCGACACCTCCGGCGTGCTGTGGACGTACCCCGGCAACGGCAAGGGTGCGTTCGGCACCCGCAAGAAGGTCGGCGCGGGCTGGAACGCCATGAACAAGCTGGCCTCGCCGGGGGACATGAACGGCGACGGCCGGTCGGACCTGCTCGCACGCGACACCAACCGGGCGCTGTGGCTCTACCCGGGCAACGGCGCCGGCGCGTTCGGCGCCCGCAAGAAGCTGCCGTACGGCTGGCCCTCCTCCGACCCGGTCATCGCCACGGGCGACGTGAACGGCGACGGGCACTCCGACGTGCTGCGGCCGATCGACTACCAGCTGTTCGTCTACCGCGGCAGCGGGACGGGCGGCATCAGCGGCCCGTGGGCCGACATGCTGTACGACCAGGCCGCGAACGTACGCCTGTTCTGAGGCTCACCCGCGCTGCACCGGCACTGCACCGGCGCCCGCCCCGGGCGCCGGTGCATACGCGTCAAATCCGGTCATTGCGGACGCCCTCAAGCGGCCTTGCCCGAAGGGTCATTGACCCCGCAGGCAAACTGGGCGTCACATTGCCCGGGGGGACGGCGAGTCGCCGTCGAATACCTGATAAACAGTGGATACTCACGGCCCGACCGGCCTGGTCCGTCTTGGGGGGAAAGCCGCACTGTGAAGCCTCTTCACCGTCACATTGTCAGCACTTCGCGCAAAGTGCTGTGCACTGCTGCGCTCGCGGCCAGCCTGACCACCGCCGCCGTCGTGGGCAACACCCCCACCGCCGGCGCCGGGGAGTCGGAGCCCACCGGCGACAGCCCGCAGGCCCAGGACCGCGGCAACGCCCGCCTGGACCTCCCCGACCTCGTCGCCGACCCGCCGCCCCCGCAGGGCGCCCCGCAGGGCTCCACCGGCATACCCGGCACCGCCCTCGACGCGTACCAGCGGGCGGCCAGCTCGGTGGCCGCGGCCCTCCCGGGCTGCCACCTGCCCTGGCAGCTGCTCGCCGGCATCGGCCGGGTGGAGTCCGTGCACGCCTCCGGCTACGGGCTCAAGGCCGACGGCACCACCGAGAAGCCGATCCGCGGCCCCCGCCTCGACGGCAACGGCTTCGCGAAGATCCTCGACACCGACAAGGGCGCGTGGGACGGGGACACCCAGTACGACCGCGCGGTGGGCCCGCTCCAGTTCATCCCGTCCACCTGGGCCCAGTGGGGCGCCGACGGGAACGGCGACGGCCAGCGCAACCCCAACAACATCTACGACGCGGCGCTCGGCGCGGGCCTGTACCTGTGCGCCGGAGACCGCGACCTGTCCCAGGCGGCGGCCCTCGACAAGGCCGTCCTGAGCTACAACAACTCCCGCGAGTACGTGAACACCGTGCTCGGCTGGATGCGCCAGTACCAGCAGGGCGCCGCCCAGGTCCCGAACCCGCCGGCCGTCCCGAACCCGGTGCCGCAGCCGCCCGGTCCGGTCCCGACCCCGAACCCGCCGGTCACCCCGCCCGTGCGGCCCCCGGTCGTACCGCCGCACAAGCCGGACAAGCCGGTCGTCCCGCCGGCCACCGTCTCCGGGCTGGAGCGGATCGGCGCGGGCACGCTCAAGGCGCAGGCGGGCAGCAGCTTCACGGCGGTGCCCAAGGTCAAGGCCAAGCTGAGCAACGGCAAGGCGGCCCCCCGCGAGGTCGTCGTCTTCGAGATCGAGGGCGACACCACGGGCACGGTCTTCGCGGGCACCGGCAAGACGCACGCGGTGGTCCGCACCGACGCCTCCGGCACCGCGGCCGCCCCGGTGCTCAAGGCCGGCGAGAAGGCCGGCGCGAAGCAGGGCTCCTTCACCCTGCGGGCCACCCTGTACGGCACCCGCGAGTTCACGGTGAAGTTCGCGGGCACCGTGACCCCGAAGCCGGTGGTCCCCGCGCCCAAGGCCGACACCGTCGCCCGCATCGGGGACACCCCGGTCGAGGCGGTCGCCGGCGGCGCCTTCGCCGAGCGGATCCGGCTGGCGGCCACGGCCAAGGGCAAGCCGGTCGCCGGCACCGCCGTCACGGCCACCATGGTCCGGCTGGACGAGAAGGGCCGGTGGGTCCCGGCCGAGACCGGACCGTTCTTCAAGGACAAGGACGGCAAGGAGCTGCGCACGCTGCTCCTCGCCCCGACCGGAGCCGACGGGAAGACCACCCTCCCGGAGATCTTCGCCTCGGACCGGCCCGGCACCTACCAGCTGCTGCTGACCACCCCGGAGAACGTGAAGCTCGTCCTCGACCTGGTCGTGAAGGAGAAGCCGGTCACCGAGCCGCCCGGCACCCCGGACGCGCCCACCACCGAGCCGCCCGCCACCCCGACCACGGAGCCGGTCAAGCCCTGACGCCGGCCCGTCCCGGCCCCTGAGCCCCTGCCGCGCGCGACCCGCCCGGCCGGGGCTCAGGCACGGGCGGGACGGGGCGCCGGGAACGCACGCAAAAAGCCGGGAACGCACGCAAAAGGCAGGGAACGCACGCAAAAGGCAGGAGCCCCGCCCCCCGCTCGCGCGGAAGGGGCAGGGCTCCTTGGGTACTGCACTTGAAGTACTGATGTTTCCGACCGCGATCCGGTCGGCCCGGGCAACTTAGACCGGGGTGACGTTCTCCGCCTGCGGACCCTTCGGGCCCTGCGTGACGTCGAAGTTCACGGTCTGGTTCTCCTCGAGGGAGCGGAAGCCAGACGCGTTGATCGCGGAGTAGTGGACGAAGACATCCGGGCCGCCGCCGTCCTGGGCGATGAAGCCGAAGCCCTTTTCAGCGTTGAACCACTTCACGGTTCCGGTAGCCATAAGCCCTCCTTGGGCCAAAGGGTTGCCCTGCTCCAGAACCTGCTGAGAAGTCTGAAAACTACAAAAGCCTGCGGGTTACATGCTCCGCAGGCTCTGTACTGCAAGGGAAACCAAACTGCAACTTGCGTCGAGCCTAGCACGCAGAGTGCAGAGGAGACCAGAGGGAAAGATCACGTCACTCGGACGTTTGAGACCCTCGGCGAGGCTGACGGCGGGCCGGGGGCTAGTCTCGCGATGTGGACGCCAATCGCAGCCGGCCCCGGGTCGGCCACATTCAGTTCCTGAACTGCCTGCCGCTCTACTGGGGCCTGGCCCGTACCGGCACCCTGCTGGACCTGGAGCTGACCAAGGACACCCCCGAGAAGCTCAGCGAGCGGCTCATCGCGGGGGAGCTGGACATGGGGCCGGTCACCCTCGTGGAGTTCCTGCGCAACGCAGACGACCTGGTGGCCTTCCCCGACATCGCGGTGGGCTGCGACGGCCCGGTCATGTCCTGCGTGATCGTCTCCCAGCGGCCCCTGGAGGACCTGGACCGGGCCCGCGTCGCCCTCGGCTCCACCTCTCGTACGTCCGTACGGCTGGCGCGGCTGCTCCTTGCCGAGCGGTACGGGGTGACCCCCGACTACTTCACCTGCCCGCCCGACCTCGGGCTGATGATGCAGGAGGCCGACGCCGCCGTGCTGATCGGCGACGCGGCCCTGCGGGCCTCCCTCCACGATGCCCCCCGCCTCGGCCTGGAGGTCCACGACCTGGGGCTCATGTGGAAGGAGTGGACCGGACTGCCCTTCGTCTTCGCCGTCTGGGCCGCCCGCAAGGACTACCTCGCCCGCGAGCCCGGGCTCGTCGCCAAGGTGCACGAGGCCTTCCTCGCCTCCCGCGACCTCTCCCTCGAAGAGGTCGCCAAGGTGGCCGAGCAGGCGGCCCGCTGGGAGGCCTTCGACGCCGGTCTGCTGGAGCGCTACTTCCGCACCCTCGACTTCCGCTTCGGCCCGGACCAGCTCGCCGGGGTCCGCGAGTTCGCCCGCCGGACCGGGGACACGACGGGCTTCCCGGCGGACGTCAGGGTCGAGATGCTGGCGCCGTAGGCCCCTCGGCCGACGGGGTCACCCCGCCGGTGACCGCCCAGGAGGGGCCGGATGGCTCGGTGCCGGGATCGGCCACCGGCGGCTGGAGCTGCTCGCTGACCCACTGCATGGTGCCCTCGCCCATGCCCCGGATGTACGTCTTCGCGTTGTGGCTGCCCCCCGGGATGACCTGGAGGCGTGTTTTCACCGGACCCCTGCCGAAATTCCCGATGAATTCCCGGAGATTCCGCATCCCGCTTTCCGTGGATCCGATCTGGAACGCGAGATAGACGTCCGGCCCGCCGCGGTCGATCAGCTGTGCGGCGAGCTCCGCCGGATTGTCCTGCGCCTGCTCCTCCTCGTACCCCTTCCACAACGGCGAGTCCGGAACCAGATCCGGACCCGAGGCGATCACCGCCTTGAATTGGTCCGGGTACTTCAGCACCGTCTTCAGGCCGACGAATCCGCCCGAGGAGGAGCCCATGAACGCCCAGCCGTCCCGGGAGCGGAAGGTGCGGAAATTGGCGCGGACGAAGTCGGGCACGTCCTCCGCCAGCCAGGTGCCCATCCGGGGCTGCCCGGGGATGTCGCTGCCGTCGTAGAAGTACTTGCCGTCCGGGTTCAGCACCGGCATCACCACCAGGAAGGGCAGGCTCGTGCCCTCCTGGGACCAGCGCGCGATGCTGCTCTGGAGCTTGAGCCCGGCGCCGATCCAGTAGTTCTTGGGGTAGCCGTGCCCGCCGGGCAGGGCGATCAGCACCGGGAACCCGCTCTTCGCGTACCGGGGCTCGAAGTACTGCTTCGGCGCCCACACCCACACCTTCCCCGTGAACCCCGACTTCGGGCCCGCCAGAGTGGTCACGGCGATCGCCGTGCCGTCTTCGAGGGTGCTCTCCTGGGTGAAGCGCGCCTTCGGTCCGGTGGGCAGCCGGGTCAGCCGCTCCGCCTCGGACTGCGGGCTGCCGGTGCCGGTGCCGGCAGCCGAGGCGGACCGGGCATCGGTGGCCACGGCGTGCGGGGCGTCGAAACTGACCGGGGCGCCGGAGCCGGAGCAGCCGGCCAGCAGGGCGCCGAGGACCGAGGCGGCCAGCGCGGTACGGGCCGCCGGGCGCGCGGATATGCGGGACGTGCGGTGTGCAGGGGTGGTGCGGTGCTTCATGTGGATCACCGTTGCACGGATCCGCCGCCGCCGCGCCACCGGCAGGACTAGGGTGCTGCCCCGGGACGGGGGCCGGACGGCGTTCACGGAAGACGACACAGGGGGCACGATGCAGCCGCTCGAAGCGGGAGACCCGCGCACCATCGGGGCGTACCGGCTGCTCGGCCGGCTCGGCGCCGGGGGCATGGGAGCGGTGTTCCTGGGCCGCAGCGCCGGCGGCCGGACCGTTGCCGTGAAGACGGTGCACCCGCACTTCGCGCAGGACCAGGAGTTCCGGGCCCGCTTCCGCCGCGAGGTCGCGGCCGCCCGCCGGGTCGGCGGGCAGTGGACGGCGCCGGTGCTGGACGCCGATCCCGAGGCGGCGGTGCCGTGGGTGGCCACCGGCTTCGTCGCGGGCACCTCCCTGGACCGGGCGCTGGCCGGGCACGGGCCGCTGCCCGAATCATCCGTACGGGCGATCGGGTGCGGGCTCGCCGAGGCCCTGGCGGCCGTGCACGCCCTGGGGCTGGTGCACCGGGACGTGAAGCCCTCGAACGTGATGCTCACCCTGGACGGGCCCCGGCTGATCGACTTCGGGATCGCCCGGGCCACCGATGGCACGGCCTCGCTGACGTCCACGGGGGTCTCGGTGGGCTCGCCCGGCTACATGGCCCCCGAGCAGATCCTCGGCAAGGGCACCACCGCGGCCGCCGACGTGTTCTCCCTGGGCGCGGTCCTGGTGTTCGCCGCGACCGGGCAGCCCCCGTTCACCGGGGACAACTCGGCCACCCTCCTCTACAAGGTGGTCCACGAGGAGCCGCACCTCGCCCCCGCCCTGACCGGGGACCTGCGCGCCCTGCTGCTGTCCTGCCTGGCCAAGAACCCGGCCGACCGGCCCGCCCCCGGCGAGCTCTCCGCGGCCCTGGCCCCCGGGGGCGCGGCCTCGCTCATCGAGCCGGGCTGGCTGCCCGCCCCGCTGGTCGCGGGCATCTCCAAGGCCGCGGTGCGGCTGCTCGACCTGGAGCCGGACCGGGCCCCGGCCGAGAGCCCCGCGCCCCCGGCGGGCTCCTCGTACGGGGTCCCGGGCGGGGGCCCGGGCGGCACCGGCGGCGGTTTCGGCCCGCCCGATCCTTCCTACGGGCAGCACGGGCAGGCCCGGCCGGGGCAGCCGTACGGCTCCGCCACCGGGCAGCCCTACGGTCCGGACACCGCCGGGGCCCTGGCCGGCCACCCCGCGACCGGCCCGGGCGGCGCCGCTGCGGGCGCCGCCGTGGCCGGTGCGGACACGGCCACCGGCAGCCGGCTCGCCGTGACCGCGACCGCAGGCCGCCGGGTCAGCTGCACCGTGGCCCTCGCCGTGGCCGCTGCGCTCGCCGCCGTCACCGCCGGCGGGCTCTACGCCACCGGCCTGTGGCCCGGCCGCGACCGCGGCTCGGCCCTGGCCGACGGGGGCAAGCAGAGCAGCACGCCCCCGCCCGGGGCGAGCGCACCCAGCCCGCGGCCCTCCGCCTCCGGCTCCGGCGACACCTCCGACCCCGGCCCCAAGGGGACCCGCCAGGACGTGCCGAAGGCCTTCCAGGGCACCTGGAAGGGCACCATCACCACCGCGAACCTGAACGTGTCCAGCGAGATGGAGATCGCCATCACCGGCGGCCGGGTCGGGCAGGTCGTGGGCAAGGACCGCGCGGTGCTCGACGTCCTGAACGCCGACTGCAGCGGGCAGTGGAAGCTGGTGTCGGCCACGGACACCGAGATCGTGCTCGACAGCAGGCGTACGGGCGCCAACCCGCACCCCGGCATCTGCGCCGACGGCAGCCCCGAGGAAACCTTCACCCTCAAGCCGGACGGCACCCTGCACTACGTGTCCGCCGACCAGGCCGCCGGAAAGCCGGTGGGCGACCTCAGCCGCAGCCGCTGACGGCCCGGCCGGGGCGCTGGCGTAGGCTGGCTCGGGGGCTGCGCCCCCTTTGTGGTCCATTCCGCACATCACGACCCCGCCGAAAGGTGACGCACCGGTGACCGACCAGGCCGCTCTCCAGTCTGTTCTCGACCGCGCGGCCGGAGGGGGCCGGATCTCCGCGGAGGAGGCCCTCGACCTCTACCGGCACGCCCCGCTGCACGCCCTGGGCTCCGCCGCGGACGCCGCGCGCCGCCTCCGGTACGCGGGCACCGAGCACATCGCCACGTACATCATCGAGCGGAACATCAACTACACGAACGTCTGCGTGACGGCGTGCAAGTTCTGCGCCTTCTACGCGGCCCCCAAGGACACCAAGAAGGGCTGGACCCGCGACCTCGACGACATCCTGCGCCGCTGCGCGGAGACCGTGGAGCTGGGCGGCACCCAGATCATGTTCCAGGGTGGCCACCACCCCGACTTCGGCGTCGAGTACTACGAGGAGCACTTCGCCGCCATCAAGAAGGAGTTCCCCCAGCTGGTCATCCACTCCCTCGGGGCCTCCGAGGTCGAGCACATGGCCCGCATCTCCGGGGTGAGCGCCGAGGAGGCGATCCGCCGGATCCACGCCGCCGGCCTGGACTCCTTCGCGGGCGCCGGCGCCGAGCTGCTCCCGGCGCGGCCGCGCAAGGCCATCGCCCCGCTCAAGGAGTCCGGCGAGCGCTGGCTGGAGATCATGGAGCTCGCCCACGGCCTGGGCGTGGAGTCCACCTCCACCATGCTCATGGGCACCGGCGAGACCAACGCCGAGCGGATCGAGCACATGCGGATGATCCGCGAGGTGCAGGACCGGACCGGGGGCTTCCGGGCCTTCATCCCGTACACCTACCAGCCCGAGAACAACCACCTCAAGGGCCGCACCCAGGCGACGATCTTCGAGTACCTGCGGACGATCGCCATCGCCCGCCTGTTCTTCGACAACGTCGCGCACATCCAGGGCTCCTGGCTGACCGTCGGCAAGGAGGCCGGCCAGCTCTCCCTGCACTACGGCGCCGACGACCTGGGCTCGATCATGCTGGAGGAGAACGTGGTCTCCTCGGCCGGTGCCAAGCACCGCTCGAACCGCCAGGAGATCATGGACCTGATCCGCAAGGCGGACCGCGTCCCGGCCCAGCGCGCCACCACGTACGAGCACCTGGTCGTGCACACCGACCCGGCCGAGGACCCGGTCGACGAGCGGGTGGTCTCGCACATCTCCTCGATCGCGATCGAGGGCGGCACCGCGCACCCGGAGCTCAAGCTCCTCGACGCCCGCTGAGCCCGCCGTGCTGACGCTGCACACCGCCCCGCTGCTGCTGCCGGTCGGATCCGCGCCGGTGCCGGACGGGGCGGTGCTCGTCGAGCACGACCGGATCGCCGCGATCGGCCCGCGCGCCGAACTGGAGTCCGTACGGCCCGAGGCCCGGGTCCGCTCCTGGCCCGGGGTGCTCACCCCCGGCCTGCGCCAGTGGCACGCCGTCTTCCTGCTGAAGCGCTGCTACCACCCGGACCCGCGGGAGGCCGACCTCCTGGGCACCGAGCCGCTGTTCGGGGACACCCTGGACACCCTGGACCTGAACCCCGCCCGCTGGTCGGGCAGCGTCCGCCGGGGCCTCCAGCAGATGCTCCGGTACGGCACCACCGCGGTGGCCGTCACCGCCGGGGACGAGCTGCTCTCCACGCCGGTGGCCCGCTCGGGGATGGAGGCCGCCTCCGTGGTCGGGGCCCCCGGGATACTCGTGGAGGGCCCCTCCCTCGACCCCTTCGTGGCCGGCGGCAGCCTCGCCGACACGGTGGCCCGTCCGCTGGAGGCGGGCGGGCGCGCCGACTTCGCCGTCTTCGACGTGCCGGACGAGCAGGCCTTGAAGGAGCAGGGCGCCGGGACCTGCGTGGCCACCGTCATCGCGGGGCGGCTGCTCTACCGCAGGCGCTGACCCCCGCTGCACCGCCGCAGGAGCCGGCTCCCGGCCCCGCGGCCCCGCCGGCCCGCCCGCCCGGGCCCGGACCGTCCGCCGCGGGCACCGCCGTGTGGTGCACGGCGAGCAGGCAGGCCTGGAGCCGGGAGACCCCGCCCAGCTTGGCGCGGATGTTCGCCACGTGGAACTTCGCGGTGCGGACCGTCAGGTGGAGGTGTGCGGCCAACTGGGCGTTGGTCGGACCGGTCGGCAGGCAGCGGAACACCGACAGCTCCTGGTCGGTGAGCCGGGGTATCCGGGCCAGGGCCCGGTGCAGCCGCTCGGCGTCGAGGGCGCCCGGCACCCACGCGCACGGTAAGCAGGGACGCTCCATCCAAACCCCCCGGGTCCGCGGAATCGTCCGGCCGGAGCCGGCCGGAGACGGCCGTCCGGCCGGCAGGCAGGCTACCCCGGGCCTCAGTACTCCAGGTAGGACGAGCTGATCGTGTTCCGGTACAGGGTGCTGGCGTTGCCGCGGTAGCCGGCCGGGAGGTAGCCCACGTACCCGCCCCGGTAGGCCTCGGTGTACACCGACCACTCGGCGGTGTCCCGGTTCAGGTAGGACTCCGTGTAGTCGTTCGTGGTGTGCTGGGCGCACGCCAGCGAGCCCTTGAAGTAGTTGTCCTTGAAGTTGGCGTCCGCGGTGTACAGGTCGAAGACCGCCCCGCCCTGGTTCTGGAGGCAGAACAGCCCGAACTCGCCGGGGTCGAGGATGCCGTCCTTGTCCACGGCCGCCGCCGCGGTTCCGGTGCCCGTGGCGAGTGCGGCGGCCAGTGCCAGACCGGCGGCGAGTGCGCGCAGACACGTTCTGTTCATCACGCGTGCCTTTCCGTGGGGAATCGGGCCGCCGATGAGTGGAACACCGGCACCACCCGTCACGCCACTGTCCTTCGGGCCAGTGTGCGGCGCCGGGGGCCACCGCCTCCGGGACGGGCCGGGACGGCCTGCCAGAATGGGGGCGGAATCCACCGCGACGTGCGGCCGGCCCGCGCCGCGGGCGCACCGCCGCACCCGACACCTGCGAGGCGAACGCCAGTGACCCGGGCCACCCTGGACAAGCAGCCGCACGAGGTCGCCTCCATGTTCGACGGAGTCGCGGCCAACTACGACCTCACCAACGACGTGCTGTCGCTGGGCCAGGCCCGGCTGTGGCGCAAGGAGGTCGCCAAGGCCGTGGCCGCCCGCCCCGGGCACAAGGTCCTCGACCTGGCTGCGGGCACCGCGACCTCCTCGCTGCCCTTCGCCGCGACCGGCGCGTACGTCGTCCCCTGCGACTTCTCCCTCGGCATGCTCCGCGAGGGCAAGCGGCGCAACCCGCACCTGCCGCTGACCGCCGGGGACGCCACGAAGCTGCCGTTCAAGGACGGGGTCTTCGACACCGTCACGATCTCCTTCGGCCTGCGCAACGTCCAGGACACCGACAGCGCCCTGCGCGAGCTGTACCGGGTGACCAAGCCCGGCGGCCAGGTCGTCATCTGCGAGTTCTCGCAGCCGGTCCGGGCCCCCTTCCGGACCGTCTACACCGAGTACCTGATGCGCGCCCTGCCGCCGGTGGCGCGGGCCGTGTCCTCCAACCCCGACGCGTACGTCTACCTCGCCGAGTCCATCCGCGCGTGGCCGGCCCAGCCGGAGCTCGCCGGACTGCTGCAGAAGGCCGGCTGGCAGCGCGTCGCCTGGCGCAACCTGACCGGCGGCATCGTCGCCCTGCACCGCGGGGTCAAGCCCGCCGGCCCGGCCGTCCCCGCCGCGTAGGGACCCGTACGCACGTGGACTACCAGGCCGTACTGGAACGCATCGCCGAGGACGTCGCCCCGCTGGTGGGCACCGGCACCCCGGCCGAGTACATCCCGGCGCTCGCCGGGGTGGACCCCGGCCGGTTCGGCATGGCCGTCGCCGACCTCGAAGGCAACGTCCACGGGGTGGGGGACTGGCGGGTGCCGTTCTCCGCCCAGTCCATCACCAAGGTGTTCACCCTGGCCCTGGTGCTGGCCCACGGCGGGGACAGCATCTGGGAGCGGGTGGGCCGGGAGCCCTCCGGCAACCCGTTCAACTCCCTGGTGCAGCTGGAGTACGAGAACGGCATCCCGCGCAACCCGTTCATCAACGCGGGCGCCCTCGTGGTCACCGACCGGCTCCAGGCCTGGACCGGGGACGCGAGCAGCGAACTCCTGGAGTTCCTGCGGCGCGAGAGCGGCAACCCGGACCTCGCCTTCAACACGGAGGTGGCGCAGTCCGAGGCCGCGCACGGCGACCGCAACGCCGCCCTCGCCCACTTCATGGCCTCCTACGGCAACATCACCGGCCCGGTGCCCGCCCTCCTCGACCACTACTTCTGGCAGTGCTCGATCGAGACCAGCTGCGCCGACCTCGCCCTGGCCGCCCGCTTCCTGGCCCGCCACGGCCTGCTCGCGGACGGCTCCCGGCTGCTCAGCCGCAGCGAGGCCAAGCAGGTCAACGCGGTGATGCTGACCTGCGGCACGTACGACGCGGCCGGGGACTTCGCGTACCGGGTGGGCCTGCCGGGCAAGAGCGGGGTCGGCGGCGGGATCGTGGCCGTCGTGCCCGGACGCTGCACGCTGTGCGTGTGGAGCCCCGGACTCGACGAGCGCGGCAACTCGGTGGCGGGGGTGGCGGCCCTCGACCGCTTCACCACGCTGACCGGCCTGTCGGTCTTCTGAGCGCGGCGGGGCTACGGCTGCGCGAGGGAGAGCGCGTAGCGGCGGCCCTTCGTGCCGGAGGCCGTGGTGAAGGACTCCGCCAACTCCATCCCCAGCCGCTCGGCCACCGCGATGGAACGGGCGTTGCGCTCGTCCACCATCGCCACCACTCTCGGTATCCCGGCCGCCCGCACCCGCTCCAGGGTCTCGCGGGCCGCGGCCGCCGCGTACCCCTTGCCCCAGTACGGGCGGGCCAGCCGCCAGCCGATCTCGATCTCGCCCACGGGACCCCAGTCGAGCGGCCAGGGCTGCGCCCCCGTGAACCCGATGACCTCGCCCTCCTCGTCGAGCAGGGTCCAGAAGCAGACACCCAGTTGCGCGTCGTGCATGCGCTGGCGCGCGCTGAACTCCTCGTAGACCGACACCTCGGCGGGCGCCCCGCCCTGGAACTCCATGACGTCGGGATCGGCGAAGATCCGGTGCCAGACGTACGCGTCCTCCTCGGTCGGGACGCGGAGCACGACGGTGGGGTACTGCTCGCTCATCGGTACAGCCCTTCGGGATCGTGATCACTCATCGCTGCATAGACTGCCCATGTCCTGTGCATTAGGCACCCCCTCTTGAGCCTCCGGGAGATCCCGCAGTGACCGAGCTCCTCTCCGAACACACCGCGGATGTGATCGTCGTCGGAGCCGGGCCCGCCGGCTCGACCACGGCGTACTACCTCGCCAAGGCCGGACTCGACGTCCTGCTGCTGGAGAAGACGGCCTTCCCGCGCGAGAAGGTGTGCGGCGACGGCCTGACCCCGCGCGCCACCAAGCAGCTCGTGGCGATGGGCATCGACATCTCCGAAGAGGCCGGCTGGCTGCGCAACAAGGGCCTGCGGATCATCGGCGGCGGGGTGCGCCTCCAGCTGGACTGGCCGGAACTCGCCTCGTTCCCGGACTACGGACTCGTCCGCAAGCGCGACGACTTCGACGAGCAGCTCGCCCGGCAGGCGCAGAAGGCCGGGGCCCGGCTGTACGAGCGCTGCAACGTCGGCGAGCCGATCCGCGACGAGCGCACCGGGCACATCACCGGCGTGCACGCCAAGCTCGGCGACGAGAAGAAGGCCGTCACCTTCCACGCCCCGCTGGTGGTCGCGGCCGACGGCAACTCCTCCCGGCTGTCCCTGGCGATGGGCCTGCACCGGCGCGAGGACCGGCCGATGGGCGTGGCCGTCCGCACGTACTTCGAGTCCCCGCGGCACGACGACGACTACCTGGAGTCCTGGCTGGAGCTGTGGGACCGGCGCGGCCCGCAGGACCGGCTGCTGCCCGGCTACGGCTGGATCTTCGGCATGGGCGACGGCACCTCCAACGTGGGCCTGGGCATCCTGAACTCCTCCTCCGCCTTCCGCGAGCTGGACTGGCGCGAGGTGCTGAAGGCCTGGTGCGCGTCCATGCCCGAGGACTGGGGCTACACCCCCGAGAACATGACCCAGCCGATCCGCGGCGCGGCCCTGCCGATGGCCTTCAACCGGCAGCCGCACTACACCAAGGGCCTGCTGCTGGTCGGCGACGCGGGCGGGCTCGTCAACCCGTTCAACGGCGAGGGCATCGCCTACGCGATGGAGTCCGGCCAGATCGCGGCCGACGTCATCGTCCAGGCCCACGCCCGGGCCACCCCGGCCCAGCGCGAACTCGCCCTGCACAGCTACCCGAAGGTCCTCAAGGAGACCTACGGCGGCTACTACACGCTGGGCCGCGCCTTCGTGAAGCTCATCGGCAACCCGAAGGTCATGAAGATCGCCGCCCAGCGCGGTCTGACGCACCCCGTCCTGATGAAGTTCACGCTGAAGATGCTGGCCAACCTGACGGATCCGACGGGTGGCGATGCGATGGACCGCATCATCAACGGCCTCAGCAAGGCGGCCCCCAAGGCCTGACCCCGGCTCGGGAAGGGGCGGGGTGGGGAGAAGGCCCCGCAGGGTCAGCGGCGGAGGGCCGCCGCCGGCTCGACCCGCCCCGCCCGCCACGCCGGGTACAGGCCCGCGACGAGGCCGGTCAGGAGACCGGCCGCGGGGGCCGCGGCCACGACCACCGGGTGCAGCACCGGCGTCCACCCGCGCCCCACCGCCACCCCCACCACCACCAGCACCCCCAAAGACGTCCCGACCACCCCGCCCAGCCCCCCCAACAGCCCCGACTCCGTCAGGAACTGCGCCGCCACGTGCCGCCCGCGCGCACCCAGCGCCCGCCGCAGCCCGATCTCCCCGGTCCGCTCCAGCACCGCCACCAGCGTCGTGTTGGCGATCCCGGCCGCGCCGATCACCAGGCAGATCCCGGCGAGCAGCAGGAACAGCGTCCCCAGGTCCGAAGAGACCCCGGCCCGCAGCCGCCGCGGATCCGGCGGGGGCACGGCCCGCAGGTGCTCGGGATGGTCCGGCCGCAGCGCCGGCGGCGCGAGCCGCGCGATCTGGCGGGCCGCACCCGGCTCGGTGGAGACCAGCATCCGGGCCGCACCGGGCCCCGGCGGCCCCCACAGCCCCTCCGCGGTGGCCCGCGGCACGAGCGCCGCGAGCAGGTTCTCCGGCTGGCGGCCCACGTCGTCGAGGATCCCGGCCACCGTGAACATCTCGCCGCCGATCCGCACGGCGGGCCGGGTCCCCAGCGTGGTGACCCCCAGCCGGGCCGCGGCCCCGCCGCCGAGCACCACCACCCGCTGCCGGGTCCGCTCGGCGAACCCGTCGTACAGCCGCCCCTGCCGCAGCCGCGGGGCCATCGCGAGCACCGCCTCGGGGGAGGCCGCCACCACGGCCAGGCCCGTACCGGCGGGGCCGGGACCGACCGGGGGCGCCGGGCGCACGGGCCAGTGCACCCCGGCGTGCTCGATGCCGGCGAGGGCCCGGATCCGGCGCTCCGCGTCGGCGGGGAAGGCGGGCGGGGCGAACGGGTCCTGCTGGGCGGCCACGTCCTCGACCGTCACCTCGGTGGCCGTCAGCACGCTGAACCGCCCGTCGATGCGCGCGGACAGCGTGGCGGTCAGCCCGAGCACCGCCACGAAGCTGCCCACCCCGAGCACCGTCCCGAGCGCGGTGAGCACCGCCCGCCCGGGCCGCCGCACCATCCCCGCGACCGCCTCCGAGAGCGCGTCCCGTACCGAGAGCCGGGTGGGCGCGGGCCTCATGCCTCCCGCCCTCGTTCGTGGAGCCGGCCGTCCCGGATCGTGACCGTGCGGCCGCCGAGGGCGGCCACCCCGGGGTCGTGGGTGATCACCAGGACCGTCATCCCGGCCGTGTGCAGCCCGCCGAGCAGGTCCAGTACGGAGGCGGCGCTCGCCGAGTCCAGGTTGCCGGTGGGTTCGTCGCACAGCAGCAGCGAGGGCCGGCCGACCAGGGCCCGGGCCACCGCCACCCGCTGGCGTTCGCCCCCCGACAGCTGCGCGGGCGGAGACTGCGCCCGGTGGCCGAGGCCGACCCGCTCCAGGGCCGTGCGGGCCCGGGCCCGCCGTTCGGCGGCGGGTACGCCGGTGTAGAGCAGGGCCAGTGCCACGTTCTCCAGCGCGCTGCGGTGCGGGAGGAGGTGGAAGGACTGGAACACGAACCCGATCCGCCGGCCGCGCAGTGCGGCCCGTTCCCGCTCGCGCAGCGCGCCGGTGTCGATGCCGTCGAGGAGGTACCGCCCGCGGGTGGGCACGTCGAGCAGGCCCGCCAGGTTGAGGAAGGTCGACTTCCCGGACCCCGAGGGCCCGACCACGGTCAGGAACTCCCCCCTCCGCACCGTCAGATCGCAGCCCCCGAGCGCCTCGACGGGCGGCGGCCCGGGATACGTGAACCCCACCCCCCGAAACTCCATGACCACGTCCGGCCCGTCCGGCCCGTCCGCCCGGCCGTCCACGGGCCCGTCCGCCGGGTCTTCCGCCGCAACGCCCGCCGGCCCGGAGTCCGCGTCCGCGCCCGGTGCCGCGCCCGGCGCCGAGGCCTGCGCGGCCCTCCGGAGCCACGGGCTCACCGCGGGTCCCCGGAGTCCCGAGCGGCCCCGCCCGCTCCGACCCCGCCCGCTCCGACGCCGTCAGCCCCGCCCGCGCCCGCGGACGGTCCCGCCGAGCCGGTGACCACGCGGGTGCCCTCGGCGAGGGTGCCGGGGCGCAGCGGGACCACCTCCACGTACCCGTCCCCGCTGGTGCCCGTACGGACCGCCACCCGGTGCTGGGTGCCGGCGGGGGTGACCGCGGTGACGGAGGTCTGCCCGTCGGCGCCCGCGGAGACCGCGGTGACCGGGACCACCAGGGCCGGGCCGGCCGTCGCGGCCGACTGGACCGTGAGCCGGACGTCCTGGCCGGCGAACCCGGCCGGCAGCGGGCGGTCCGGCCGGACCACCATCCGGTAGCCCAGCCGGGCCGGGCCCGCGGCCCCTTCGCGGCCGGGTTCGGCCGAGGGGGCCGCGGCCTCGGCCGGCTCCCCGGCGACCAGCAGCACCTTCGCCCGTACGTCCTGGCCGAGCACCTCGGACGAGACCACGGCCGGCTGCCCGGCCCGCAGCAGCCGCCGCCGGTCGGCCTCCAGCCAGGCCTCCACCACGAGTTCACCGGCCGACAGGGTCAGTACGGCTCCGGTCGCGGGCGCCCCGACCCGCGCCCCCACCGTGTTCACCCGCGCGGGGAACGAGCGCAGGAACACCGCCTCGGCGGCCGGCAGCATCGGCCCGTCGGCCGCCTCGGCCGCGGCCAGCCGGGCCCGCGCATCGGCAAGCGTCTGCCGCGCCCGCACCACCGCCCGCCCGGCCGCCGCCGTCCGCCCGCCCGCGGCCACCGCCCCGAGCCCGGCCACCGGCCCGCCGGAGCCCGCCGCCCCCGCCCGGCCGTACGCCTCACCACCCCCGCCGCCCGGCTTCCCGGCCCCGTCCCCACCGCCCGCGCCGCCGTCCGCTCCGCCGTCCGCTCCGCCGTCCGCTCCGCCCGTCGCCCCCGCCGACGTGCCCTCCGGGCCGCCCCCCTCGGGCCCGCCGCCGGACTTCGGCGTGCGCCGGGCCTCCCGTTCGGCGGACTCCGCGTCCTCCAGGGCCCACTGGGCGGAGCGCACCGCCTCGCGGGCCGTGCGTACGGACTCCCCGTCGTCCGGGACGGCGGGTACGGGGGGATAGCCGAGGGCGCGGTAGAGCGCGGTCAGCGCCGACTTCGTGCCGGGACCGAACACGCCCCGCCGGTCGGCCCCGGTGCCGTGGCCCAGTTCGCGCAGGGCGCGCTGGAGCTGGGCCACGTCCGCCCCGGCCGCCCCCGGCCGCAGGTCGCGGTAGCCGGGCAGCTCCCCGTGCAGGGCGAACACCGGCCGGCCGGAGACCTCGGCCAGCAGCCGGCCCGGGCGCACCCGGTCCCCGGCCTTCAGCGGCAGCCGCGTCACCACGGCGGCCCCGGCCCCGGCCCCGGCGGGCTGCGGGGCGGTCACCGCCACGCTCTGGTCGGCCACCACGGTCCCGCGCATCACCACCGTCTCGGCCAGCACCCGGCGTTCGACCGAGGCCAGCAGCACCCCCTGGGCGGGCGGCCCGGCCTCGGCCGCCAGCTGGGCCGGAGACTTCACCAGGGCGGTGGCCAGCAGCCCGCCCGCCGTCATCAGCGCGGCCCCGGCCACGACGCCGAGCACGACGCGCCTCCCGCGCGTGAGCGCATCCTTCGGCATGAACGCGCATCCTAGGAAGCGGTTTCCGGCCCGAACAAGTGATCTGCCAGCCAGGCCGGTTGTCTACTTGTGCACCCCCGGGCGGGGCCGTTGACTCCGGTTACCCGGATCCCCGACGGTGAGGAACGCGAAGTGGACGCACGGCCCCCGACCCCCGCCCCGCCCCGGCCCGCAGCCGTCCGCCGCCTGGCCGCGGCCGCATGTGCCGCCGCCCTCGCCGCCGCGGTCGCCGCCGGCTGCGCGCCCGGCGGCGGGGGCGCGGACCGCCCGGCCGAGCCGGCCCTCGGCGCCGTTCCGGTCAACCCGCCGACCGCCTCCCTCACCCTGCCGCTCGACGCGTACGAGGACTCCGACGAGGAGAAGGCCCGGCTGGAGGCGGCCCAGCAGCGCCTGACCGTCCGCTGCATGAGCCGGTTCGGCTTCGCGTACGCGCCCCCGGCCCCGCCCGCCCGTACCGGCGCCGGCCGGGCGGACCGGCACCGCCACCTCTTCGGCCTCGCCGACCCCGCGGAGGCCGCCGCGCACGGCTACGACCGGGACGCGGGCCGCCCGCGCCCGCCCCGGCCGCCCGAGCCCCCGCTCAGCGACAGCGCCCGTACCGTCCTCTACGGCGAACGGCCCGGCGGGCAGGGGCGGCAGACCGGCCCCGACCCGCGGACCGAGGAGGAGGCCGCGGCGGCGGACAGCGGGATCACGGTCGGCGGCCGCCGGGTGCCGCCCGGCGGCTGCCTGCGCGAGGGCTACCGGAAGCTGTACGCGCCCGAGAAGGACAGCGTGGACCTGCTGTTCGCCTTCGGGCTGGCCTCGGAGGCGCACACCCGGGCGCAGCGCGACTCGCGGGTGGCGGCGGTGCTCGCCCGGTGGTCGGCCTGCCTGGCCCGGGCCGGCTACCGGGGGGTGGACAGCCCGTACGAGGTGACGGCCCGGCTGGGCCTGGACGCCGACCCGGGCGGCCCCAGGGCGGTGGCGGTCGCGGTGCGGGACGTGGCCTGCAAGCGGGAGACCAACCTCGTGGGGGTGTGGGCGGCGGTGGAGACGGCGTACCAGCAGCGGCTGGTGGAGGAGCAGGCGGAGACCCTGGCCGCGTACCGGACCCAGCGCGCGGCCCGGCTCCGGCTGGCGGCGGAACTCTCCTGAGCGGGGCTCAGGCGCCGGGCGCGGACACGGCGGAGGGCCGGTACTCCACCCCCGAGCGGGGGAGTACCGGCCCTCGGCCGTGCTGGGGGCGCGGGCCCGGAGAGCGGGGAGCGCTCAGAGGATGCGGACGGCGCCGGAGGGGCGGTCCCAGTCCAGCGAGTGCTTGGCCACGCCCGCGGACGGGTTCTGCGCGCCGACGTACTGGCCGCCGCCGACGTAGATGGCGACGTGGTACGCGCTGCCGCGGCCGCCCCAGTAAAGGACGTCGCCGGGCTGGAGGTTGCTCAGCGAGACCGCTGTGCCGCGGGCCGACTGGTCCTGGGAGACGCGCGGCAGGGTGATGCCGGCCTGGCGGTACGCGGCCTGCACGAGGCCGGAGCAGTCGTACGCGGAGGGGCCGGTGGCGCCGCTGATGTAGGCCTTGCCGACCTGCGCCAGGGCGAAGTTGACGATGGAGGCGGCGGTGCCGCCGCCCTTGGAGGCGCGGGCCGCGCCGGAGTCGCTGCTGGCGGCGTCGTCGGCGGAGGAGGAGTTGCCGCCGCCGTTGCCGAGGGTGGTGCGGGCGGCGCTGCGGGAGGCGCGCTCGGCGTCCTTGCGGTCGGCCTCGGCCTTCGCGGCGGCCTGGGCCTCGGCTTCCGCCTTCTCCTTCGCGGCGGCCTTGGCCTTCTTCGCGTCGGCGGCGGCGGTCTTCTCGGCGCTCTGCTCCAGGGCGGCGAGCTCGGTGTCGAGCGCGCGGGCCTGGGCGGCGTCCGCGGACTGCGTGAGGGCGGAGGAGACGTCTGCCGCCAGGTCCAGGTTCAGGACCGGCATTTCGAGCGTCTCGGTCACGGGCTCGGACGGCGCGGCGCTCGCCGGCCCGGCCATCGCCAGGGTGCTGAGGACGCCACCGGCAACTCCGGCGCGGACCGCGAGCTTCGAGGCGCTGCGGCGGGGCTTCCGGTGGCTGGGTATGTGAGCGGTATGGGACATGAGAACAACCGCTATCAGGGGGTTGAGGTTCCCATCAAGAAACGTGGCTTGCGCCACAGTTGCGCTCAGATGGCTTGAACCGGGCGCGTCGCAGGTCTTATTGACGCCGTAACGGGCGAATCGGACAGGGGGTCACAAGGCTGTGATCATGGGGTTTCCGCAATAAGTCCGAATTGACCTGTGGCCTACCACCTGCCCCGGTCGTTGGCCAAGCCCGCTTTCGCCGTCGCGGAAACGACGTGGCGCAGGTCACAGCGACATCACGGGGAGCCGTCGATTCCGCCACCTTCCCTCCGGCGGCCTTCCAGGCGGCCTCCCGGGTGGCCCTCGGGGTGGCCTTCCGGACGGCCTCTCGGGCGGCGCGAAGATCGTGAACGCGCGCACGCGATCAAGGGGAGCGGACCTCTTCGGCCGGCCCCTCCGTCCGGCCGCCGACCCGCGCCCGCGGCCGCCCACCCCCGCCCGCCGCCGTCCACCCCCGTCCACCCGTCTCATCCGGTCGGGCGACGCCGGTTCCTTTATCACCGGCCCAGGTCTGTCGCAAATTTGCATGTAGTGGCCACTGTTTGATAGTGCGGAACTGCGTTCACCTGCGGTAACACCAGCGGATGTCACCTTTGGTGATCACATGTGTGCTTCACGTATGAAGATCACTGCTCATCTGACTTCATGATCGTTCGTCAGGTGGTGGAGATCACAAAGTCCTTGGCGTTACCCGTGTCGCAGATCACAGATGGACAGGCATAGGATGCGGGTCAGTCCGGCTTGTGAACTGCCTCACATGTGCACGATCTTCGCGAGGCGGGACATGCGCTGCCGGAGATCACGCGGTCCAACGGTCAAGGACGACTGGAAGGAGCGAGGAGCGTGAATGCCTACGCGCCCATCCTCGTGCTCGGCGCCCTCGGGGCAGGGTTTGCGATCTTTTCCGTGGTCATGGCCACGCTAATCGGTCCAAAGCGGTACAACCGGGCCAAGCTCGAGGCGTACGAGTGCGGCATCGAGCCCACTCCCACGCCGGCCGGCGGCGGCCGTTTCCCCATCAAGTACTACCTGACGGCGATGCTCTTCATCGTCTTCGACATCGAGATCGTCTTCCTCTACCCCTGGGCCGTCACCTTCGACGCCCTGGGGATCTTCGGGCTCGTCGAGATGCTGCTCTTCGTGCTCACCGTCTTCGTTGCCTACGCGTACGTGTGGCGGCGCGGCGGCCTGGAATGGGACTGAGGGGCTGGATTCCATGGGACTCGAAGAGAAGCTGCCGAGCGGCTTTCTGCTGACCACCGTCGAACAGGCCGCGGGCTGGGTGCGCAAGGCGTCGGTCTTCCCGGCCACTTTCGGCCTCGCCTGCTGCGCCATCGAGATGATGACCACCGGCGCCGGCCGCTACGACCTGGCCCGCTTCGGCATGGAGGTCTTCCGCGGATCCCCGCGCCAGGCCGACCTCATGATCGTGGCCGGCCGGGTCAGCCAGAAGATGGCGCCGGTGCTGCGGCAGGTCTACGACCAGATGCCCGAACCCAAGTGGGTCATCTCCATGGGCGTCTGCGCCTCCTCGGGCGGCATGTTCAACAACTACGCGATCGTCCAGGGCGTCGACCACATCGTGCCGGTCGACATCTACCTCCCCGGCTGCCCGCCCCGCCCCGAAATGCTGATGGACGCCATCATCAAGCTCCACCACAAGATCCAGTCCTCCAAGCTCGGCGTGAACCGGGAAGAGGCGGCCCGCGAGGCGGAGGAGGCGGCCCTCAAGGCGCTCCCCACCATCGAGATGAAGGGGCTCCTCCGGTGAGCGACACCCCTGCCGACAACAACGTCCCCGCCCCCCGCGGCGGCCGGGCCGGCGAGATCATCGGCGTCCGCAAGGGCATGTTCGGCGCCGAGAGCGGCGGCGACACCAGCGGCTACGGCGGCCTGGTCCGCACCGTGGCCCTGCCCGGCGCGGCCACCCGCCCGTACGGCTCCTACTTCGACGAGGTGGCCGACGAGCTCGAAGGGGCCCTGGAGGAACAGGGCCTGGTCCCCGAGAACGCGATCGAGAAGACGGTCGTCGACCGCGGGGAGCTCACCTTCCACATCGCCCGCGAGCACCTGGTCCGGGTGGCGTCCACCCTGCGCGACGATCCGGCGCTGCGCTTCGAGCTGTGCACCGGGGTCTCCGGCGTCCACTACCCCGGGGACAAGGGACGCGAGCTGCACGCCGTCTACCACCTGCGCTCGCTCACCCACGGCCGGCTGATCCGGCTGGAGGTCTCGGTCCCGGACGGGGACCCGCACCTGCCCTCCCTCGTCGGGGTCTACCCGACGAACGACTGGCACGAGCGCGAGGCCTACGACTTCTTCGGCCTGGTCTTCGAGGGCCACCCCGCCCTCACGCGGATCATGATGCCGGACGACTGGCAGGGCCACCCGCAGCGCAAGGACTACCCCCTCGGCGGCATCCCCGTCGAGTACAAGGGCGCCCAGATCCCGGCTCCCGACCAGCGGAGGTCGTACAGCTGATGTCCACTTCCCACCACGCGGCCTCCCGGGAGACCACCGAAGGCACCGTCTACACCGTCACCGGCGGGGACTGGGACGAGATCGTCCAGTCCGCGGTCAAGGCGGACGACGAGCGCATCGTCGTCAACATGGGCCCGCAGCACCCCTCCACCCACGGGGTGCTCCGCCTGATCCTGGAGATCGACGGCGAGACCGTCACCGAAGCCCGCTGCGGAATCGGTTACCTGCACACCGGCATCGAGAAGAACCTCGAATTCCGCAACTGGACGCAGGGCACCACCTTCGTGACGCGCATGGACTACCTGACGCCGTTCTTCAACGAGGCCGCCTACTGCCTCGGCGTCGAGAAGCTCCTCGGCATCACCGAGCAGATCCCGGACCGGGCCTCCGTCATCCGCGTCCTGCTCATGGAGCTCAACCGGCTCTCCTCCCACCTGGTGTGCATCGCCACCGGCGGCATGGAGCTGGGCGCGACCACGATCATGATCTACGGCTTCCGTGACCGCGAGCTGATCCTCGACATCTACGAGCTGATCACCGGCCTGCGCATGAACCACGCGTTCATCCGCCCCGGCGGCCTCGCCCAGGACCTGCCCCCGGGCGCCGTGGACCAGCTCCGCGACTTCGTGAAGACCATGAAGAAGAACCTGCCGGAGTACGACAAACTCGCCACCGGCAACCCGATCTTCAAGGCCCGCATGCAGGACGTCGGCTACCTCGACCTCGCCGGCTGCATGGCCCTGGGCGCCACCGGCCCCATCCTCCGCTCCGCCGGCCTGCCGCACGACCTGCGCAAGTCCGACCCGTACTGCGGCTACGAGACGTACGAGTTCGACGTGCCGACCGCCGACACCTGCGACTCGTACGGGCGGTTCCTGATCCGCCTGGAGGAGATGCGCCAGTCCCTGCGGATCGTCGAGCAGTGCCTGGAGCGGCTGGAGCCCGGCCCGGTCATGGTCGCCGACAAGAAGATCGCCTGGCCGGCGCAGCTCGCCCTGGGCCCCGACGGACTCGGCAACTCGCTCGACCACATCAAGAACATCATGGGCACCTCCATGGAGGCCCTCATCCACCACTTCAAGCTGGTGACCGAGGGCTTCCGGGTACCGGTCGGCCAGGCCTACGCGGCCGTCGAGTCCCCCAAGGGCGAGCTCGGCGTCCACGTCGTCTCCGACGGCGGCACCCGCCCCTTCCGGGTCCACTTCCGCGACCCGTCCTTCACCAACCTGCAGGCCATGGCCGCGATGTGCGAGGGCGGCCAGGTCGCCGACGTCATCGTCGCCGTCGCCTCCATCGACCCCGTGATGGGAGGCGTCGACCGATGACCGAGCAGATCAGCCTCGGGATGCCGCAGCTCCCCGCCCCCGAGTTCCCGGCCGAGGTCCGGGAGCGGCTGGCGGCGGACGCCAGGGAAGTCATCGCCCGCTACCCCGACAGCCGCTCCGCGCTGCTGCCGCTGCTGCACCTCGTGCAGTCGGAGGAGGGCCACGTCTCCCGCACCGGCATCCGCTTCTGCGCCGAGACCCTGGGCCTGACCACCGCCGAGGTCACCGCGGTCGCCACCTTCTACACCATGTACCGCCGCAAGCCCTCCGGCGAGTACCAGGTGGGCGTCTGCACCAACACCCTCTGCGCGGTCATGGGCGGGGACGCCATCTTCGACGAGCTCAAGCGGCACCTGGGCGTGGGCAACAACGAGACCACCGAGGACGGCAAGGTCACGCTGGAGCACATCGAGTGCAACGCGGCCTGCGACTTCGCCCCCGTCGTGATGGTCAACTGGGAGTTCTTCGACAACCAGACCCCCGAATCGGCCAAGGCGCTGGTGGACGACCTGCGGGCCGGCCGCCCCGTCGAGCCCACCCGCGGCGCGCCCCTGTGCACCTACAAGGAGACCGCGCGGATCCTCGCCGGCTTCCCCGACCCGCGCGCGGGCGCGGTCGAGGCGAGCGGCGGCGCGGGCCCCGCCTCCCTGGTGGGCCTGAAGATCGCCCGCGGCGAGACCCCGCACACGACCGTCGTCCACCCGAGGGGCGAGGCCGGCACCGAGGGAGGGGAGTGATGACGATGACCTCCGAGCTCAGCGACGGCGGGCCCACCCGGCCCGGCGCCGGGGGCGGGACCAGCCCGGAGAAGCTGCTCGCGCCGGTGCTGTCGGCGTTCTGGGACGACCCGCGGTCGTGGACCCTGGACACCTACCGCAGGCACGGCGGCTACGAGGGCCTGCGCAAGGCCCTCGCGATGACCCCGGACGACCTGATCGCCTACGTGAAGGACTCCGGACTGCGCGGCCGCGGCGGCGCAGGCTTCCCCACCGGGATGAAGTGGCAGTTCATCCCGCAGGGCGACGGCAAGCCGCACTACCTCGTCGTCAACGCCGACGAGTCCGAGCCGGGCACCTGCAAGGACATCCCCCTCCTCTTCGCCAACCCGCACTCCCTCATCGAGGGAATGATCATCGCCTGCTACGCGATCCGGTCCGAGCACGCCTTCATCTACCTGCGCGGCGAGGTCGTGCCGGTCCTGCGCCGCCTGCACGAGGCGGTCCGCGAGGCGTACGAGGCCGGCTACCTGGGCGAGGACGTCCTCGGCAGCGGCCTGAAGCTCGACATCACCGTGCACGCGGGCGCGGGCGCGTACATCTGCGGCGAGGAGACCGCACTCCTCGACTCCCTCGAAGGCCGGCGCGGACAGCCCCGGCTGCGTCCCCCCTTCCCCGCGGTGGAAGGCCTCTACGCCTGCCCCACCGTGGTGAACAACGTGGAGTCCATCGCGTCGGTTCCCGCGATCCTGGCCCGGGGCAAGGACTGGTTCAAGTCGATGGGCACCGAGAAGTCCCCCGGCTTCACCCTCTACTCCCTGTCCGGACACGTCGCCAACCCCGGCCAGTTCGAGGCCCCGCTCGGCATCACCCTGCGCCAGCTCCTCGACATGAGCGGCGGGATGCGGCCCGGCCACCGGCTGAAGTTCTGGACCCCGGGCGGCTCCTCCACCCCCATGTTCACGGACGAGCACCTCGACGTGCCCCTCGACTACGAGGGCGTGGGCGCGGCCGGCTCCATGCTCGGCACCAAGGCCCTCCAGTGCTTCGACGAGACCACCTGCGTGGTCCGCGCCGTCACCCGCTGGACCGAGTTCTACGCCCACGAGTCCTGCGGCAAGTGCACCCCCTGCCGCGAAGGCACGTACTGGCTGGTCCAGCTGCTCCGCGACATCGAGGCGGGGAAGGGCGCGATGTCCGACCTCGACAAGCTGAACGACATCGCCGACAACATCAACGGCAAGTCCTTCTGCGCACTCGGCGACGGCGCCGCCAGCCCCATCTTCTCCTCGCTCAAGTACTTCCGCGCGGAGTACGAGCAGCACATCACGGGCAAGGGCTGCCCCTTCGACCCGGCGAAGTCGACCCTCTGGGCCGACACGGAGGTGACCGCATGACCCTGACCAGCAGCGCCCCCGCCGGGGGCGGCGACGCAGCGGGGCCCCCCGAGGCCCCCGTGGAGACGGTCTCCCTGACCATCGACGGCATCGAACTGTCGGTTCCCAAGGGCACCCTCGTCATCCGCGCCGCCGAGCAGCTCGGCATCGAGATCCCGCGCTTCTGCGACCACCCGCTCCTCGACCCGGCCGGCGCCTGCCGCCAGTGCATCGTCGAGGTGGAGGGCCAGCGCAAGCCGATGGCCTCCTGCACCATCACCTGCACCGACGGCATGGTGGTCCGCACCCAGCTCACCTCGCCCGTGGCCGACAAGGCCCAGCGCGGGGTGATGGAACTCCTGCTGATCAACCACCCCCTGGACTGCCCGGTCTGCGACAAGGGCGGCGAATGCCCCCTGCAGAACCAGGCCATGTCCCACGGCAACGCCGAATCCCGCTTCGAGGGCCGCAAGCGGACCTACGAGAAGCCGGTCCCGATCTCCACGCAGGTGCTGCTCGACCGCGAGCGGTGCGTGCTGTGCGCCCGCTGCACCCGCTTCTCCCACCAGGTCGCCGGCGACCCGATGATCGAACTGGTCGAACGCGGCGCCCTCCAACAGGTCGGCACCGGCGAGGGCGACCCCTTCGAGTCGTACTTCTCCGGCAACACCATCCAGATCTGCCCCGTCGGCGCCCTCACCTCGGCCGCCTACCGGTTCCGCTCCCGCCCCTTCGACCTCGTCTCCTCCCCGAGCGTGTGCGAGCACTGCGCGGGCGGCTGCGCCACCCGCACCGACCACCGGCGCGGCAAGGTGCTCCGGCGGCTGGCCGCCGAGGACCCCGAGGTCAACGAGGAGTGGATCTGCGACAAGGGGCGGTTCGGCTTCCGCTACGCCCAGCGGCCCGACCGGCTGACCACCCCGCTCGTCCGCGGGGCCGACGGGGTGCTGGCGCCGGCGAGCTGGCCCGAGGCCCTGGCCGCCGCCGCCCGCGGACTCGCGGCCGCGCACGGCCGGTCCGCGGTGCTCACCGGCGGCCGGCTCACCGTCGAGGACGCCTACGCCTACGCCAAGTTCGCCCGGGTGGCCCTCGACACCAACGACATCGACTTCCGGGCCCGCGTGCACAGCGCGGAGGAGGCCGACTTCCTCGCCGCCACCGTCGCCGGCCGCGGCCGCGACCTGTCCGGCACCGGGGTCACGTACACCTCGCTGGAGCAGGCCCCGGCCGTGCTGCTGGCCGGCATCGAGTCCGAGGAGGAGGCCCCCGGCGTCTTCCTGCGGCTGCGCAAGGCCCACCGCAAGCGCAAGCAGCGGACCTTCGCCCTCGCCCCGTTCGCGACCCGCGGGCTGGAGAAGGCGGGCGGCACCCTCCTGCCGGCCGCGCCGGGCACCGAGCCCGAGTGGCTGGACGCACTCGGCTCCCGCACCGGCCTCGAAGAGGGCGGGCACGCGGCCGCCGAGGCCCTGCGGGCCGCCGGCTCCGTGATCGTGGTCGGCGAGCGGCTGGCCGCCGTGCCCGGCGCGCTGACCGCCGCCGTCCGGCTGGCCGCCGCCTCCGGGGCCCGGCTGGTGTGGATCCCGCGGCGGGCCGGAGAGCGCGGCGCCGTCGAGGCCGGGGCCCTGCCCTCGCTGCTGCCCGGGGCCCGCCCGGCCACCGACCCGCGGGCCCGCGAGGAGGTCGCCGCCGCCTGGGGGCTGGAGGAGCTCCCGCACCGCTACGGTCGGGACACCGGCCAGATCCTGGCGGCCGCCGCCTCCGGCGAGCTCGGCGCCCTGGTCGTCGCGGGCGTGGAGCCCGCCGACCTGCCGGACCCGGCGCGCGCCCGGGTCGCCCTCGACGAGGCCTTCGTGGTCTCGCTGGAGCTGCGCCCCGGCGAGGTCACCGACCGGGCCGACGTGGTCCTGCCGGTGGCCGCGGTCGCCGAGAAGGCCGGCGCCTTCGTCAACTGGGAAGGCCGGGTCCGCCCGTTCGAGGCCGCCCTGAAGCCCGACCAGATGACCCGCCGGCTCGCCCCGGCCGACGCCCGCGTGCTGCACATGCTCGCGGATGCCCTCGCCGAGGAGACCGGCAGCCCGGCCCGCCGGATCAACCTGCCCGACCTGCACGCCGTACGCACCGAGATCGACCGGCTGGGCCGCTGGAGCGGGGAGCCCGCCTCCGAGCAGTCCGCCTCGGCGCAGTCGCTGCCCCGGCCCGCCGCGGGGGAGGCCGTGCTCGCCGGGCACCGGCTCCTCCTCGACCAGGGCCTGCTCCAGCAGGGCGACGAGGCGCTGGCCGGCACCCGGCACGCGGCCAACGCCCGGCTGTCGGCCGCGACGGCCGCCGAGACCGGGGTGAAGGACGGCGACCTGCTCGCCGTCACCGGCCCCGCCGGATCCGTGGAACTCCCGCTCCGCATCACGGAGATGCCCGACCGGGTGGTCTGGCTCCCGCTGAACTCGACGGGCGGCGGGGTCCTCTCGGACACGGGCGCCCGCCCCGGCGCCCTGGTCCGCATCGGCCCGGCGGTACCGCCGGCCGACGTCAGCGACACGACGCCGGAGGTGCACGCGTGAACGCGGCACACAGTGAGTTCGTACAGACGGCCGCCGAGGACCTGTCCCTGTTCGGGCGCGACGTCTGGTGGCTCGTCGTCATCAAGGCGGTGTTCTGCTTCGCCTTCCTGATGGTGACCGTGCTCTTCTCCATCGTGTGGGAGCGCAAGGTCGTCGCCTGGATGCAGCTGCGCATCGGCCCGAACCGGCACGGCCCCTGGGGCCTGCTCCAGTCCCTCGCCGACGGCGTCAAGCTGATGCTGAAGGAAGACGTCATCGTCAAGCGGGCGGACAAGGTCGTCTACGTGCTGGCGCCGATCGTCGCCGCGATCCCCGCCTTCATGGCGATCGCCGTGATCCCCTTCGGCCCGTCCGGCAACGAGGTCTCCATCTTCGGCCAGCGCACCACCATGCAGCTGACCGACCTGCCGATCGCGATGCTGTACGTGCTCGCGGTGGCCTCGGTCGGCATCTACGGCATCGTGCTCGCCGGCTGGTCCTCCGGGTCCACGTACCCGCTGCTCGGCGGCCTCCGCTCCTGCGCGCAGATGATCTCGTACGAGATCGCGATGGGCGCGGCCTTCGCCTCGGTGTTCCTCTACTCCGGGTCGATGTCCACCTCGGCGATCGTCGAGGCCCAGCAGGACCGCTGGTTCATCGTGCTGCTGCCGGTGTCCTTCATCATCTACGTCGTCACCATGGTCGGCGAGACGAACCGGGCGCCGTTCGACATGCCGGAGTCCGAGGGCGACCTCGTCGGCGGCTTCAACACCGAGTACTCGTCGATCAAGTTCGCGATGTTCATGCTGGCCGAGTACGTCAACATGGTCACCGTCTCGGCGGTCTCGGTCACCCTGTTCCTGGGCGGCTGGCGGGCCCCGTACCCGATCAGCACCTTCTGGGAGGGCGCCAACCACGGCTGGTGGCCGCTGCTCTGGTTCGTGGTCAAGGTGCAGCTGCTCCTCTTCTTCTTCATCTGGCTGCGCGGCACCCTCCCCCGGGTCCGCTACGACCAGCTGATGAAGCTGGGCTGGAAGGTCCTCATCCCGGTCTCGGTGCTCTGGCTGATGCTCGTCGCGAGCGTCCGGGCCCTGCGCAACGAGAACTACGACTTCCAGTCGATCGTGCTCTACGTCGGCGGGGCCGTGGTCTCCATCCTGCTGGTCTCCCTGGTCGCGGACATGTTCCGGGACCGCCGCGCCGGGCGCTCCGCGGGCGCGGCGAAGGCGGCGGAGGACGCCGCCGCATTCGACCCCATGGCGGGCGGGTTCCCCGTACCGCCGCTGCCCGGCCAGACCCTTCCGCCGGTACCGCGCCGACGGCCCCGCCACGAGCGGGAGCTGATTGCCAGTGGCGGCGCCACCACCGAAAGCGACCGAGAGGAGGGTGCCGGCAATGTCTGACGAGAAGTGGCAGAACCCGGTCGCCGGCTTCGGCGTGACCTTCAAGGCCATGTTCAAGAAGCGGCTCACCGAGCAGTACCCGGAGCAGCAGAAGACCACCGCTCCGCGCTTCCACGGACGGCACCAGCTCAACCGCCATCCGGACGGCCTGGAGAAGTGCATCGGCTGCGAGCTGTGCGCCTGGGCCTGTCCCGCCGACGCCATCTACGTGGAGGGCGCGGACAACACCGAGGAGGAGCGCTACTCCCCGGGCGAGCGCTACGGCCGCGTCTACCAGATCAACTACGCCCGCTGCATCCTGTGCGGGCTGTGCGTGGAGGCCTGCCCCACCCGGGCCCTGACGATGACGAGCGAGTTCGAACTCGCCGACGCCAGCCGCGAGTCGCTCATCTACACCAAGGAGCAGCTGCTCGCCGGCCTCACCGAGGGCATGGTCGAGGCACCGCACCCGATGTACCCCGGCACGGACGAGCAGGACTACTACCGCGGCCTGGTCACCGGGGCGGCCCCCGGTACGGAGCGGCAGCCGGCCCTGTCCAAGGGCGAGCTGCCCGCGGACGCGGTGACGGCCGAGGCCGGCAACGGCGGCGAGGGGGTGGGGGCGTGAACGCGATCGCCGCCGCCTCGCTCACCTCCACGGGCGAGGCCGTCCAGTTCTGGGTGCTGGGCATCACCGCCGTCATCGGGGCGCTGTGCACGGTCCTGATGAAGAAGGCCGTGCACAGCGCACTGTGCCTGGCCGGCACGATGATCATCCTGGCCGTGTTCTACCTCGCCAACGGCGCGTACTTCCTCGGCGTGGTCCAGATCGTCGTCTACACCGGCGCGATCATGATGCTCTTCCTCTTCGTGGTCATGCTCGTCGGCGTCACCGCGGCGGACTCCCTGAAGGAGACCCTCAAGGGCCAGCGCTGGCTGGCCCTCCTCTGCGGGCTCGGCTTCGGCGTCCTGCTGATCGCCGGCATCGGGAACGCCGGGCTCAAGACCTTCAACGGGCTGGGCCGGGTCAACTCCGGCGGCCACGTGGAGGCCCTCGCCCGGCTCATCTTCACCAAGTACGTCTTCGCCTTCGAGATCACCGGCGCGCTGCTCATCACCGCGGCCGTCGGCGCGATGGTCCTCACGCACAAGGAGCGCACCGAGCGCGCCGCCACCCAGCGCGAACTGGCCGAGCGCCGCGTCCGCGAGGGCAAGCAGCTCCCGCCGCTCCCCGCCCCCGGCGTCTACGCCCGGCACAACGCGGTGGACGTACCCGGCCTGCTGCCGGACGGCACCCCGTCCGAGCTGACCGTCAGCAAGACCCTCCGCGCCCGCGGCCAGGTGCGCGACGTGTCCGCCCAGGCCATCGACGACCTGAAGGCGCTGGAGCAGCGCTCCGCGGAGCGGCTCGGCCGTGAGGAGGCGGCGAAGTGAATCCGGTCAACTACCTGTACCTGGCGGCCCTGCTGTTCACCATCGGCGCGTCCGGGGTGCTGATCCGGCGGAACGCGATCGTGCTGTTCATGTGCGTGGAGCTGATGCTCAACGCCTGCAACCTCGCGCTCGTCACCTTCTCCCGGATGCACGGCAACCTCGACGGCCAGATCATCGCCTTCTTCACGATGGTCGTGGCCGCCGCGGAGGTCGTGGTCGGCCTCGCGATCATCGTGTCGCTGTTCCGTACCCGCCACTCGGCCTCGGTCGACGACGCCAGCCTGATGAAGCTGTAAGGGGTCGCTGTGGAGAACCTGATCGCGCTGCTCGTCGCAGCGCCACTGCTCGGAGCGGCGGTGCTGCTCTGCGGCGGCCGCCGCCTCGACAAGGCCGGGCACTGGCTCGGCACCCTGCTGGCGGCCGCCTCGTTCGGCATCGGCCTGGCCCTGTTCGCCGACATGCTGGGGCGGGACGGCGAAGACCGGCTGATGTCCCAGCACCTGTACAGCTGGATCCCCGTCGAGGGCTTCCAGGCGGACCTGGCCTTCCACCTCGACCAGCTGTCGATGACCTTCGTCCTGCTGATCTCGGGCGTGGGCACGCTCATCCACGTGTACTCGGTCGGGTACATGGAGCACGACGAGCGGCGCCGCCGCTTCTTCGGCTACCTGAACCTGTTCCTCGCGGCGATGCTGCTCCTCGTCATCGCCGACAACTACCTGCTGCTGTACGTCGGCTGGGAGGGCGTGGGCCTCGCCTCGTACCTGCTCATCGGCTTCTGGCAGCACAAGCCCAGCGCGGCCACCGCCGCGAAGAAGGCCTTCCTGGTCAACCGGGTCGGCGACATGGGCCTGTCGATCGCGATCATGCTGATGTTCACCACCTTCGGCACCTTCGCCTTCGAGCCGGTCCTCGCCTCCGCCGGGGAGACGTCCGAGGGCAAGCTGACGGCCATCGGCCTGATGCTGCTCCTCGCCGCCTGCGGCAAGTCGGCCCAGGTGCCGCTCCAGTCCTGGCTCGGGGACGCGATGGAGGGCCCGACCCCGGTCTCGGCCCTGATCCACGCGGCCACCATGGTCACCGCCGGCGTCTACCTGATCGTCCGCTCCGGCGCGATCTTCAACGGGGCGCCGGACGCCCAGCTCGCGACCGTCGTGGTCGGCGCGGTCACGCTCCTCTTCGGTGCGGTCGTCGGTTGCGCGAAGGACGACATCAAGAAGGCCCTCGCCGGCTCGACGATGTCCCAGATCGGCTACATGGTGCTGGCCGCGGGCCTCGGCCCGATCGGCTACGTCTTCGCGATCATGCACCTGGTGACGCACGGCTTCTTCAAGGCCGGGCTCTTCCTCGGCGCCGGCTCGGTCATGCACGGCATGAACGACGAGGTGGACATGCGCAAGTACGGCGCCCTGCGCAAGCACATGCCCATCACCTTCGCCACGTTCGGCCTCGGCTACCTCGCCATCATCGGCTTCCCGGGCCTGTCCGGCTTCTTCTCCAAGGACAAGATCATCGAGGCGGCCTTCGCCAAGGGCGGCACCGAGGGCTGGATCCTCGGCGGCGCGGCCCTGCTCGGCGCCGGCATCACCGCCTTCTACATGACCCGCGTCATGGTCCTGACCTTCTTCGGCGAGAAGCGCTGGCAGCCCGCCCCCGACGCGGACGCGGTGCCCAGCGCCGAACCCGCCGCCGAGCACCGGGCCGGCGAGATGCCGCACCCGCACGAGTCGCCCAAGAGCATGACCGTCCCGATGGTCCTGCTGGCCTTCGGCTCGGTGTTCGCGGGCGGGTTCTTCAGCATCGGCGACCGCTTCCTGAACTGGCTGGAGCCCGTCACCGGCCACACCCACGGGCACCCGCCGATCGGAGCCCTGACGGTCACCCTGGCCACCATGGCGGTCCTCGCCGTCGGCGTGGCCCTCGCCTGGGCCATGTACGGACGGAGGCCCGTCCCGGTCGTCGCCCCGCGCGGCTCGCTGCTCACCCGCGCCGCCCGCAGGGACCTGTTCCAGGACGACTTCAACCACGTCGTGCTGGTGCGCGGCGGCGAGCACCTGACCCGCTCGCTCGTGTACGTGGACCACACCCTGGTCGACGGCGTGGTCAACGGCACGGCCGCCTCGGTCGGCGGCCTCTCCGGCCGGCTGCGCAAGCTGCAGAACGGCTACGCCCGCAGCTACGCGGTCTCGATGTTCGGGGGCACGGCGATCCTCATCGCCGCGACCCTGCTGATGAGGGCGGTGTGAAATGAGTTTCCCGCTTCTGACGGCGACGGCCGCGGTGCCCGCGGCCGGCGCGATCCTGACGGCGGCCGTCCCGGCCGCCCGCCGGACCGCCGCCAAGTGGCTCGCGCTGCTCTTCTCGCTGGCCACGCTGGCCCTCGCGGCCCTGGTCGCGATCCGCTTCGAGCCCGGCGGCGACCGCTACCAGCTCACCGAATCCCACTCCTGGATCAAGGACTTCGGGGTCCGCTACGAGCTGGGCGTGGACGGCATCGGGGTGGCGCTCATCGCGCTCACCGCCCTGCTGATCCCCTTCGTGATCGGGGCCGGCTGGCACGACGCCGACCCCCTGGAGACGCAGTCCTCCCGGTGGCGCCCCACCCAGGGCTTCTTCGCCCTGATCCTCATGGTCGAGGCCATGGTGATCATCTCGTTCGAGGCCACCGACGTCTTCCTCTTCTACATCTTCTTCGAAGCCATGCTCATCCCGATGTACTTCCTCATCGGCGGCTTCGGGGACCGGGCCCACGCCGGCAGCGACGAGAACGCCGCCGCGCAGCGCTCGTACGCGGCGGTCAAGTTCCTCCTCTACAACCTGGCCGGCGGGCTGATCATGCTGGCCGCCGTCATCGGCCTGTACGTGGCCGCCGGGAGCTTCTCCCTCCAGGAGATCACCGCCGCCCGGGCCGCGGGCTCCCTCGACATCGCGACCAACACCGAACGCCTGCTGTTCCTCGGGTTCTTCTTCGCCTTCGCGGTGAAGGCCCCGCTGTGGCCGCTGCACACCTGGCTGCCCAACGCGATGGGCGAGGCCACCGCGCCGGTGGCCGTGCTCATCACCGCGGTGGTCGACAAGGTCGGCACCTTCGCGATGCTCCGCTTCTGCCTGGGCCTGTTCCCGGAGGCCAGCAAGTGGGCCACCCCGGTGATCCTCGTCCTGGCCCTGATCAGCATCGTCTACGGGGCCCTGCTCGCGGTCGGGCAGCGGGACATCAAGCGGCTGGTGGCCTACGCCTCCATCTCGCACTTCGGCTTCATCATCCTGGGCATCTTCGCGATGACCTCCCAGGGCCAGTCCGGCGCGACCCTCTACATGGTCAACCACGGGCTGAGCACGGCCGCCCTGATGCTCGTCGCCGGCTTCCTGATCTCCCGGCGCGGCTCCCGGCTCATCGCCGACTACGGCGGCGTGCAGAAGGCGGCCCCGGTGCTCGCCGGCACCTTCCTGATCGGCGGCCTCGCCACCCTGTCCCTGCCCGGACTCGCCCCGTTCGTCAGCGAGTTCCTGGTCCTGGTCGGCACCTTCGCCCGCTACCCGGTGGCGGGCGTCGTCGCCACCCTCGGCATCGTGCTGGCCGCGCTCTACACCCTGGTGCTCTACCAGCGCACCATGACCGGACCCGTCAAGGACGAGTCCATCCGGACGATGCCGGACCTGCGCCTGCGCGAGGTGCTCGTGGTGGCCCCGCTGATCGTGCTCCTGATCGGCCTGGGCGTGTACCCGAAGCCCCTCACGCAGATCGTCAACCCGGCCGTGGAGCACACGATGTCCGACGTGAAGCAGCACGACCCCAAGCCCGAGGTGGAGGCGGCGAAGTGAGCACATTGACTGCTGTCCACGGCCTGTGGGCGGTGGCCGCCGACCCCGTCGAGCGGATCCCGGCCCCGCACATCGAGTACGCCCAGCTCTCGCCCACGCTGATCGTGGTCGGCGCGGCGATCCTGGGCGTCCTCGTCGAGGCCTTCGTCCCCCGCAGGTCCCGCTACCACGTCCAGGTGTTCCTGGCGGTGGCCGCCCTCGCCTCGGCCTTCGCGGCCGTGGTCGGGCTGGCCGCCGGCGGGTACGGCTCCACCAAGGCGCACATCGCCGCCATGGGCGCCGTCGCGGTGGACGGGCCCGCGCTGTTCCTCCAGGGCGTGATCATCCTCGCCGCCGCGGTCTCGGTGTTCACCTTCGCCGAGCGGCGGCTCGACCCCGCCGCCCACGGCAACCGGGTGGACTCCTTCGCCGCCCAGGCGGCCTCCGTCCCGGGCAGCGAGAGCGAGAAGGCGGCCGTGCGGGCCGGCTTCACCACCACCGAGGTGTTCCCGCTCGCGCTGTTCGCGGTCTCCGGCATGCTGATCTTCCCGGCGGCCGACGACCTGCTGACGCTGTTCGTGGCCCTGGAGGTCTTCTCCCTCCCGCTGTACCTCCTGTGCGCCGTCGCCCGCCGCCAGCGGCTGATGTCGCAGGAGGCGGCCGTGAAGTACTTCCTCCTCGGCGCCTTCTCCTCCGCCTTCCTCCTCTTCGGAATCGCCCTGGTCTACGGGTACGCGGGCTCGGTCTCGTACGCCCGGATCGCCGACGTGGTCGACGGCACGGTCACCTCCGTGGACCCGGCCCTGGCCGGCACCATGGGCAACGACGCGCTGCTGCTCATCGGCGGGGCGCTGATCCTGATGGGCCTGCTGTTCAAGGTCGGCGCGGTGCCGTTCCACATGTGGACCCCGGACGTCTACCAGGGCGCGCCCACCCCGGTCACCGGGTTCATGGCCGCCGCCACCAAGGTCGCCGCGTTCGGCGCCCTGCTGCGCCTGCTGTACGTGGTGCTGCCCGGGCTGCGCTGGGACTGGCGCCCGGTGATGTGGGGGGTCGCGATCGTCACCATGCTGGCCGGTGCGGTCATCGCGGTGACCCAGACCGACGTCAAGCGGCTCCTCGCGTACTCGTCCATCGCGCACGCGGGCTTCATCCTGGCCGGTGTGATCGCCACCTCCGAGGAGGGGGTCTCCTCGGTCCTCTTCTACCTGCTGGCCTACTCGTTCGTGACGATCGGCGCGTTCGCGGTGGTCACGCTGGTGCGGGACGCGGGGGGCGAGGCCACGCACCTGTCCAAGTGGGCCGGGCTGGGGCGGCGGTCGCCGCTCACGGCGGCGGTGTTCGCGGTGTTCCTGCTGGCCTTCGCGGGCATTCCGCTGACCTCGGGCTTCGCGGGCAAGTTCGCGGTGTTCAAGGCGGCGGCGGAGGGGGGTGCCGGGGCGCTGGTCGTGGTCGGTGTGATCTCCTCGGCGATCGCCGCGTTCTTCTACATCCGGGTGATCGTCCTGATGTTCTTCAGCGAGCCGAAGGCAGACGGGCCGACGGTGACGGTGCCCTCGCCGCTGACGATGGCGACGATCGGGATCGGGGTGGCCGTGACGGTCGTCCTGGGCGTGGCCCCGCAGTACTTCTTGGACCTGGCCGGCCAGGCGAGCGTCTTCGCGCGCTGAGCGGGCGCGGCGCCGCGCGGTACGCAGGACCGGGGCCCGGTCCCCTCCGGGGGGCCGGGCCCCCTGCGTGCGGTGGGCCGGCGGTCAGGAGGAAGATCCGTCGGGGGACGCGGACGGGGCGAAGTCCGGCGGGGTGGACGGCGGGACCGTCGATCCCGGCGGGCACTTCACGTCCGGGTTCCACGCCTTGAAGAACCCGTCGGGGTTGTCCTCGTACGTCCAGGCGTGCAGGTCGTAGTGGACGGGCATGCCGGGTGCGTGTCCGGGCATCGGGCCGTCGAAGGGCACGCCGAAGAGCGAGGGGCGGTCCGTGTCCGTCTTCAGGTCCTGGTCCTTGTCGGGGACCAGCCACTCCAGGGCGAGCAGCCGGCGCTTGCCGTCCGGCCCCTTCTCCGGGCTGTAGAGCACCGCGGCGGGCTTCGTCGGATCGGTGGACCCGATCAGCGACTCCTTGACGTAGTGGTAGCCCATGGCGCCGGAGCCCTTCGGGTCCGCCGCGCACACCGCGTCCGGTTCGTAGCCGTCGTCCACGGCGGCCTGCTCGTCCACGTAGCGGAGGGTGGCGAGGTAGGCCCTGCCGAGGTCGAGCACGTGCCGGGCGGGAGGCTCGGGGGAGGGGGTTTCGGCGGAGTGCGCCGGGGCTGCGGTCAGGACGAGGCAGGTGGTGGCCGCGCCGGTGAGGACTGCCCTGAGGTGTCGCATGGACATCGCCTCCTGGAATGGCGAGGACGGTACGGACCCCGGGTTCCCGGCCCGTACCTCCTTCCCACGATCCCCCCGCGCCCGGGAGCCCGCACCCGGACGCCCCGCCCGGCGGCGGGCCGCCGGGCGCGGGCGGGGCGGAGCCCCGTCAGGCGGAGGGGGTGATGCGGCCCGTGACCTCGCCGAGGGCCACGCGCGTGCCGCCCGGCCCCGGCGCCCAGGCCGCGAGGGTCACCTCGTCCCCGTCCTCCAGGAACGTCCGCTTGCCGTCGGCGAGTTCGATCGCATCCCGCCCGTTCCACGTCAGCTCCAGCAGCGATCCCCGCTGCCCTGTCTCGGGCCCGCTGACGGTCCCCGACGCGAAGACGTCCCCCGTGCGCAGGGACGCCCCGTTGACGGTCATGTGCGCGAGCTGCTGGGCCGCGGTCCAGTACATGGTGGAGAACGGCGGGGCCGCGATCTCCTGCCCGTTGAGGGCCACCGAGATGTGCAGGTCGAAGCCGCCCGGCCGGACCCCGGAGTCGTCGAGGTAGGGCAGCAGCGGGAAGTCCCGGGCCGGCGGGGCGGTGCGGGCGGCCTCCAGGGCCTCCAGCGGGGTGACCCACGCGGACACGGAGGTCGCGAAGGACTTGCCGAGGAAGGGGCCGAGCGGCACGTACTCCCAGGCCTGGATGTCCCGGGCGGACCAGTCGTTCAGCAGGAAGAGCCCGAAGACGTGCTCCTCGAAGGACTCCAGCGGCACCGGCCGGCCCTGCTCGGAGGGGACGCCGACGACGAAGCCGACCTCCGCCTCGATGTCGAGCTTGATGCTCGGGCCGAAGACCGGCGCCGGGTCGGCGGGGCCCTTGCGCTGCCCGGAGGGGCGCACGACCTCGGTGCCCGAGACCACGAGGGTGCCGGCCCGGCCGTGGTAGCCGATCGGCAGGTGCTTCCAGTTGGGGGTGAGCGGCTCCCCGTCGGGGCGGAACATCCGGCCCACGTTCGTGGCGTGGTGCTCGCTCGCGTAGAAGTCGACGTAGTCGGCGACCTCGTACGGCAGGTGCATCACGACCCGGTCGAGCGGCACGAGCAGGGGCTCCACGACGGCCCGGTGGGCCGGCTCGGCGACCCATGCGGTGAGCTCGGCGCGGACCGCGGTCCACACCGGGCGCCCGGCGGCGAGCAGCGGGTTCAGCGAGGGCGCGGCGAGCAGTTCCGCGTGCGCGGAGCCGAGGGCGGCCGCGGCGGCCCCGGCGTCCAGCACGTGGCCGCCGATCCGCACGCCGATGCGCCGGCGCAGCGGCTCGTCCGCGGTCGTGAAGACGCCGTAGGGGAGGTTGTGCGGCCCGAACGGGTCGCCCTCGGGGAGGTCGAGGGGGCTCTGCTGGGGCATGGGTGCTGCCTCGCTTCCATGGGGTCCACGGTGGGTCTGCGCGCGTGCGGGGCGCCGGAGCCCGGGTGTCCCCGGGGATTCCTGTGCGAGACCATAGGATACGTGTCCGGTGCGGCGTACGGGAGGCCGGATTCGCGCCCGATTTATAGGACTTGTACCGACGCGTCGTGATCTCCATCCGTATCCTTGGCGGGTGTCATACGCCTTGATCGCCACCGACCTCGACGGCACCCTGCTCCGCGCCGGAGACACCGTCTCACCCCGCTCGCACCGGGCGCTCGCGCGGGCGCGCGCGACGGGCGCACAGCACATCGTGGTCACCGGACGGCCCGTCCCGCAGGTGCGCCACGTGCTCGACGGCCTCGGCTACGGGGGGCTCGCGGTGTGCGGGCAAGGCGCGCAGGTGTACGACGCGGGGGCCGGGCGGATGCTGCACTCCGTGCCGATGGACCGGGAGCTGGCCGACGTGGCCCTCGGCAAGATCGAGGCGGAGATCGGCGAGGTGTACGCGGCCGTCAACCGCGAGGGCGTGGACGCGGAGATGCTGATAGGGCCCGGCTACCGGATGTGGCACCCGCACCTGCCCACCGTCCGGGTGCCCCGGCGGGCCGACCTGTGGTCCGCGCCCATCAACAAGGTGCTGATCCAGCACCCCCGCCTCGACGACGACGAGCTCACCCGGGTGGCGCGCGCGGTGGTCGGAGACCTGGTGAACGTGACGATGGCGGGCGAGCACACGGTGGAGCTGCAGCCGCCGGGCATCGACAAGGCGGGCGGGCTGGCCCTCGCCGCGGCCCGGCTGGGCGTGCCCGCGGAGTCCGCGATCGCCTTCGGCGACATGCCGAACGACATCCCCATGTTCGCCTGGGCGGCGCACGGGGTCGCCATGGCGAACGCGCACCGCGAGCTCCTGGCCGTCGCGGACGAGGTCACGCTCTCCAACGAGGACGACGGCATCGCGGTGGTCCTGGAGCGCCTGTACGCCTGACCGGGGCAGGGGCCGGCCCCCGGCGGACCGGGGGCGGGGGCGGAGCCTCCGGGGATCACCCCGCCTCGCGGGGGATGCGCCGTTCCCACGTGCGGTGGAAGACGATCTCCTCCCCGTCCCGGCACACCAGCTCGTTCGCCGTCAGGAAGGCCCCCGCCTCGCAGGAGATCTCCGACCGGGTTTCCACGCGTACGTCCCAGGCCCGGTCCGGCCGGTGCAGCCGGATCCGCCACCGGGACGCGGTCCGCGCGGACAGCGGGTCCGCGTCCTGGATCTCGTACGTCTCCAGGGCCTCCTCGGAGTACTCCAGGCCGTCCGGGTGGACCCGGGTGCCCCCGTACCGCGGGTCCACCTCCAGCCGCCACCGCCCGGCGGCCACGTCCCGCACCACCAGCCGCTCCGGCCGCGGCTCGTCGAGGGTCTCCGGGAAGGAGACGCCCAGCGGCTCGGACTGCTCGGGGGACTCGAAGCCGATGCCCTCGTCCGTGTCCGGCACGGGGGTGCGCACGGGCAGGTCCAGGGAGCTGCCCGCCGGGTCCATCGTCCAGCCCGCCTCCGAGCCGGCCCGCGGCCAGATCCACGGCCAGTACGCCGAGGACAGCGCGAGCCGGATCCGGTGGCCGGGCGGGAAGGCGTGCCCGATGCCGTTCAGCTCGAAGGACACCTCCTGCACCGCGCCCGGCGGCCAGGACACCGCCCGGTCCCGGCCCTCGCGCGCCGACAGGTTCAGCACCCCCCGGGTGACCAGGGTCGAGGAGCCGTCCGGGGCCACGTCGCAGAGCCGGGCGGCGATCTGCCCGTGCGGCACGTCCATCCGCAGCCGCACCGAGACCCGCGGCCGCCCCAGGACCTCCACCGGCTCCGCCGCGACCGGGAACTCGAAGCAGACCGACTTCGCGTCCTCCTCCCGCTGGTCCGGCGGCAGGTCGGCCGCGTTCCCGAACGGGAAGAACCGGCCCGCGTCCAGCCCGGTGTGCTGCGGCGAGGCCACCACGACCGGGGGGCCCTGGAGGGCGTACCGGACCGGGGTGACGGCGGGGGAGGGCCAGGCGGTGTCGCCCACCCAGCGGCCCGGCAGCCGCTCGTACGTGGTCGCGGGCGGGTGCGAGGCGCTGATCCAGGACCGCAGCAGCGGCTCGGCCATGATCCCGGTGTCCTCGCCCTTGAGCCAGTGGTCCCACCAGCGCAGGGTCTCCTGGAGGAAGCCGATCGCCGGGCCCGGCGGCAGCCCGCGGTCCGGGTACTGGTGCGACCAGGGGCCGATGAGCCCGCGCACCCGGTCCGCCGGCAGGTGCTCGACCAGCCGCAGCACGGCGTCCCGGTAGGGGTCGTGCCAGCCGCCCACCGCCAGCACGGCCGCACCGATCGCGGAGTAGTCCTCGCACACGCTGCCGTGCCGCCAGTAGGCGTCCCGGGTCTGGTGCGCCAGCCAGGTGTGGACGAGCGGCTCCACCGCGTCCAGCCGCGACAGCCACTGCTCCCGCCAGCCCTCCCCGGCGTACCGGGGGTCCGGCGGGCGGGCCGCGAAGGCCAGCATCGTGGCCGCCCACGCGTGCATGTCCACGGCCAGCACCGAACCGCCCATGTAGTGCACGTCGTTGTCGTAGCGGTCGTCGGTGGAGCAGACCGTCACGACCGCCTTCAGCGGCGCGGGGGCCAGCGCCGCGATCTGGAGGGAGTTGAAGCCGCCCCAGGAGATGCCGAACATGCCCACCGAGCCCGTGCACCAGGGCTGCGCCGCCAGCCACTCCACGACCGCCACCCCGTCGGCCAGCTCCTGCGCGTCGTACTCGTCGCCCGGCCGGCCCCCGCTGTTGCCGTGGCCGCGCACGTCCACCCGTACGGAGGCGTAGCCGTGGCCCGCGTACCAGGGGTGGCGCTGCCAGTCCCGCGGGGCGGTCCAGTCGGTCAGCCGGTACGGCAGGTACTCCAGCAGGGCCGGCACCGGCTCCCCGGTCACCGGCCGCCAGATGCGCGCGTACAGCTGCGTCCCGTCGGGCATCGGGATGCGGACGTCCTCGTGGGCGGTCTCGTAGGGGAAGGAGGTGCGGATGATCATCGGCGTCCCCGTCGGTTCGGGAGGTCTCGTTCGGGTCGTTCGGGTCGTGCGTGCCGTGCGTGCCGCACGCGGCGCACGCGTCGCGCGCCTCGGGCGGGCGGCCCGTCAGTGCACGGGGTGCATCGTGCGCCGCAGCCAGGGGCCCAGGGCGATCACCGCCAGTCCCGCGGCGACCGCGATCGCGCCGTTGCAGCCGAAGTACACGGGGTCGGACACCCGGCCGTAGAGCTTCACCACCTGGGCCTGGATGCCGTTCGCCAGGGCGAGGGAGAGGAACCAGAGGGCCATGGTCTGGCTGCCGAAGGCCTTGGGCGCCAGCTTGCTCGTGGCGGACATGCCGGAGGTCTCCAGCAGGACGTCGCCCAGCCCCAGCAGCAGGTACGAGCCCACGATCCACGAGGCGGCCATCCGGTACGCCTCCCCGGCGTGCCCGCTCGTGGGCAGCGCCATCAGGAGGAAGGACAGGCCGCCCAGGACGACCCCGATCGCGATCTTGCGGGAGGCGTGCGGCTGCCGCCGGCCCATCCGCGCCCAGACGGCCGCGACCACCGGGGCCAGCGCCACCTCGAACGCGCCGAGGGCCGAGGCGTACCAGCCGGCCGGGAAGTCGAAGCCGAGGATCGTGGTCCGGGCGTTCGTCGAGGCCAGGAGCATCATCGTGGAGTACGCCTGGAAGAGGATGAAGTTGAAGGCCACCGAGGCGAGGAAGAGCACCGCGTACGGGCGCAGCCGGCCGCGCTCCTCGGCCGTCACCCGCGGGCTGCGGAACATCACCGCGAAGTAGCCGACGGGCGCGATCACCGAGACCAGGGTCAGCAGGTCCACGAACCGGTCCATGGTCAGCCACCCGGCGGCGGCGAGCAGCCCGGCCGCCGCGGCCGCCGCGACCAGTCCGCCGGTGATCAGCCGCACCGCGCGCCGCATGGCCGCCGGGGCGAGGGCGGACTCGGCGGAGTGCCGGCGCCCGGCCAGGTGTCGGCGGCCGAGCACGTACTGGAGGAGTCCGGCGGTCATGCCCACGGCGGCCGCGGAGAAGCCCCAGTGCCAGCCCTTGTGCTCGCCGAGCCAGCCGGTGACCAGCGGGCCCGCGAAGGCGCCGGTGTTGATGGCCGTGTAGTAGAGGGCGAAGCCGGCGTCGCGGCGGTCGTCGTCGGTGCGGTAGAGCCGGCCGACCATGGTGGCCACGTTGGGCTTGAGCAGGCCGGTGCCCGCGCTGATCAGGCCGAGGCCCGCCCAGGTCGCGGCCGGCTGCGGGACGGCCATCGTGTAGTGGCCGCAGGCGATGAGGACGCCGCCCCACAGGACCGCCCGGTACGAGCCCAGGATCCGGTCGGCGAGCCAGCCGCCCGCGACCGACACGAGGTAGACCATGGTCCCGTACGCGGCGGCGACGGAAGCGGCGGTTCCGGGGTTCATCCCGAGGCCGCCGCGGGCCGCCGTGTCCGCGAAGTACAGGACGAGGATGGCCTGCATGCCGAGGAACGAGAAGCGTTCCCAGACCTCCAGCCCGGAGAGGGTGGCCAGGCCCCGGGGATGCCCGAAGAAGGCGTGGCCGTCGCCCGCGGGCTGCTGCTGCGCCTCGGGGCCGCCGGGTTCGGTGCCGGTTGCTGTTCTGGACAAAACGCTCGCTTCCGCCGCTATCTGCTCCACTCGAACATACCGGGGCTCTTCGGGCATTGTGTGGGAGCCGGCGCCCGGCCGCTCTCGGTGATCGAAAATGGACCGGATACGCTGACTTGAGTGATGGCAGCGACACATCGACAATCCGTGTGATCGTCAGCAGACAGGAGTACCCCTCGTGACCGTCGTCGGGCCGTTCGGACTGAGCGTGCGGGACCAGGCTCTTGAGACCGATGTCCAGGCCGGACTGGCCGCCGTCGAGGAGGGTCTGCTCGAAGCCACCAAGAGTGAGGTCCCCTTCATCACGGAGGCCGCACAGCACCTGGTCCGCGCCGGTGGCAAGCGCTTCCGCCCCCTGCTGGTGATGCTGGCCTCCCAGTTCGGCGACCCGTACGCGCCCAAGATCGTGCCGTCCGCCGTGGTCGTGGAGCTCACCCACCTGGCGACGCTGTACCACGACGACGTCATGGACGAGGCCGAGGTGCGGCGCGGGGTGCCCAGCGCCAACACCCGCTGGGGGAACTCCGTAGCCGTCCTGACCGGGGACTTCCTCTTCGCCCGGGCCTCGCACATCCTGGCCGACCTCGGCCCCGAGGCCGTCCGCATCCAGGCCGAGGCCTTCGAGCGGCTGGTCACGGGCCAGATCCTGGAGACGGCCGGCCCGCGCGACGGCCGCGACCCCGTCGAGCACTACCTCGACGTCATGGCCGGCAAGACCGGCTCCCTGGTCGCCGTCTCCTGCCGGTTCGGCGCGATGATGTCCGGCGCCGACGAGGGCGTCGTCGACATCCTCACCCAGTACGGCGAACGCCTCGGCGTGGCCTTCCAGCTGGCCGACGACGTGCTCGACATCGCCTCCGACTCCCACGAGTCCGGCAAGACCCCGGGCACCGACCTGCGCGAGGGCATCCCGACCCTCCCGGTCCTGCGGCTGCGCGAGCTCGCCGCGCGCGAGGGCCGCGAGGAGGACCTGGACCTGGTCCGGCTGCTCGACAGCGACCTGACGGACGACGCCCGGCACGCCGAGGCCCTGGCCCGGCTGCGGGTGCACCCGGCGCTGGAGCAGGCCCGCCGGGACACCGTGCGCTACGCCGAGGAGGCCCGCGCCGCCCTCGCCCCGCTGCCGGAGTGCTTCGCGAAGTCCGCCCTCGTGGAACTCTGCGACGCCGTGGTGCACCGGGCCGGTTGAGCCCAGGGCCGGCTGGGCCCGGCCCGCGTACCGTGCGGCAGCCCGCCGGGATGATCCCCTGGGACTCCCCGCCCCCTACGGGATGGGGAGGGAAACCCCCTCCGGTGTCATCCCTGCGCAGTACGCGGAGTTGAGCCCGCGGTCTGACGCCCCGGAGCGCCCGATTTGGTCAGATGGAACCACCATCCCCACCGGATCAGGTGACGCAGGCGGCGCGGGGTGGACGTGTACGCGTACATACGGGATAGGCGCCGCCGTACACAGAGGTAGGGCATTCATGGCACCCAACGCACAGTTCCCCGTCGGCGGCTCCGAGGCGGCCGAGGCCGAGGACCTCCGCGCCGGCCGCCGCAAGGCGTCGCGGTACGTCGTACCGCTCGCCGTGGCGGGAGTGGCCGTGGCGGCGGTCGCGGCCGTCCCCGCGCTGGCCAACGCGGGCAGCCCCGACCTGCCGGAGGTCACGGCGCAGCAGCTCGTCGAGAAGGTCGCCGCCTCCGAGGTGCAGACGCTGTCCGGCACCGCGAAGATCAGCACCGACCTGGGCCTGCCGGCCTTCGCCGACGGGCTGCTGGGCGGGCTGGGCGCGGGCGCGCCCGGCGGCTCCGGCGGCGGTTCCGTGAGCCCCGAGCAGAAGCTCACCGAGCTCGCCACGGGCAGCCACACCGTCAAGGTCGCGGCCGACGGCCCGGACCGGCAGAAGCTCACCGTCCTGGACGGCAAGGACGAGTACAGCCTGATCCACAACGGGCAGGACGTCTGGGGCTGGGACAGCAGGTCGAACCAGGTCTTCCACGAGCGCGACAAGGCCGCGCACCCCGGCGACCGGGGGAAGAAGGCCGCGGACCGGATGCCGGGCACCCCCGCCGAGCTGGCCCGGGAGTTCCTGGCGGCCGCGGGCCCGACCACCGACGTGCGGGTGGGCGACACCGCGCAGGTGGCCGGACGGGACGCGTACCAGCTGGTCCTGACGCCCAAGCAGAAGGGCTCCACCATCGGCTCGGTGCAGATCGCGGTGGACGCGAAGAACGGCGTGCCGCTGCGCTTCCGGATGCTGGCCTCCGGCGGCGGCAAGCCGATCGTGGAAGCCGGCTTCACCAAGGTGGACTTCGGCCGCCCGGCCGCGGACACCTTCGCCTTCACCCCGCCCAAGGGTGCGAAGGTGACGGAGGGCCCGGCCGAGGACAAGGCCGGTGCGGGCCACGAGAAGTGGGCGGGACCGGGCGCGCTGGACTCCCTGCCCGGCCTGGAGGGCCTGACCGGCGGCGCGGCCGGCGAGGGCCCGAAGGACGTGAAGGTGCTCGGCGAGGGCTGGGCCGCGATCGCGAAGATCGAGGTGCCCGGCGGCAAGGGGCTGAACGCGGTCGAGCAGGGCAAGGACGTCCCGAAGGAGGCGCAGCAGTTCCTGGACGCCCTCGGCGACAAGGTCTCCGGGAAGTTCGGCCAGGGCCGGATCCTGTCCACCCGCGTGGTCAACGCCCTGATCACGGACGACGGCACGGTCTACGTGGGCGCGGTCACCAAGGACGCGCTGGTGAAGGCGGCCGAGTCCGGCAAGTAGCGGCAGGCCCGCCGCCGGCGGGCGGCGGGCGCACGGGGTGGCCGGGGAGTGTGTCCCCGGCCACCCCCGGGCCGTTCCCCTCCCCCGTACAGCAGGGCCGCTGTACGGTGAAAGGCATGTCGAGACACGTCACCATCCGCCTGGACGAGGAGTTCCACGACCGCCTCAAGGCGCGTGCGGCGGCGCTGGGGACGACCGTCACCGCGCTGATCACCGAGGTCACCGAACGCGAACTCGACGAGGACCGGCGCAGTTTCCTCACCGGGGTCGAGGAGTTCGCGGACCACTGGGGCTACTTCCAGGAGCGGTTCGGGAATTGAAGATCACCATGGAGTGGGCCTGGACCGCTCTGGCCCACCACCTCCCGTCCGACCCGGCCGTGTGGGACCCCTCCGGGGTCGAGGCCGCAGTCGCCCGGCACCAGAGCGACCTGGTGCTCGTACCGGAACAGCCCGCCCCCGACACGGCATGGCGGGCCGCTGCGTTTCTGCACACCCTCGCGGTGTGCCCGGCGCTCGAATCCCCGATGAACGAGTTCTACGCGGCCGCGGCCACCCGCTCGTACCTGCGGGTGGCCGGGGCCCGGAACCTGCCCTCGCCCGAGGACCTCGGCGATCTGGTCGAGGCCGCGAAGCTGGGCAAGGCGGACCTCGCGGCGGTGGCCGAGCAGTTGCGCGCCCGGATCCAGGCCCCGGAGCGGGACCCGGAACCGGGCGGGGGGATCAGAAGGTGATCTTCCAGCTGTTGATGTAGCCGACGTCCTGGGCGGCCGCGTCCTTCACCCGGAGGTTCCAGACCCCGTTCGCGACCTCGCTGGAGGCGTTGACGGTGTAGCTGGCGACGAGGTTGTCGGCGCTGCCGCCGCTGCGGTTGTGCAGGTTGTAGACCGTGCCGTCGGGCGCGACCAGGTCCACGATCAGGTCACCGCGGTAGGTGTGGACGATGTTCACGTCCACCTTGGTGGTGGCCGGCGCGTTGCCGGTGACCCCGGAGACGGTGATCGGCGAGCTGACGGCCGCCGCGGGGGAGTCCGGGATGTTCACGTCCGTGGTGTTCTCGAAGGACGGGCCGGGCGGGACCGGGGTGGCGAAGCCCAGGTTCCAGATCGCGTAGGCGATGGCGTCGCTGTTGCGGTCCAGAGCGGTGTCGTTGATGTTCGCCGTGGTGTCGCACGAGGAGTGGTAGCACCGGTCGAAGGCCTGGCCGGACGTACCGCCCCACTTCTGCGCCTGGGCCGCGGTCTTGGTGTAGTCGGCGCCGGTGAAGAGGCCGCCGACCGGGATGCCGACGTTCTTGAAGGGCGCGTGGTCCGAACGGCCGTCGCCCTCGGTCTCGATCTCGGTGGGTATGCCGAGGCCGGAGAAGTACGTCTTGAACGTCTGCTCGATGGTGGGGTCGTCGTCGTAGACGAAGTACCCCGGGTTCGGCGAGCCGATCATGTCGAAGTTCAGGTAGCCGGAGATCTTCGCGCGCTCGGCCGTCGGCAGGTTGTTCACGTAGTACTTCGAGCCGATCAGGCCCAGCTCCTCCGCGCCCCACCAGCCGAAGCGCAGGTGCTTGGTGGGGGTCAGCCCGGCCCGGGAGACGGCGAGGGCCGTCTCCAGGACGGCCGCGGACCCGGAGCCGTTGTCGTTGATGCCGGGTCCGGAGGTCACCGAGTCCAGGTGCGAGCCGGCCATCAGCACGGAGTTCGGGTCGCCGCCCGGCCAGTCGGCGATCAGGTTGTAGCCGGTCGCGCCGCTGGAGGTGAAGGTCTGCAGCGTGGTCGTGAACCCGGCCGCGTCCAGCTTGGCCTTCACGTAGTCGATCGAGGCCTTGTAGCCGGTCCGGCCGTGGGCGCGGTTGCCGCCGTTGTTGGTGGCGATGGTCTGGAACTGCGACAGGTGCGCCTTGACGTTGGCGACCGGGATGTCCGGCGGGGTGGGGGCGGCGGTGACCGCGGTCGGGGCGGCGAGCGCACCGGGCGTGGCGGAGGCGAGCAGGCCGGCGGCCGCGAGTGCGGCGGCAGCGGCCAGACGCCCGGAAACGGAGAGGCTCATGTGGGGGCTCCGGGATTCCGTACGGGGATGGGAACGGAACGTGCGGGGATAGAGCGTCTGTGCGAGCCCGATGTTCAGTGAGAGCGTGACACTCCGTCAAGGGCGGAATTCGGTCAGGGTTGTTCGGTAAACGGACAGTCGCCCGCACCAGTGTTGGCGCGGGCGACTGAAGGGGTGTATGAGGCGGCTACGCCGGTTCGCGGGCGGCGGCGGGAGCGGCGGCGGGGTTGGTTGCCGGAGCGGCTGCCGGGGCGGCTGCGGGGGCCGGATGCGGCAGGTCCGCGGCCCCCGCCCTGGTACGCCGTACGGTGCGCAGCGCGTCCCAGGTGAGCAGCATCAGCGCGGCCCAGACCAGCCCGAAGCCGGCCCACCGCTCGGGTGGCATCGCCTCGTGGAAGTAGAGGACCCCGAGGCCGAACTGGAACGCCGGGGCGAGGTACTGGAGCAGCCCCAGGGTGGAGAGCGGGACCCGGATCGCGGCCGCGCCGAAGCAGATCAGCGGGATGGCGGTGACCACGCCGGTGGAGGCGAGCAGGGCCAGGTGCCCGGGGCCCTCGGAGGTGAAGGTGGACCGCCCGGCGGCGGACAGCCAGAGCAGGTAGCCGAGGGCGGGCAGGAACTGCACGGCGGTCTCGGCCGCCAGCGACTCCAGCCCGCCGATGTTGACCTTCTTCTTGATCAGCCCGTACACGGCGAACGAGAAGGCCAGCACCAGGGAGATCCACGGCAGCCGGCCCGCGCCCACGGCCAGCACCACGACCGCGGCGAAGCCGATGCCCACCGCCGCCCACTGCACCGGCCGCAGCCGCTCGCCGAGGAGCAGCACGCCCATGGCGATGGTGACCAGCGGGTTGATGAAGTAGCCGAGGGAGGCCTCGACCACCTGGCCGGCGTTGACGGCCCAGATGTAGAGGCCCCAGTTGACCGTGATCACGGAGGCGGCGAGGACGGTCAGGGCCAGTTTGCGCGGCTGCCGGAGCAGCTCGGGTATCCAGGCCCGGCGCCGCATGGCGAGCAGGGCCACGGCGACGAAGCCGAGGGACCAGACCATCCGGTGCGCCAGGATCTCGATCGCCCCGGACGGCTTGAGCAGGGGCCAGAACAGGGGCACCAGGCCCCAGATGCCGTATGCGCCGAATCCGTAGAGCAGTCCGGTCCGCCGCGGTTCGCTGCCTGACTTCACGTGTCCTCCTGGACGACTTCAAGCCAACCTGACGACCGTAGCGCCGCAAGGACCCCGCTGTCATGCCCAAACCAGGGAGATACTCATGACACTTCCCGAGCGCTGCTCACGCGGGGCGCGAGCGGCGCACGAGCCGGGACCGGCGGTGCCGGGCCCCGGCGCGCGCGCCGCGGCGGATCCGGGCGGCTACGCGAGGGCCGCGGCGATCGCCTCGCCCACCGGGGTGGTCGGCCGGCCGATCAGCCGCGCCAGGTCCCCGCTGGTGCCGGCGAGCCGGCCGCGTGCGATCGCGGCGTCCACGTCCACGAGGACCGCGGCGAAGGGCTCCGGCACCCCGGCCCCGGTCAGGACCTCCAGGTGCGCGTCGGCGGGCAGGTTCCGGTACGCGACCTCCCGGCCGGAGCGGGCCGCGACCTCGGCCGCGTACTCCTCCAGGCTCCAGGCGGTGTCCCCGCTGAGCTCGTAGACCCGGCCGAGGTGGCCCTCGCCGGTCAGCACCTCGGCCGCGGCGGCCGCGTAGTCGGCGCGCGCCGCGGACGCGATCCTGCCCCCGCCCGCGCTGCCCACGACGGCGCCGTGCTCCAGGACCGGGCCCAGCTGGGCGGTGTAGTTCTCGTGGTACCAGCCGTTGCGCAGGAAGGTGTGGGGGAGTCCGGAGTCGAGGATCGCCTGCTCGGTCGCCTTGTGCTCGGCGGCCAGGTCGAAGTCGGCCTCCGGGCCGCCGAGGATGCCGGTGTAGGCGAGCTGGGCCACCCCGGCCGCCTTCGCCGCCTCGATCACCGCGGTGTGCTGCGGGATGCGCCGGCCCACCTCGCTGCCGGAGATCAGCAGCACGCGGTCGCCGGCCCGGAAGGCCCCCGCGAGCGCGGCCGGGTCCTCGTAGTCCGCGATGCGCAGCTCCACGCCCCGCGCGGCGAGGTCGGCGGCCTTGTTCCCGTCCCGCACGACGGCGGCGACGCGCTCCGCCGGGACCTTGGCCAGCAGCTCTTCGATGACGAGGCGGCCGAGGGCTCCGGTGGCTCCGGTGACGACGATGCTCATGGGGGTGCTCCCGTTCGAGGGTGGGTTCCGGTCGGTGACACCACCCTACGGAGAGCGCTAACCATTCGTAAGTACCCACTTTGAAGTAAGGTACTGGTGTGGCAGTAAGTGTTGACCCCACGCAGCAGGCCCCCGAGCGGCAGGCCCCCGGGCAGCCGGCGAACGTAAGGGCCCCGATGTGCCCCTCCCGGGTCGTGCTGGAGCACGTCACCAGCCGCTGGGGCGTGCTCGTGCTGGCCGCGCTCGTCGAGCGCTCGTACCGCTTCAGCGAGCTGCGCCGCGAGGTCGGCGGGGTCAGCGAGAAGATGCTCGCCCAAACCCTCCAGACCCTGGAGCGCGACGGCTTCGTGCTGCGCGACGCCAAGCCCGTGATCCCGCCGCGGGTGGACTACTCCCTCACCCCCATGGGCCGCGAGGCCGCCGAGCAGGTCTGGGCCCTGGCCCGCTGGACCGAGCGCCGCACCGCCGACGTGCAGCGGGCCCGACAGGCGTACGACGAGGCCCGCGCCGGCGCATAGCGCGGACGGGACCCGTGCGAGCGGGGCGGCGTACGGCACCGGCAGCGGAAAGCGGACGGGCCCGGACCTCCGCGCGGAGGTCCGGGCCCGGGGGCGGTGCGGCGGCGGATCAGCCGACGACCGTCCAGGTGTCGTTGCCCGCGAGCAGCCGGCCCAGGTCGCCCTTGCCGTTCTGCTCGATCGCGGCGTCCAGCTGGTCCGCCATCTGCGTGTCGTAGACGGGCCGCTGCACGTTGCGGAAGACGCCGATCGGGGTCTGGTGCAGGGTGTCCGGGTCGGCCAGCCGGGACAGTGCGAACGCGGTCGTCGGGCTGGCGGCGTACGCGTCGTGCACGAGGATCCGCGACTCGTTCTCCGCGGTCACCTCGACCACCTGGAGGTCGCCGGTGGCCTGGTCCCGCACCACGCCCTTGTGCCCGCCCGCGCCGAAGCGGATCGGCTGCCCGTGCTCCAGCCGGATCACGGCCTCCTGCGCCTGCTCGTTGTCCTTGAGGACCTCGAACGCGCCGTCGTTGAAGATGTTGCAGTTCTGGTAGATCTCCACCAGCGCCGTGCCCGGGTGGTCGGCGGCCTGCCGCAGCACCTCGGTCAGGTGCTTGCGGTCCGAGTCCACGGTCCGGGCCACGAACGACGCCTCCGCGCCGATCGCCAGGGACACCGGGTTGAAGGGCGCGTCCAGCGAGCCCATCGGCGAGGACTTGGTGAGCTTGCCGACCTCGGAGGTGGGCGAGTACTGGCCCTTGGTCAGACCGTAGATCCGGTTGTTGAACAGCAGGATCTTGAGGTTGACGTTCCGGCGCAGGGCGTGGATCAGGTGGTTGCCGCCGATCGACAGCGCGTCGCCGTCACCCGTCACCACCCACACGCTCAGGTCGCGCCGGGAGGAGGCCAGGCCCGTGGCGATGGCCGGGGCGCGGCCGTGGATCGAGTGCATCCCGTACGTGTTCATGTAGTACGGGAAACGCGAGGAGCAGCCGATGCCGGAGACGAAGACGATGTTCTCCTTGGCGAGCCCCAGCTCGGGCATGAAGCCCTGGACCGCCGCGAGGACCGCGTAGTCACCGCAGCCGGGGCACCAGCGGACCTCCTGGTCCGACTTGAAGTCCTTCATCGACTGCTTCCCCTCGGCCTTGGGCACGAGGGAGAGCAGGGAGTGGTGGGAGGCGGGTTCCGCCGTCGTCTCAGACATCGATGGCCTCCTTGAGAACCGTGGCGAGCTGCTCCGCCTTGAAGGGCATTCCGTTGACCTGGTTGTACGACTGCGCGTCGACGAGGTACTTCGCCCTGATCAGGGTGGCGAGCTGGCCGAGGTTCATCTCCGGAACCACTACCTTGTCGTAACGCTTGAGGACCTCGCCCAGATTCCGCGGGAAGGGGTTCAGGTGGCGCAGGTGGGCCTGCGCCACCGGCAGTCCGGCGTTCCGCAGCCGGCGCACGGCCGCCGTGATCGGCCCGTACGTGGAGCCCCAGCCGATGACCAGGGTCCGGGCGCCGTCCGGGTCGTCGACCTCCAGGTCCGGGACCTCGATGCCGTCGATCTTCGCCTGCCGGGTGCGCACCATGAACTCGTGGTTGGCCGGGTCGTACGAGATGTTGCCCGTGCCGTCCTGCTTCTCGATGCCGCCGATGCGGTGCTCCAGCCCCGGGGTGCCCGGCACCGCCCACGGGCGGGCCAGGGTCTGCGGGTCGCGCTTGTACGGCCAGAAGACCTCGGTGCCGTCCGCCAGCTCGTGGTTCGGGCCGGTGGCGAACTGCACCCGCAGGTCCGGCAGCTCGTCCGGGTCCGGGATGCGCCAGGGCTCCGAGCCGTTGGCCAGGTAGCCGTCCGAGAGCAGGAACACCGGGGTCCGGTACGTCAGCGCGATCCGGGCCGCGTCCAGCGCCGCGTCGAAGCAGTCCGCAGGGGTCTTCGGCGCGACCACCGGGACCGGCGCCTCGCCGTTGCGCCCGTACATGGCCTGGAGCAGGTCGGCCTGCTCGGTCTTCGTGGGCAGACCGGTGGACGGGCCGCCGCGCTGGATGTCCACGATCAGCAGCGGCAGCTCCAGGGAGACCGCGAGGCCGATGGTCTCCGACTTCAGGGCCACGCCCGGGCCGGAGGTGGTGGTCACCGCGAGGGAGCCGCCGAAGGCCGCGCCGAGCGCGGCGCCGATGCCGGCGATCTCGTCCTCGGCCTGGAAGGTGCGCACGCCGAAGTTCTTGTGCTTCGACAGCTCGTGCAGGATGTCCGAGGCCGGGGTGATCGGGTACGAGCCCAGGTAGAGCGGCAGGTCGGCCTGCCGGGAGGCCGCGATCAGGCCGTAGGACAGGGCCAGGTTCCCGGAGATGTTGCGGTACGTGCCGGTAGGGAAGGCGCGCGTGGCCGGGGCCACCTCGTAGGAGACCGCGAAGTCCTCGGTGGTCTCGCCGAAGTTCCAGCCGGCCCGGAAGGCCGCGACGTTCGCCTCGGCGATGTCGGGCTTCTTCGCGAACTTCTGGCGCAGGAAGTTCTCGGTGCCCTCGGTGGGCCGGTGGTACATCCAGCTGAGCAGGCCCAGCGCGAACATGTTCTTGCTGCGCTCGGCCTCCTTGCGGGTCAGCCCGAAGTCCTTGAGCGCCTCGACGGTCAGCGTGGTCAGCGGCACCGGGTGGACGTTGTACGCGTCCAGCGAGCCGTCCTCCAGCGGGGAGGTCTCGTACCCCACCTTGGCCATGGGCCGCTTGGTGAACTCGTCCGTGTTGACGATGATCTCCGCGCCCCGCGGGACGTCCGCGATGTTGGCCTTCAGGGCCGCCGGGTTCATCGCGACCAGGACGTTCGGCGCGTCACCCGGAGTGAGGATGTCGTGGTCGGCGAAGTGCAGCTGGAACGAGGAGACGCCCGGCAGGGTGCCGGCGGGCGCCCGGATCTCGGCCGGGAAGTTCGGCAGGGTGGAGAGGTCGTTGCCGAACGACGCGGTCTCCGAGGTGAACCGGTCTCCGGTGAGCTGCATACCGTCGCCCGAGTCACCCGCGAAGCGGATGATCACGCGGTCGAGACGGCGGACCTCCTTGGAACCGGAGGCCGCAGGCGTGCGCTGCTCTCCGACTACAGCCCCTGCTGCACCGTCGGCCTGCTCGGCTGGGGTACTGACCTGGCTGGTCACTGAACTGGACCTCCTTCGAGGCGTACGCGTCCCAAAACCACCCTACGTCGGTAAGGGTGGCCTACCCCGGGCCGCTCACATTCTGGACTCCACTTTGAGATGTTGCGCCTCAGGGAGCGGCGGTGGGTTTGTGCCATGCCACAACTGACAGGTTGTCAGCCGGCTATGAATTCAGGTAGGTGAGCACGGCGAGCACGCGCCGGTGATCCCCGTCACTCGGCGAGAGGCCGAGCTTCATGAAGATGTTGCTGACGTGCTTCTCGACCGCGCCGTCGCTGACGACCAGCTGCTTGGCCACCGCCGAGTTCGTACGGCCCTCGGCCATCAGGCCCAGGACCTCGCGCTCGCGGGGGGTCAGACCCGCCAGCACGTCCTGCTTGCGGCTGCGTCCCAGCAGCTGGGCCACCACCTCCGGGTCCAGTGCGGTACCGCCGCGGGCCACCCGGACCACCGCGTCGGTGAACTCGCGAACGTCGGCTACCCGGTCCTTCAGCAGGTAACCCACGCCGGTGCTCGACCCGGCCAGCAGTTCGGTGGCGTACTGCTCCTCCACGTACTGCGACAGCACGAGCACCCCGACCCCGGGATGCGCCGCCCGCAGCCGCACCGCGGCGCGCACCCCCTCGTCGGTGTGCGTGGGGGGCATCCGCACGTCGGCGACGACCACGTCGGGCAGCGCGTCCTCGGCCGCCAGCCCTTCTATGGCCTCCATCAGGGCCTGTGCATCCCCGACCCCGGCCACGACGTCATGCCCCCGGTCGGTCAGCAGCCGGGTCAGGCCCTCACGAAGCAGCACTGAATCCTCGGCGATGACGACCCGAACCCTGTCCTCCACGATTCCGCGCCCCGTTTTCGTTCGTTCCGTACCTGGCACAGCAAAGCATCCCAGTCTCAAGGCGGGACGGAGCGCAGATCGACCCACCGGACCGGAGGAGTCCCCGAGGGCCCCGCCGCCCCGCCGGGCACGGGTCGCAGCCCGGACCCGGGGGGAGGGTCCGGGCTGCGGGTCCCGGGGGCGGCGGGGTCGGGGACGGGGTCCCGGGAGGTCAGGGCCGCCAGGGCAGCTCGGCGGTGACACGCGTGCCGCCGCCCGCCGGGGAGTCCACGATCAGCACCCCGTCCACCGCCCCCAGGCGCTCGGCGAGCCCCGCCAGGCCGCTGCCCGGGGAGGCGGCCGCCCCGCCGCGCCCGTCGTCGGCCACCTGGATCAGCAGCCGGCCGTCCGTGCGCCACACGTCCACGCTCGCGGTGCGCGCCTGGGCGTGCTTGCCGATGTTGGTGAGCAGCTCGGAGACGGTGAAGTACGCGATCCCCTCGATCGCCGGGGCCGGCCGCACCGGGAGGTCCACCGCCACCCGCACCCCGCCCGGGACGGCGCAGCGGGAGGCCACGGCCGACAGGGCCGCGTCGAGCCCGCGGTCGGTGAGGACGGCCGGGTGGATGCCGCGGGCCAGGTCGCGCAGCTCCTGGAGGGCGATCTTCACCTCGCCGTGCGCCTCGTCCACCATCCGCGCCGCGGCCTGCGGGTCCTCGGCCAGCTTCTCCTTGGCCAGGCCCAGGTCCATGGCCAGGGCGACCAGCCGGGCCTGGGCCCCGTCGTGCAGGTCCCGCTCGATGCGGCGCAGGTCGGCGGCCGCGGTGTCCACCACCACTCCGCGGTCCGACTCCAGCTCCGTCACCCGGGCCGCCATCCGCGAGGGGCCGAGCAGCCCCCGGATCAGGGCCCGGTCCGCCCCCGCGAACCCGCGCACCAGCCACGGGGTGGCGAGGACGAGCAGCGCCCCGCCGGCCGAGGCCAGCGCGATCCGCAGCGGGGAGTCCAGGTAGTACGTGCGGTCCCCGTTCTGGAACAGCTGGAGCCCGGGCATGTCGGTGAAGGCCGGGAACACCCAGAACCACAGCGGGTACAGCAGCATCGCCCAGCCGTAGACCATGAACACGAGGGACACCGTGAAGGTGAACACCGCCCACGGGAAGTGGACCAGCGCGTAGAGCATGTGCCGCCAGGAGGCGCCGCTCTTCAGCATCGCGACCATCCAGCCGAAGGCCCCGCCCCGGCGGGCCCGCACCGGCTCCGGCGCCTCCACCGGCGCCCGCAGCAGGCTCCGGGACCTCGCCCGCTCCACAGCCCCGAACCCGCGGCACATGGCGAGCCCGGCGGCCAGCACCGGGATCCCCAGGAAGGTCACGAGCAGACCGGCGCCGGCACTGAACGCCGTGATCCCGAGGGAGAAGTAGAGGGCGCTCAGCGGCAGCCCCAGCATCAGGTGCCCGAACTCGCGCCAGGTGCGGGCCTCGACCGGGGCGCGGAGCGCCGCCGGGAGCCGGCGCCGGGTCCCGCCGTCCGTGCTGCTGTCCATGATTCCGTCCGTTCCGCCCGCCGGGGCTCGCCCGCGCCGTCCGCTGCTCTGCGGCGCTGCTCGGCGCCGCTGCCCTGCGGCGCTTCTCCGCGCCGCGTTCTTCCTGTGCCTCCAGCCTCGCCGCCGGCCCGGCCCGGAACCATGGAGCGACCCGGCATCCTGCCCGGGGGTTAACCCCACCCCGTGGATACCGGGCCGCCCGAGGGGGCATCGGAGCAGGTCAGGAGGGGCGGTCCCGCCAGGGCAGCTCCGCCGTGACCACCGTGCCCGCGCCCGCCGGGGACTCCACCCGGAACACGCCGTCCACTGCCCCCAGCCGCTCCGCCAGCCCGGCCAGCCCGCTGCCGCCGCCCATGCGCGCGCCCCCGCGCCCGTCGTCCGCGACCCTGATCAGCAGCCGGCTCCCCGTACGCCGCACCTCGACGCTCGCGGTGCGCGCCTGCGCGTGCTTGCTGATGTTGGTGAGCAGCTCGGAGACGGTGAAGTACGCGATCCCCTCGATCGCCTCGGCCGGCCGCCCCGGCAGCTCCACCGAGACCCGCACCCCGCCCGGGACCGTGCAGCGGGAGGCCACGGCCGACAGGGCCGCGTCGAGCCCGCGGTCGGTGAGGACGGCCGGATGGATGCCGCGGGCCAGGTCGCGCAGCTCCTGGAGGGCGATCTTCACCTCGCCGTGCGCCTCGTCCACCATCCGCGCCGCCGCGTCCGGATCCTCCAGCAGCTTCTCCTTGGCCAGGCCCAGCCCCATCGCCAGGGCCACCAGCCGGGCCTGGGCCCCGTCGTGCAGGTCCCGCTCGATGCGGCGCAGGTCGGCGGCCGCGGTGTCCACCACCACCCCGCGGTCCGACTCCAGCTCGGCGATCCGCCGTTCCAGCTCGTCCGAGGGCGACAGCAGGCCGCGGACCATCGCCCGGTCCACCGTGGCCAGGGCCCGCACCAGGTACGGGAGCACCGGCCAGAGCACGAACAGCCCGACGAGCACGAGGGTGAAGGTCAGCACCCCCCAGGGCAGCCGGATCGCGTCGTAGAGGACGGTCCGCCAGGCCACCGGGTCCTTCAGGCTCCTCCACAGCCAGGGGAAGAACCCGCCGTTGCGGCCGCGGGCCGGTATCGGGGTCGGCTCGTCCACGCGGACGCCGAGCAGCCAGCGGGCCCGGGCCCGCTCGATCTTGCCCAGCTGCCGGGACCCGAACAGGCCGAGGGCGAGCAGGGGGAGGCCGATCGCGGTCACCGACAGACCCCCCGCGACACCGATCATGACAACTACGTAAACAAATCCGATGATGGTGAAAGGGAGGTTGGCCAGGAGGTAGGCCATCTCGCGCACGGTGACCGCCGAGAACACCGGCCGCACCGGCGGCGGCCGGTCGTCCTGGCGGTCGTCGGAGGATGCGGCGGACGACCCGCTGCGCGCTTCGTCGGGGACAAGGGTGGTCGCGGTCATGCCGGACAGCCTGCCGTGTGCCCACGTCGCATGCCATGGGCCGGCCCGGAGCCGGTGAACGGGGGATAACCCCACCCCGTGTGAGCCAGGCCCTAGACTCCCGTCCGTAACAGATCGTGGACAGAGGTCAGGGAGCGAGGAGCGGACGTGCCGGACGACCCGACGGTTTCGACCGTGACGGTGCTCGCAGCCGAATATTTCCGGAGCTATTCGGTCGTCGGACTGCTCGCGGTGATCGGCGTGCTCTTCGTCGCCGTGGCCTTCGGCGCCGGCCGGCTGCTGCGGCCGATGGTGCCGACCCCGGAGAAGCTGCTGACGTACGAATGCGGTGTGGACCCCGTCGGCGAGGGCTGGGCGCACACCCAGGTCCGCTACTACGTCTACGCGTTCCTCTACGTCATCTTCGCCGTGGACTCGATCTTCCTGTTCCCGTGGGCGACGGTGTTCGCCGCTGCCGGATACGGCGCCACGACCCTGGTGGAGATGTTCGTCTTCCTGGGATTCCTGGCCGTCGGCCTGCTCTACGCATGGAAGAAGGGCGTCCTCGAATGGACGTGACACCGGACGTGACACCAGGCGCGACCGTGCGCGCGACAGCGGGCGCCGCGCCGGAGCTGCTGCCCGAGCCGAAGCGGCTGGGAGTGCTCTCCCGCCTCGCCCCGGAGCCCATGAAGGTGGTCCTCAACTGGGGCCGCCGCTACAGCCTGTGGGTCTTCAACTTCGGGCTCGCGTGCTGCGCGATCGAGTTCATCGCCGCGTCCATGGCCCGCCACGACTTCATCCGCCTCGGCGTGATCCCCTTCGCGCCCGGCCCCCGCCAGGCCGATCTGATGATCGTGTCCGGCACCGTCACGGACAAGATGGCCCCGGCCGTGAAGCGGCTCTACGAGCAGATGCCCGAGCCGAAGTACGTGATCTCCTTCGGCGCCTGCTCCAACTGCGGCGGCCCGTACTGGGACTCGTACGCGGTCACCAAGGGCGTGGACCAGATCATTCCGGTCGACGTCTACGTGCCCGGCTGCCCGCCCCGCCCCGAGGCCCTGCTCCAGGGGATCCTCAAGCTCCAGGAGAAGATCGCCCGCGAGTCGCTCGAAGAGCGCTACAGCGCGGTGCGCCCGTCCGCGGCCGCCCTGACCAGCGGTCTGGTCACCCCGCCGCCGGCCCCGGCAGCGGCCGCCCCGGCAGCGCCGGCACCGGGGGAGGAGCAGGCGTGAACCCGTACGACGAACTCCCCGGCAACGTCACCGAGGTCTTCGGTGCCGAGGCCACCGCCGAGGCCGCCTACGACCTGCTGACGGTGGACGTGCCCGTCGGCGACTGGATCGCCGCCCTCGAAATCGCCCGCGACAAGCTGGGCTGCACCTACTTCGACTGGCTGAGCGCGGTGGACGAGCCCGGCACCGGCTTCCGCGTGTGCGCGCACGTGGCCGCCCTCGAAGGCGGCCGGGTGCGCCGGCTGCTGCTGCGCACCACCGTCCCGCACTCCGCCGCCGTGCTGCCCACCGCCATCCCCGTGTACGCGGGCGCCGCCTGGCACGAGCGCGAGACGCACGAGATGTTCGGCGTCACCTTCACCGACCACCCGCACCTGGTCCCGCTGCTGCTCCCCGAGGGCTTCGAAGGGCACCCGCTCCGCAAGGACTTCGTCCTGGCCGCGCGCGTGGCCAAGGCCTGGCCCGGCGCCAAGGAGCCGGGCGAGGGCGCGGACCACGGCGGCCCCAAGCGCCGCCAGATGCTCCCGCCGGGAGTCCCCGACCCCAACGACTGGGGCCCCCTGAAGGGCCAGCTCCCGCCCGCCCCGGCCCGTCCCGCCCGCACCCCGCGCGCGGCCGCCGGCGCCGAGGGCGCCCCGCCCCGCCGCACCCGCCCGGCCACAGCCGAAGGCGCCCCGCCCCGCCGCACCCGCAGCGTCACGGAAGGCTCGGCCAGCCAGGCGGCGGAGCCCACCCCCGCGGACCCCGCCACGGCCTCACCGTCCGAGACCCCGGCCCGCCCGCCGCGCCGTACGCGCTCGGCGGCGGACGGCTCGGCCAGCCAGGCGGCCGTCCCCGGAGCCCCGGCCACCGGTACGGACTCCGCGTCCGAGTCCCTGGTCCGTCCGGCCCGTCGTACGCGCTCGGCGGCGGACGGCTCGGCGAGCCAGGCGGCGGTATCCGGCGCGGGGGCCACCGGTACGGACTCCGCGTCCGAGTCCCCGGTCCGTCCGGCCCGTCGTACGCGCTCGGCGGCGGACGGCTCGGCGAGCCAGGCGGCCGTCCCCGGAGCCCCGGCCACCCGCCCGGTCGCCCGCAGCGCGGACGCCCCCTGGCACCACGCCCGCCCGGCCTTCGACGAGGAGCCGGCCGCCAAGCCCGCCCCGGCGGAGAAGCCCGCAGCGGAACCGGCCACCGAGTCGGTCGCGGAGCCGACCACCCCGCCGACCGCTGCGGAGCCGACCGGTCCGGCACCCGCAACGCCCCCGGCCGCGGAGCCCGCTCCCGGCTCCCCGGCGGACCCCACCACCGGGCCGGCCCCCGAACCGGCGCCTGCGCCGGCTCCGCCGGCCGGGCCCGGTCCGGACGAGGAGACGACCGCCGTGCCCCTCGCACCCGCACCCGATGCGGACGACGCGGACGACGCGGCCTCGGTCGCGCCCCCGCGGGATGCGGCGGGAGGCGGCGGGGAAAACCCGGCCGGCCGCGAGGGCGGCGCCGAGCCGCAAGCCGGGACCGAGCACACCGACACCGACACCGAGACCGACAACGGAGGCACCGCGTGAACGACGTCCTCGACGTCGCGCTGCGACTCATCGTCGTCTTCGCGGTCTTCCTCGTGGCGCCCCTCGTCATCGGGCAGACCGAGCACAAGGTCATGGCCCACATGCAGGGCCGCCTCGGCCCCATGTACGCCGGCGGCTTCCACGGCTGGGCCCAGCTCGTCGCCGACGGCGTGAAGTTCGCGCAGAAGGAAGACATCGTCCCGGCCAACGCCGACCGGCGCATCTTCCAGCTCGCACCGGCCGTGGCCCTGCTGCCGTACCTCCTCGTCCTCCTCGTCATCCCGATCGGCCCCGGCGAGAGCGCCGTCGGCCAGGTCGTCGACGCGGGCGTGTTCTTCGCCCTCGCCGTCATGGGCGTCGGCGTGCTCGGCAGCCTCATGGCCGGCTGGGCCTCCGCCAACAAGTTCTCCCTGCTCGGAGGCCTGCGCACCGCGGCCCAGCTGCTCGCGTACGAGCTGCCCATGCTGCTCGCCGCCGCCTCCGTGGCCATGGCGGCCGGCACGGTCTCCCTGCCCGGCATCGTGGAGGCCTTCGAGTGGTGGTGGCTGCCCTGGCAGATCACCGGCGCCCTGGTCTTCTTCGTCGCCGGCCTCGCCGAACTCCAGCGCCCGCCCTTCGACATGCCGGTGGCCGACTCCGAGATCATCTTCGGGGCCTACACCGAGTACACCGGCCTGCGCTTCGCGCTGTTCCTCCTCGCCGAGTACGCGGGCATCGTGATCCTCTGCGCCCTGACCACCGTGCTCTTCCTCGGCGGCTGGCACGGCCCGTTCGGCGGCGAGGGCCTCGGCTGGGCCTGGACCCTCCTGAAGATCGCGATCCTCGCCTTCGGCGTGATCTGGCTCCGCGTGACCTACCCCCGCCTGCGCGAGGACCAGCTCCAGAAGCTCGCCTGGACCACACTCATCCCGCTCGCGCTCGCTCAGATCGCGCTCACCGGCATCGTGAAGGTGGCGATCGGATAATGCCCATCCCCGGATCCGGCCTGGCCAAGGGCCTCGCCGTCACCCTGCGGACGATGACCAGGCGGTCGCACACCGCCCAGTACCCCGAGGTCCAGCCCGCCCTGCCGCCGCGCAGCCGCGGGGTCATCGGACTGTTCGAGGAGAACTGCACCGTGTGCATGCTCTGCGCGCGCGAGTGCCCCGACTGGTGCATCTACATCGACTCCCACAAGGAGACGGTCCCGGCCGCCACCCCCGGCGGCCGCGAGCGCAGCCGCAACGTCCTCGACCGCTTCGCCATCGACTTCTCCCTCTGCATGTACTGCGGCATCTGCATCGAGGTGTGCCCCTTCGACGCCCTCTTCTGGTCGCCGGAGTTCGAGTACGCGGAGACGGACATCCTGGAACTCACCCACGAGCGGGACAAGCTCCGCGAGTGGATGTGGACGGTCCCGGCCCCGCCCGCCCTCGACCCCGCCGCCGAGGAGCCCAAGGAGGTCGCGGCCGCCCGCAAGGCAGCCGAGAAGCTGGAGGCGGCGGCCGCCGCCCAGGCCGAGAACCCGTCCGGCCCCGCCCCGGAGGAAGGTGCCGGCCGATGACCGCCCTCACCCTCGCCGCCGCCGGCGGCCCGGGCTTCCTCTCCCCGACCGGTGTCGAGATCGCCTTCGTCCTCGTCGGCCTCGCCACCCTGGGCGCCGCCCTGGTCACGGTCACCACCCGCCAGCTGGTGCACGCCGCCCTCTGGCTGGTCGTCGCCCTCGGCGGAATCGCCGTGGAGTACCTGCTGCTGACCGCCGAGTTCATCGCCTGGGTCCAGGTACTGATCTACGTCGGATCCGTGGTCGTCCTCCTCCTCTTCGGCCTCATGCTCACCAAGGCGCCCATCGGCCGCTCCCCGGACGCCGACTCCGGCAACCGGTGGGCCGCCCTCGCCGTGGCCCTGTCCGCCGCCGGCGCCCTGGTCTGGGTGGTCGTCGACGCCTTCCGCACCACCTGGATCGACCTCGACGGCCCCGCCCAGGGCAGCACGAAGGTCTCCGGCGAGATCCTCTTCCGCCACTGGGTGCTGCCCTTCGAAGCGCTCAGCGTCCTCCTGCTGGCCGCCCTCGTCGGCGCGATCGTCCTGTCCCGCAAGAGCCCGACCGACGCCCCCGAGGGCTCCGACAAGGAGCACCGCTGATGCACCTCGCCTACCCCGCCGTGCTCGCGGCCCTCCTCTTCTGCACCGGCCTCTACGGAGTGCTCGCCCGCCGCAACGCCATCCTGGTCCTGATGTCCGTCGAGCTCATGCTCAACGCCGTCAACCTCAACCTGGTGGCCTTCGACGTCTGGCTGCGCGACACCCTCCACGCAGGCCAGGCCCTCACCCTCTTCACCATCGCCATCGCCGCCGCCGAGATCGGCATCGGCCTGGCGATCGTGCTGATGGTGTACCGCAACCGCGGCACCTCCGACATCGACCGCCTGCGGGACACCGCCGAAGGCCGAGAGCCCGCCCCGGCCACCGGGACCGCCCGGCCCGCCGGAGAGGCCGACCGCGCAACCGGAGCCGCCGCGTGACCACCACGACCCTCGCCGTCCTCGTCCCCCTCCTGCCCTTCCTGGGAGCGGTCGCCGGACTGCTGCTCGGCCGCACCGCCCCCGGCTTCGTGCGCCCGCTGGCCGTGCTGCCCACCCTCGCGGCCGCCGCCCTCGCCGTCACCGTCGCCGTCCGGCACGGAGGCGGCAAGGACATCGACGCCGCCACGGAGCTGACCCCGACCGGCTCGGTCCCGATCGAGCTCGCCCTCCACCTCGACGGCTTCGCCGTCCTCGTGGCGGTCCTCGTCGGCATCGTCGCCACCTGCGTCCAGCTCTACTCGACCGCCTACCTCCGCGAGGACCCGCGCTACCCCTCGTACGCGGCACTGGTCTCCCTCTTCACCTCCGCCATGCTGCTCGTCGTCTACTCCGGCGACCTGATGGTGCTGCTGGTCGGCTGGGAGATCATGGGCATCTGCTCGTACTTCCTGGTCGGCCACTACTGGGAGACCGAGGCCGCCCGGTCCGCCTCCCTCAAGGCCTTCCTCGTCACCAAGCTCGGCGACGTCCCCTTCCTCTTCGGCATGTTCGCGCTCGCCGCGGACGCCGGCTCCTTCCGGATCACCAAGATCCTCGGGGCCGTGGCCGCGGGCGGCCTCGACCACCCGACCCTGATCGCCCTGCTGCTGCTCGCCGGCGTCGCCGGAAAGTCCGCGCAGTTCCCGCTCCACACCTGGCTCCCGGACGCCATGGCCGGCCCCACCCCGGTCTCCGCGCTGATCCACGCCGCGACCATGGTCGCCGCCGGCGTCTACTTCATCGCCCGCCTCCTCCCGGTCTTCACGGCCTCCCAGGCCGCCCTCGTGGTCATGGCCGTCATGGCGGCCGTGACGATGATCGGCTCGGCGCTCGCCGCCCTGGCCCAGGACGACATCAAGCGCGTCCTCGCCTACTCCACGGTCGGCCAGCTCGGCTACATGACCGGCGCCCTCGCCGTCGCCGACCGCGGCGCCGCCGTCTTCCACCTCCTGTCCCACGGCTTCTTCAAGGCCCTGCTCTTCCTCGGCGCCGGCGTGATCATCCACGCCGCGGGGACGAACTCCCTGGCCGCCATGTCCCGCATGGACGGCCTGGCCAAGCGCATCCCCGACGCCTTCTGGACCATGACGGTCGCGCTGCTCGCCCTGGCCGCCCTCCCGCCCTTCGCCGGCTTCTTCTCCAAGGAAGCCGTCCTCGTCGCCGCCGAGAAGGCCGCCGAAGGCCACACCGAGCTCGCCCCCACGGCAGCCGGCTGGACCGTCCTCGCCGCCGGCGTCCTCACCGCCCTGCTCACCGCCGCGTACGCCACCCGCCTGTGGTTGATGGCCTTCCGCGGCCGCGGGGAACAGGCCCCCGACCACGGCCGCCAGCCCACCGCCATGACCGGCGTGCTCTGGCTCCTCGCCGTCCCCACCCTCGGCTTCGGCCTCGCCTCGGGCGTCCTCGGCGACTGGTTCGACGGCGGCCGCTTCCTGCCCACCCTCACCACCTCGGTGCTCGGCACCGGCGCCGCACTCCTCGGCGCCGTCCTCACCTACGGCCTGTGGCAGCGCGCCTCCGCCCGGACCGCCGTCCCCGCCGCCGTACCGGTCGAATCCGCCGCACAGGCCCCCGAGACGGAGCACGTGCCGCCCGCCACCGGCCCGGCAGCCGCCCAGCCCCTCACCGGCTTCACCCCCGCACCGCCCGCCGCCGACCCCGGCCGCACCCTGCTCGGACCGCTGTACCCGCACGCGGCCGCCGGCTTCCACATCGACGCCGTCTACGCCGCGCTCTTCGTACGCCCCGTCCGGGCCGCCGCCACGCTGGTCCGCTTCCTCGACCGCGAGGTCGTCGACACGTACGTCCGCGGAGCCGGCGCCTCACCGCGACTGCTCGGCACCCTCGTCCGCCGCGCCCAGACCGGCAACGTGCAGACCTACCTGAGCGCCCTGCTCGCGGGTTCCGTGGTCCTCGCGGTCGCCGCCGCCGTCCTTGCCAACGTCAACGCCGGATCGTGAGCCGTGAGTCAGCCGTGATTGATATCAGCGCATCCGTGATGCAGTTCCTTCTGGCGTTCATCCTGGCCGCACCCCTGGCCGGTGCCGCCGCGGCACTCCTGCCGGCCCCGCCCGGGCTCAAGGGCCGCAGCCCCGAACAGGCCGTGCTGCGCCACGGCGTCACCGTCACCGGCGCGATCCTCGCCGCCGCGGTGGTGCTCGCCCTCGGCTTCGACCACGACGCCCCCGCCCGCTTCCAGGCGACGACCGACATCAGCTGGATCCAGGCGCTGAACGTCCGGATCCACCTCGGCATCGACGGCATCTCGCTCCCCCTCCTCCTGATGACCGCGCTGCTGTTCTTCCTGTGCGCGCTGTACAGCTACTTCAAGCTCCCCGCAGGCCCTTCCCCCAAGGCCTTCGTGGCGCTCCTGCTCGTCCTGGAGTCCGGCACCCTCGCCACCTTCGCCGTCCTCGACCTGCTGCTCTTCTTCCTCGCCTTCGAGATGGTGCTCATCCCGATGTACTTCCTCATCGCCCGCTGGGGCGGTGACCAGCGGCGCGCCGCCGCCTGGAAGTTCATCCTCTACACACTGCTCGGATCCGTGGTCATGCTGCTCGGCCTGCTGCTCATCGGGCTGAGCGCCGGCACGTTCGACATGGTGGCACTCGCCACTGACAACGGCCGCGAACTCACCCACACCACCCAGCTCCTGGCCGTCCTCGCCATCGGCACCGGCCTCGCCGTGAAGACCCCGATGTGGCCCCTGCACAGCTGGCTCCCCGAAGCCCACACCGCCGCCCCCACCGTGGGCTCGGTGCTCCTCGCCGGCGTGCTGCTGAAGATGGGCACCTACGGGTTCGTCCGGATCCTGCTCCCCGTCACCCCCGAGGGCATGCAGACCTTCGCCCCCTACCTCGGCGCCTTCGCCGTCGTCGGCATCATCTACGGGTCCCTCGCCTGCCTCGCCCTCGCCCGCAAGGGATCCAAGGGCGACCTCAAGCGGCTCATCGCGTACTCCTCCGTCGGCCACATGGGCTTCGTACTCCTCGGCATCGCCACCATGACCCCCACCGGAGTCAACGGCGCGCTGTTCGCGAACATCGGCCACGGCCTCATCACCGGCCTCCTCTTCTTCCTCGTCGGGGCCCTCAAGGACCGCTACGGCACCAGCGACCTCGACACCCTCGCCGGGGCCACCGGAGCCGCCCTCTACGGCCGCGCCCCCCGCCTCGGCGCCCTCCTCGCCTTCGCCGCCGTCGCCTCCCTCGGACTGCCCGGCCTCGCCGGGTTCTGGGGCGAGATGCTGGCTCTCTTCGGCGCCTTCGATCCGGCCGAAGGCCTCAGCCGGCCGGCGTTCCTCACGTTCATGGCCGTCGGCGGCCTCGGCACCCTGCTGACCGCCGCCTACCTCCTGATCGTCGTACGGAGGGTCTGCATGGGCGAGCACCTGCCCGCCGACCCCGAGGCGCACCCCGAAACCCGGGCGGACGACATGCAGCCCCTGCTCGCCGACGTCCACGGCTACGAGTTCGCCGCCTGGACCCCGCTCGTCGCCCTCACCGTCCTCGCCGGCCTGTGGCCCGCGGTCCTCCTCGGCCTCACCGACCCGGCCGTCCAGAAGCTCCTCGCAGGAGGCAACGCATGACGGCCCAGCTCCTCGCGGCCGCCGACCTGGTCCAGTCCGTCGACTGGGCGGCCATCGCCCCGCCGCTCGCCGCGGCCGCCGTCGGCCTGCTCGTCCTGGTCGCCGACCTGTTCGTGGAAGACCGGAAGAAGGCCCTCCTCGGATGGCTCGCCACCGCCGGCCTCGCCGGCGCGCTGCTGAGCCTGCTGCCCCTGCGGTCCGGGGACCGCAGCACCTTCTGCCTCACCACCGACCCGGCCGCCTGCAGCTACGTCGCCGACGACTTCACCCTCGTCGTGCAGTTCCTGGTGATCGGCGGCGCGCTGCTCACCGCCCTGCTCTCGCTCACCGCCGCCGAAGAAGGCCGGCTGCCCGCGGGCGAGTTCTGGTTCCTGCTGCTCTCCGCCACCGCCGGCGCCGCCCTGCTGCCCGCCTCCCGCGACCTCGCCACCCTCATCGTGGCCCTCGAAGTCGCCTCCCTCCCCGCCTTCGCGCTCGTCGGCATGCGCCGCGGGGACCGCATGTCCTCCGAGGCCGCCCTCAAGTTCTTCCTCTCCTCCGTCACCGCCACCGCGGTCTCCCTGCTCGGCGTCAGCTTCGTCTACGCCGCCACCGGCAGCCTGCACCTCTCCCGCGTCGCGGACGGCCTGGAGCACGTGCCCGGCCGGCTCGACACCCTCGCCATGGCCGGTGTCGCGCTGACCCTCATCGGCTTCGCCTTCAAGACCGCCGCTGTGCCCTTCCACTTCTGGGTGCCCGACACCTACGTCGGGGCGCCGCTGCCCGTCGCCGCCTACCTGTCGGTGGTCGGCAAGGCCGTCGGCTTCACCGGCCTGGTCCTCGTCACCGTCCTCGCCTTCCCCTCGTACTCCGAGATCTGGGGCCCCGTCCTCGCGGTCCTCGCCGCGCTCACGATGACCCTCGGGAACGCCGCCGCCCTGCGCCAGGACCCCGCCCGCGAGCACAGCGCCGTACGCCTCCTCGCCTGGTCCTCCGTCGGCCAGGCCGGCTACCTCCTCGTCCCGATCGCCGCCGCCGCGTACGCCGGCCGCGACCAGATCGGCTCCACCGTCGCGTACGCCCTCATGTACGCCGCGGTGAACCTCGGCGCCTTCGCCGTGGTCGCCCTCGTCGCCCGCAGCGCCCCGCTCAACCGGATCGGGGACTACCGCGGCCTGTACTCCCGCCGCCCCTTCGCCGCCCTCTCACTGGCCTTCTTCCTGCTCTGCCTGGCCGGCCTGCCCCCCGGCATCATCGGCCTCTTCGCCAAGGTCGCCGTCTTCCGCTCCGCGGTGGACGCGGGACTCGGCTGGCTCGCCGTGGTCATGGCCGTGAACGTGGTCGTCGCCCTCTACTACTACCTCCAGTGGACCGCCCTCCTCTTCCGCGCCCCGCAGCCGGCCGGAGAGCCCGCCGCGGCCGCTGCCGCCGCCGAAACCACCCCCGCGGCCGCCGCCCGCCCGCGGGTGCCCCTGCCGGTCACCGTCGCGGTCGTCCTCGCCGCCGCCGTGGCCGTCGTGCTGTCCGGTGCCCCGCAGATCGTCCTGCGCTTCGCCGCGGGGAGCCTCTTCCCCCAGTGACGGGCGGGCCCGCCCCGGTGTTCCCGGCAGCCCCCCGTGTCGCCCGTACGGAGCAACCCAGCGCCCACCTGCGCCGCCCCGCTCCGGGGCGGCGGCAGGGAACCCCAGGTCCTCGCGTGGCGTTGACCAGGTAGGGAGGGTCCACTGGACCGTGGAGCCTCGCCAGGGTCCCCCTGCCGCACCACTTGGAGGGCGTACCGTGCACCGCCGGCACAACGGGCTGAAGACCGCCGTACTCCTCGGCGGGCTGTCCGCACTCATCATCGTCATCGGGAGCTTCTTCGGGCGCGGAGGCCTGATCGTCGCGGTCCTCGTGGCGCTCGGGACGAATGCGTACGCGTACTGGAACAGCGACAAGCTGGCCCTGCGCGCGATGCGCGCCCGCCCCGTCAGCGAGTTCGAAGCCCCGGAGCTCTACCGCATGGTGCGCGAGCTCTCCACCTCCGCGCGCCAGCCCATGCCCCGCCTGTACATCTCCCCGACCGAGGCCCCGAACGCCTTCGCGACGGGCCGCAACCCCCGCAACGCGGCCGTGTGCTGCACCGACGGGATCCTGCGCATCCTCGACGAGCGCGAGCTGCGCGGGGTCATCGGGCACGAGCTGAGCCACGTCTACAACCGGGACATCCTCATCTCCTCGGTGGCCGGAGCCCTCGCCTCCGTGGTGATGTTCCTCGTCAACTTCGCCTGGCTGATCCCGGTCGGCCGGTCCGGCGACGACGAGGGCCCCGGCCTCCTCGGCATGCTCCTGATCATGTTCCTGGGCCCGGTGGCGGCCTCCATCATCCAGCTGGCCGTCAGCCGCTCCCGCGAGTACGAGGCGGACGCCTCGGGCGCCCAGCTCACCGGCGACCCGCTCGCCCTCGCCAGCGCCCTGCGCAAGCTCGACGCGGGCACCAAGCAGCTGCCGCTGCCCCCGGAACCGCGCCTGGAGACCGCGAGCCACATGATGATCGCGAACCCCTTCCGCCCCGGCCGGGGGCTCTCCCGGATGTTCTCCACCCACCCGCCGATGGCCGAGCGGATCGCGCGCCTGGAGCAGATGGCGGGCCGTCAGCACTGAGGCCCGCACCGGCAGGGTCATGAAGCCGTCACAGTCCTGTCGCCCCGACCGGCCGGCAGGCCGTCACCAGTGAAGATGGGCAGATGAAGACAATCCTGAACCTCATATGGCTCGTGCTCAGCGGCTTCTGGCTGTTCCTCGGCTACTGCCTCGCCGGCCTGCTGCTGTGCATCACCGTCATCGGCATCCCGTTCGGCATCGCCGCGTTCCGCATCGCGATCTACGCGCTCTGGCCGTTCGGGTACACCACCGTGGAACGCCGCGACGCGGGCGCGCCCTCGGTCATCGGCAACGTGCTCTGGCTGGTCCTGGCCGGCTGGTGGCTGGCCCTCGGCCACATCTTCACGGGCATCGCCCTGTGCATCACCATCATCGGCATCCCGTTCGGCATCGCGAACTTCAAGATGATCCCGGTCTCGCTGCTCCCGCTGGGGCGCGAAATCGTCCCGACGGACGCCCCGTTCGCGACCCGCTGAGCCCGCCGCAGGCCCCCGGAGCGGCGGTCCTCCCGCCGCACCGTCAGCCCGGCTCGGGCAGTCCCTCCCGGCCGGCCACCAGCCCGTCGCCGACCGGCCCGGCGGCCAATCCGCCGACCGCTCCGCCGACCGGCCCTCCGGCGGGCCCGCCCCGCCCCCCGCCGGCCGACCGCCCGGCCCGCCCGAACGCCGTCCCGGCAGCCGCCGTTCCGCTGCCGCCGCCCGCGCCCGCGTTCGCCTCCGCGCCCGCGGTCCCGCCCGGACCCCGGCCCGCCCCCACCGCGTCCCGCCCCGCGGTACCGCGCTGCCGCTCCCACGCCTCCAGCGCCGTCAGGCAGGCGTGGTCCAGGTGGCGCAGCCCGCTCAGGTCGAGGTGCACCGGCCGGTCCGCGGGCAGCGCCTCCAGGGCGTCCAGCAGCCGCGGCAGCCGCAGGAAGGTCGCGTGCCCCAGCACCCGCACCCGCAGGTACGCGCCCTCCGGCCCCGCCCCGTCCTCCTCCGTCTCGATGTGGACGTGCGAGGTCTCCCAGGCCGACTTGGCCACCGCCAGACCCAGCCCGACGAGCACCCCGTCGAAGAGGTTCGTCGCCACGATGGCCCCCGCCGTGACCACCAGCACCACCGCCTCGCCCCGGTGGCTGCGCCACAGGGCGCGCACCGCCTTCGCCGGCAGCAGCTTCCACCCGGCGTGCAGCAGCACCCCCGCCAGCGCGGCGAGCGGCACCACCTCCAGGGCCTGCGGCAGCAGCACGGCGAACAGCAGCAGCCACAGCCCGTGCAGCACCCGCGAGGCCCGGGTCCGCGCCCCGGCCTCCACGTTGGCGGCGCTGCGCACGATCACCGCCGTCATCGGCAGCGCCCCGAGCACCCCGCACACGGCGTTGCCCACCCCCTGCCCGACGAGCTCCCGGTCGTAGTCCGTACGCGGCCCCTCGTGCAGCCGGTCCACGGCCGCCGCGCTGAACAGGGTCTCCGCCGAGGCGATGAGGGCCAGCGCGAGCACGGTCGCGAGCGCGCCCGGCGACCACAGGGCGGCGAGCTCGGCCCGCCCCGGCGGAGCGACGGCCGCCAGCACGCCCGTGACCTCCACCTTCGCGACCGGCAGGGCCAGCAGGGCGCTCACCGCGGTGGCCGCCGCCACCCCGACGAGCGCGCCCGGCACCGCCCGGGCAGCCGTGTCCGGGAGCCGCCGCCAGAGCGCGGTCACGGCGATCGTGCCCGCCCCCAGGGCCACGGCCGCCCACTCCAGCTGCGCGCCCAGACCACCCAGTCCGGCCAGCTTGTCGAGGGTCCGCCCGGGCGCCGCGACGTCACCCAGTGCATACAGCTGGCCCGAGATCAGGACCAGCCCGATGCCCGCCAGCATGCCCTGGACCACGGCCACGGAGATCGCCCGGAACCACCGCCCGAGCCGCAGCGCCCCCATGCCCAGCTGGACCACCCCGGCCGCGCAGACGAGCGCGCCGAGAGCCCGTACGCCGTACGTCTGGACGGCCTCGTACACGAGCACCGTGAGACCGGCAGCAGGCCCGCTGACCTGCAAAGAGCTTCCTCTGAACCAGCCGGTGACCAGCCCGCCCACCACCCCGGTCACGAGCCCCAGCTCGGCCGGCACCCCGGAGGCGACGGCCACCCCCACGCACAGCGGCAGCGCGACCAGCGCGACGACCACAGACGCCCCGAAGTCGTCCCGCATCCTGCCTGCCCCGGGCATGTGAAACCCCCTGTCCACGCGATGACGTTCGTCACCCAGCGTGGCGGACGCGGGGTCCGGGCCCAAGGGCCCACAGGGGGTGGAGCACGGGTCACACGCCGCACGCGCGCCGCGCACGACCACTCTGCGCCGTCGGCGCACCCGGGGGGCGTGCGGCGGGGGCCCGGACACACGCAAGCCGCAGGACCCCGGGGGGCCTGCGGCTCACCGGACCGGACTAGCGGTAGTTCACGAACTGGATCGCGAAGTCCAGGTCCTTGCCCTTGAGCAGCGCCTGGACGGCCTGGAGGTCGTCGCGGCTCTTGGAGCTGACGCGCAGCTCGTCGCCCTGGACCTGGGCCTTGACGCCCTTGGGGCCCTCGTCGCGGATGATCTTGGCGACCTTCTTGGCGTTCTCCTGGGAGATGCCCTCCTGGATCGTCGCGAAGATCTTGTACTCCTTGCCGGAGAGCTGCGGCTCGCCGGCGTCCAGCGCCTTCAGCGAGATCTGGCGCTTGACCAGCTTGGTCTCGAAGACGTCGAGGACGGCCTTCACGCGCTCCTCGGAGTTCGCCTCCATCAGGATCTTCTCGCCGGACCAGGCGATCGACGCGCCGGTGCCCTTGAAGTCGTAGCGCTGCGAGAGCTCCTTGGCGGCCTGGTTGAGGGCGTTGTCGACCTCCTGCCGCTCGACCTTCGAGACGATGTCGAAACTGGAGTCGGCCATGTCCTGTGGCTCCTTGATGTCGGCTGTGCTTGCTGAGACGGGTGCGGTCCGGACCTCCCCGGAACCACGCCCCAAAGCCTAGCCACCGCGCCTGCCCGAAGTGCTGATCAATCCGGTGGCGAAGCACCCCCGCGCATCAGGTATTGTTTACGTCGTTGCCAGGGAGAACCGCGGAAGCGGCCGACCCGAACAACATCCCATGGCGGTGTGCCCGAGTGGCCAATGGGAGCGGACTGTAAATCCGTCGGCTTAGCCTACCCAGGTTCGAATCCTGGCGCCGCCACGCGATGCAAGACCCCCGTTCACCTGCAGAAACGCAGTGAGCGGGGGTCTTCTCGTTGTCGAAGACGGTCCGTTCGGCGAGGCTCTCAACCAAGTGATCTGTCTCACCAAGTCTCGCCCGAATCTCACCCCTGACCAGCAGGTGCGGGCCAGCCGCGGGCCAGCTTTCCAGGGGGTACGGCATGGCGCTCGCCAGCAAGGGCATGCGGTCGATCGTCGTCGACCAGGTCGTGTACCGGTGGCGGGTCCGCCGACGGGTTACCTATAGCCAGGGGATGGGGTGGACCTCCCTCGGCTACGCAGTCGAGCGCCAGGGCATGGCCGGAACCACCCTCTTGGTGGACGCCGGACGGCCTCACCCCTCGGCCTGGGCGCGAGTACCAGGCGCCGCAGTGCTTCCCGGTGAGGTGGCGGCCGCCATTCGCGCCGGCCTCGCCGCCGGCTGGACCCCCGAGACCACCGGCCCGCCCTTCCAGCTCAGCCTCTCGGCCGACGCCGGGGCCGAATGACGGAGGGGGCCGAGGCAGGAACTGCCGGGCCCCGTCCGGGGACGTCCTACGCCTCGTCGAACTGCGTGCCCCACTCCTCCAGCGCCGCATCGATCCGCTTGTTCGCCCGTTCCTGGGACTGGGCGAGGACCTTGGCGTAGATCCAGGACATCCCCGCCAGGCTGTGGCCGGCGCGACGGGCGCACTCCTCCGGGTCGAGCCCGGAGCTCAGCCAGAACGAAATGCCGGCGTGCCGCAGGTCGTACGGGCGCTAGGCGAGCAGGCAATCCTGATCCGCGGGCGGCAGCGCCTGCGCGCGGGCCTTCGCCCAGACCTCACCGTAGCCGCTCTCCTGGACGATGCCGCCGCGGCGGGTCTGGAACACCAGCCTGTCCTTCGCCGCACGGCGCTGCTCGATGTGCTCCCGTGGAAGCTTCACGAACACCGGCGGGATCGGCACCGTCCGGGACTCGGTCGGTGCGCGCCACTTCAGGTTGCGCTGGTCATGGACCTCGCCACTGTCCGTCCAGCCGTTGCCCACGCAGCCCAGGCTGCGGCGGCCGGCGTCGTCCTCACGCGCCACACCGGCCGAGCGCTCGCCCGGCATTCCAGCTCGATGTGGGCCCGGATCAAGGCGCCGGCCGACGCGGCCCTGCTCGAAATTGCGGAGGACACCCGGGCCGCGGTCATCGTCATGGCCGCGGGGAAGACCACCCTCGCCCGAGAGCTGGAGGCCCGCGGCTTCCGCCGCTTCTGCCCCGACGAGAGGTCTGGCGCGTCCACGGCCACTCTGCCCGCGACTTCCCCCGAGGCGAGCACAAGGTCCGCGAACGCCCGAGCGTGGGCGAGATCTCGGAGGACGAGCCGCACGTCGCTACTGGCGAGTGTTTGTTGGTCATGCTGCAGGCCCTTGCCAGCGGAGATACTCGCGTCCGGACGGAAATGACAGAGCCCGGGTCTCCTGATCGGAGTCCGGGCCCCATCTGAGGTGAACGCGATGGGTTAGATCAGCGTGCCGACGGCGATGGCAGTCTGAATGACGCCTGACGCGGCACCAGCATGCTGCAGGAAGGCGAGGATCCGGTGCAGGGCGTTGCGTCGGGCCGCGACCGGGGCGTGGGTGTCCTGAACGGTGTCGAGGTCGGTGGCGTACTGGTCCTGGTCGCCACGCAGGCCGCGGCCGGCGTCGCGGAGCTGCTCCAGGAGGGTGATCAGATCCCCGGACGCCACGCCGTAGTTCTGGGTGACATGCACACCCTGAACGCCGGACCCCCCTTGCTGGACGTACTGGTTGAAGACCGGTCCGTTCCCGGTTGTCTGGCTGGCCATGAACTGGCTCGCTTTCATATTAGAGTCGGCGCAGCGCCGCCCGATTGAGGTCAGCGTGAGATAACGGGGTCGGCGGTCAGCCCCGGCCATGAGGATCATCAGGCCGTTGGCGCTCAGCTCGACAGCAGCCCCTGCAACCACGGCGGCGTCGAGGTGTACGCCGAGGTAGAGGGTGCGGGGGGTGAACGCCTCAAGATCGACGGTCGCCGCGCCATCGGCTGCTGCCGCCTTTACAAGTTGGTTCAGGACGAAGTCGCGACGAGCACCGTGGTCGGTCCGCTGCCGACGGATCCCTTCTGCTTCGCGCAGCCCCGCATGGGTGAGATGCACCGCCTGCACATCGAGGGTCTCCAGAACCTCGACGTGCCCTCGCTCGTGAAGCAGTGCCATCGCCCCCTCGAGCAGGGTGCTCCCCGGGCCTCCTCGACTCAGGGTGAGCACAATGCCCGTCGGATGCGCGTTGCACTCGAGGAGGCGCAGCAGTACCACCATCGCTGCGTCGTCCACATGAAGATGTTGGAAGACGTCGTGGGCTTCGTCGACCGCGGTTCGGTCTGACGGGAGTGTGCGGCGGTCGAGCTCGGAGCGGAGGATTAGGCCAGGGCAGCCACGAGGGAGAGGTGCGTCGTGCACCATGGGCTGGGGTCCTTTCCGTAGTGATGGTCAGGGCTCTGGGCCCACCCGTTGTTCAGTGGCTGCGAATCCGAGAGCAGCGGGTGGGCCGTACTGTGCGTGATGGTGTGTTTGAGTGGATTACTCCATGAAGGGTTGGGTCTGACGGGACGTGGCTGAAGCAGCCCCCCGAAGTGCCTGATCGGTAGCGGTCGCGAGGAGCGTCCGGATCTCGCTGAACAGCCCCGGATGGTCGGACAGCTTGAGGTGCGCAGGGTCGGCGGCGTATGCGAGGAGCCCCGATAGCCGGTGAACCAGGGCAAGCGACTCGGGGGCATCGGGAGCGGCGCCTTGAAGCTGCTGCAGGGTCCTGATGAGCTCACCGGGCCAGGCCATCGTGACGTTGATGGGCTCCTCCCCTGTGTGCGCGGCATCAAGTTGGGCCCGATGCCGGACCGTTGCCGCGTGGGGGGATAGGTCGGCACGGTGCTGCAGGTCGGGTACGTCGGCGAGCTGCCCGGCAAGCCGGACGATGTGGTTGCTGTGCTCTGCCGCCCAGTTCTTCTCGGCTGCCTGCCGCGAGCGCCGGATGCGGGCCTGCTCCACCCGCTCGGCCTGGGTCCGCGCGGGGTGCACATCGGAGTCGTTCGCCGGGCTGAGCTGCAGGTAGCGACGTTCCGCGGACGAGCGGCTCTTGACCTCCATGGCGTCGGCCAGGCGTTGCCAAGTCACGTTCTTGTCGCGTGCCGCCTTGATGATGCGCGCCTCGTCGATGTCGAACTTCGACTTGATCTCCCGGATGACGAGCAGGGTGGCGAGCAGGTCCTCCTCGTCGACCATGCCGAGAGAGTCGTAGTCGATGGATCGCATGATCTCGTCGTACCGCACAGCCACGGGGCCGAGTCGCGGGGTGGGCTGGCGAAGGGATGGCTGCTGGGCGAGCGCTCCTGTCCACGTGTCCGCATCGCCGGCCATTGGTGACGTCAGGCGCCGGTACGCCGCTCGGCGTTTCTCATCTGTCGCCTTAAGGACGACATCATCTGTCGTCCTTAAGGCGACATTCTTGGGATGCTTCATCTTCTCTCCCGGAAATATCGGAGCCGTTTAGTGGTCGGCGCGAGTGGTGGGGGTGTAAAAGATCAACCGTTTGCTCGGTGCCGCCGGTTCTAGCGGAAGGATCCCTGGTGAGGGGGCATGTCGATGCTCCGCGGCTGAATCTCGGCATCGAACTGGAGTTACCAGTGGGTAATTTCCTTCGCTTGCGGACGTGGGGGTTTCTCGTCTGCGGTGGCGGTGCAAATGCACCGACCAGTCTGCGGCACCTGCCAACGGTGTGTGCGTGAAAAGCGGGGCATCGGAAAAAGCGCCACCCAACGCCACCCTCACGGCGCACCTAGCTGGCCGGTTCGTAAGGGGTGAGTAGGTGCCAAATGCGTTTAAGGTGTTATGTCGCGCTATTTCTGCAATTCGGAAGTTATGGCCTCTTACTGGGCGACCGCCCCGCGCTCGCTGTCGGTCGGCGCTCCCGAGATCTGCAGTCCACGGCATGGTGAACCTCGCGGTTGAGGCAGGCGATGCTGCGACCTGGGCCGGCAGCCTCGTCGCTGTTGCGACGGCCGTTGCGGCGTGGTGGCAGGGGAGGTCGCGGACCGAGCAAGCGGAACAAGCTCGAGTTCAGCAAGAGGCAGCGCAGCTTGCGCACCGCCAGGCCGAAGCCACGGAGCGGCGGGCGCTCGCGATGGAGCGGACGCTGGCGAAGTTGGTGGATGCGCGTGAGCTTCAGGTCGGCCCGAGTCCACAGCAGAGCCCGCCTGTAGTCCAGCCGTCTCACGTCGGCGGACCCAGCCTGCGGAGGTTTCCACAGGCTGAACGCTAGATCTGGGGCTGCGGCACAGCGGACTGTAAATCCGTCGGCTTAGCCTACCCAGGTTCGAATCCTGGCGCCGCCACGTGATGCAAGACCCCCGTTCACCTGCGGAAACGCAGTGAGCGGGGGTCTTCTCGTATGTCCGGGCGCATCCGGTCGGCCGGGGCTCCGGGCGGTCCTGGGCGGGTGTGGGCGGGCCCCGGGCGGGTCGTGGGGTGTGAGGCCGGTCATGCCGGGGTGTGGCCGGATTGCGCCGGGCGGGGGACGGGCCGGGGAGGGCGGGCGTACCGGGCGGCGGGCGGGGTCGTTGGGCCGGGCATGATGCGACTTCCCCAGACGCGGACGCTGGTGGCCGGCGGGGCCCTCGCCGCCGCGCTCGCCACCGCCGCGCCCGCCGCCTACGCCACGCTCCAGGACCGGCCCGCCGGGCGCGGGACCGCGTACGTGGAGACCCGGCTCTTCTTCGGCACGGCCCGGCCCGACGGGGGCGCGGACGTGACGGACCGGCAGTTCATGCGCTTCGTCGACCGGGAGGTCACCCCCGCCTTCCCGGACGGGCTCACCGTCCAGCAGGGGCGCGGGCAGTGGCGCGACCGGAACGGGGTCATCGAGCGGGAGCGCTCGTACGTCCTCGTGCTCCTGTACCCGCAGGGGGAGGCCGGGGACCGGGACCCGCTCATCGAGGAGATCCGGGCCGACTACCGCAAGGAGTACGGGCAGGAGTCCGTCGGGCGCGCCGACGACACCGTCTCCGTCGACTTCTGAGCCCTCCGCACCGCCCGGCCGCGGCCCCTGCCGCGCCGCTCAGTTGCCCGCGACGTCCTTCACCGCGACCGCCGCGGGCGTGGAGCCCGAGACCAGTTCCAGCGTGAGCCCGGCCGTGGCCGGGGTGTCGGCCAACTCGGCCAGGACCAGGGCGACATCGTCGCGCGGGACCGCACCCCGGCCCGTCGATGCCTCCAGCCGGACCCGCCCGGTGCCCGGCTCGTCCGTCAGCGAACCCGGGCGCAGGATCGTCCACTCCAGCCCCAGCCGGGTCTTCACGTACTCGTCGGCCTCGCCCTTGGCCCGCAGGTAGGCGTCGAACACGTCGGAGCCCGCCCGGTGCGGGTCCGCGCCCATCGAAGAGACCATCAGGAAGCGCCGTACGCCGGCCCGTTCGGCCGCGTCCGCGAAGAGCACGGCCGCCCCGCGGTCCACCGTGTCCTTCCGGGCCGCCCCGCTGCCCGGGCCCGCGCCCGCGGCGAACACGGCCGCGTACGCGCCCTGCAGGATCCCCGCGACGTGCTCGACCGAGGCCGTCTCCAGGTCGCACAGGACCGGTTCGGCCCCCGCCTCCCGCAGGTCGTTGCCCTGCGCCGGATCGCGGATGACGCCCGCGACCTCGTAGCCGCGCGCGACGAGCAGCCGCTCCAGCCGCAGCGCGATCTGACCATGTCCACCAGCGATGACGATGCGCATGCCCCGACCGTACGTCGCCCCGGGCGCCGCCGCCCGCAAACGCTCAGGGGCCGGGCTCCATCCGGCCCTGCCGGGGGAGGTCCAGGGCGACGGCCACCGCCGAGTCGCAGTACTCGCGCACCGCGCTCGTCCGGGCCACCACCCGGCCCCGGTGGATCACGATCCGGCTGTACGCGAGCGAGAGCACCCCGGAGAGCCGGTCTCCGCGCACCGCCAGCAGCTCCGCCGGGAACCCGGCGGCCACCCGGACCTCCGGCAGCCCCATCGCCGCGCGCGCGGCCGCGCTGACCGCCTCGTAGCCCTCGGCCGGCCGCAGCCCGCCCTGCGAGGCCAGCAGGTACGCGGCCTCCAGCGGGTCCCCGCGTCCCACCGGGTTCCCCGCGTCCCGCAGGGCGCCGCTGCCGGCCGCCACCCGCACCCCCGCCGAGCGCAGCAGCCGCACCGGCGCGGAACGCAGCCCCCGGCGCTCCAGGGCCGCGCAGTCGCCCTGCGGCAGGCAGGCCACGGTCACCCCGGCCGCGGCCAGCTGCTCGGCGGCCCGGAGGGCGATGTCCAGCGGCAGCCGGGACAGCCCGCCGCAGGGCCCGATGGTCACTCCCGGCCGCAGCCCGGCCGCGAGGGCGGCGAGCCGGGCCAGCCGGACCGGGTCGTCCCCGTCCGTGTGCAGGTCCACCGGGCAGCCGTGCTCGGCCGCCAGCTCCATCACGGCCTCGGCGTGCCCCGTCGGGTCCGGGTCCAGGTCCGGCAGGCCGCCGACCACCGCCGCGCCCATCCGGACCGCGTCCCGCAGCATCGCGACCCCGTCCTTGCCGGCGGCCCCGGTCAGCAGCCGCGGGACGGCGACGGCCGTCAGGTCGGTCAGCCCGCGCAGCGAGCGCCGGGCCTGGAGCACGGCCTCCAGCGGCCGCAGCCCGTGCGCGCCCCCGATCCGCACGTGCGAGCGCACCGCGGTCGCGCCGTGCCCCAGCTGGAGCAGGGCGGCCTCGGTGGCCCGCCGCTGGATCTCCTCCGGGGCGTACGAGACCGGGCCGTCGGTGTCGGCCGTGAGCGCGGTGTCCCCGTGGGCGTGCGGCTCGGCGGGGGCGGGCAGCAGCAGGTAGCCGCCCAGGTCCACGCGGGAGGCGGTGGGGCCGGGCAGGCCGCCCGCGGCGGCGACGGCCTCGATCCGGCCCCCGGAGAGCCGTACGTCCACCGTGCGGCCGTCGGTCAGCCGGGCGCCGGTGAGCAGCAGGGACGTGACCGCTTCCGCGGGCGCGCCGGAACCCGGTCCTTCGCCGCCCCCGCTGCGCGGGGAGTGGGGCGGCTGCTGCGGCTGGCTGTCGGGCATCGCGCTCCTGCGGGGGCTCGGGCGTTCCTGACGAGGGAGGCGGCGCCGCGCGCAGGGCGGGACGGCCAAGATCACGCGGCGTGCACCGAGCCTAGGGCGCCCCCGGGCCCCCTTCCGGGAAGGGCGCAATAGTCGTACCGGCGTGGTGCCCCGGAGCTCCCGGTGGGTGCGGAAACGGGCCCGCGGAGGCTCCGGAAGGGCCGGGCGGAAGGCCCCGGAAGGGCCGCCGGGAGGCCCTGCGGCAATGGATTTGGGCGATCGGCGGCCGAGCGTGTAATGTCTTCATCGCTCGCCCCAATAGCTCAGTCGGTAGAGCGTCTCCATGGTAAGGAGAAGGTCTGCGGTTCGATTCCGCATTGGGGCTCTGGTGTGAACGATCCCTCGCCATTCGTGGTGAGGGGAAGATCACATCAAAGCGGTGTAGCTCAGTCGGTAGAGCAAGCGGCTCATAATCGCTGTGTCACCGGTTCAAGTCCGGTCACCGCTACCAAGTAGCACCCAGTAGCCGATTGTGGGGTCGGTCTCCCGATCGGCTACTCTTTTATGCGTTCATCCGTCCATCCGTCCGTCAAGGAGCACTCACGTGGCTGCCACCGACGTCCGCCCGAAGATCACGCTGGCCTGCGTGGAGTGCAAGGAGCGGAACTACATCACCAAGAAGAACCGGCGCAACAACCCGGACCGTCTTGAGATGAAGAAGCACTGCCCGCGCTGCAACTCGCACACCGCGCACCGCGAGACCCGCTGATCCCAGCGCGTCTTCGGACACAGGCTTGATCACGAGGCCGTCCCCGTTCCCGGGGGCGGCCTCGTGGCATATCCGGGCAGTCCGCCCGGCCGGTCCGGTCCGCCCTTTGCGATCGTCCCGGCCTTTGTGATCAGTTCGACCAGGAGGAGTGAGCCATGGCGCTCGACCAGTCGTTCGTGGGGCGGGCCTATCCGCCCACCGAGCCCTACGAGGTCGGCCGGGAGAAGATCCGGGAATTCGCGGAAGCGGTGGGTGACGCCAATCCCGCGTACACCGATCCGGAAGCCGCCAAGGAACTCGGCCACCCCGATGTGATCGCCCCGCCCACCTTCGTGTTCGCGATCACGTTCAAGGCGGCCGGCCAGGTCATCGCCGACCCGCAGCTCGGGCTCGACTACAGCCGGGTCGTGCACGGCGACCAGAAGTTCGCCTACACCCGCCCGGTGCGGGCCGGCGACCGCCTCTCGGTCACGTCCACCATCGAGGCCGTGAAGTCCATGGCGGGCAACGACATCGTGGACATCCGCGGAGAGGTCCACGACGCGACCGGCGAGCACGTGGTGACCGCCTGGACGAAGCTCGTCGCGCGCGCGGCGGAGGAGGGCTGACATGGCTGCCAAGGTCTCGTACGAGGAGGTCGAGGTCGGCACCGAGCTGCCCGCCGCGAGCTTCCCGGTCACCCGCGCCACCCTCGTGCAGTACGCGGGGGCCTCGGGCGACTTCAACCCGATCCACTGGAACGAGAAGTTCGCCAAGGAGGTGGGCCTGCCGGACGTGATCGCGCACGGCATGTTCACCATGGCCGAGGCGATCCGCGTCGTCACCGACTGGACCGGCGACCCGGCCGCGGTGGTCGAGTACGGGGTGCGCTTCACCAAGCCCGTCGTGGTCCCGAACGACGACGAGGGCGCCCTCATCGAGGTCAGCGGCAAGGTGGCCGCCAAGCTCGACGACAACAAGGTCCGCGTGGACCTCGTCGCGACCAGCGCGGGCCAGAAGGTCCTGGGCATGTCGCGCGCGGTGGTCCGGCTCTCCTGACCGGTACGGCACGCCCCGCGGGGGGGGGGGGGGGCCCTCCCCCCCTGCCCCCCTGTGTATTCTTCACCCCCCTGGCGAGGTTTGTCGTTGGTGGC
>NZ_JBVIDV010000004.1:170783-338108 GCF_055572195.1 Streptomyces sp. NPDC030809
GCCACGGGCTGCGGTGCGCTCCGCTCTCTTTTCCCCCTCCCCCTTCCCCCCCCCCCCCCCCCCCCCCCCGCCCCCCCCCCCCCCCCCCCCCCCCCCCCCCGCGGCGCGTTCGGACCCCCTTGACGGAGTTAGTGATTGAGTACTAACTTTCTTGCATGGTCAGGATGAGCGCGGACGAGCGGCGCGAGAGCGTCATCCGGGCGGCGATGCACGAGTTCGCCCGGGGCGGGTACTACGGCACCTCCACCGAGGCGATCGCCAAACGGGTCGGGGTCTCGCAGCCCTACCTCTTCCGGCTCTTCCCGAACAAGCAGGCGATCTTCCTCGCCGCCGCGATGCGGTGCATGGCGGAGACCCGGCAGGTCTTCGCCGACGCCGCCGAGGGGCTGGAGGGGGAGGAGGCGCTGGACGCGATGGCGAACGCGTACACGCAGCTGATCGCCGACGATCCCGACAAGCTGCAGATGCAGCTCCAGACGTACGTGGCCGTGGCGGCCGCCGAGGCGGCGGGCGAGCACGAGTTCGGCGAGCTGGTCCGCGCCGGCTGGCTGGAGCTCTGGAGCACCGTCCACATCCCCCTGGGTGCGGACGAGAAGGAGACCACGACGTTCATGGCGTTCGGGATGCTGATCAACACCCTCGCCGCCATGGGGTTCAAGCCGGGCCATCCCATCTGGGAGGGCCTCTACCCGTCGGCGCGGGCCAAGGGCGCCGCAGGGGAGTAGCCGGGCGGGAACGCGCGCCGGGAGCGGCGCGCGTCTTTTCACGGCAAGGAAAGTTAGTCATCAATAACTAACTCGAACCGACCGACCACGGGAACCGCAGGGGAAGCGATGGAACAGCAGTCCGGGACACTGCGCGGCCGCGCCGCGTGGGCCCTCGTCATCACCGGTGCCGCCAGCTTCATGGCGGCCCTCGACAACCTCGTCGTCACCACCGCCCTCCCCGCCATCCGCGAGGACCTCGGCGGCGGGCTCGAAGACCTCGAATGGACGGTGAACGCCTACACGCTCACCTTCGCCGTCCTGCTGATGCTCGGCGCCGCACTCGGCGACCGGTTCGGCCGCCGCCGGCTCTTCCTCGGCGGCCTCTCCGTCTTCACCGCCGCCTCCGCGGCCGCCGCCCTCTCACCCGGCATCGACGAGCTGATCGCCGCCCGGGCCGTCCAGGGCGCCGGCGCCGCCGTCATGATGCCGCTCACCCTCACCCTGCTCACGGCCGCGGTCCCGGCCGCCCGCCGGGGCACCGCCCTGGGCATCTACGGAGCCGTCACCGGAATCGCCATCGCCAGCGGCCCGCTGATCGGCGGCAGCCTCACCGAGCACATCTCCTGGCAGTGGATCTTCTGGCTGAACGTGCCCATCGGCCTGGCCCTGCTGCCCCTCGCCCGCCTGCGGCTCGCCGAGTCCACCGCCCCCGAGGCCCGCCTCGACCTCCTCGGCACCGTGCTCATCAGCCTCGGCCTCTTCGGCATCGTCTACGGCCTGGTCAACGCCAACATCGAGGGCTGGACCAGCCTGCCCGTGCTCACCGCCCTCGGCGGCGGAAGCCTCTTCACCGCCCTGTTCGTCCGGCACGGGGTCCGCGGCCGCCGGCCCCTGCTGCCCATGAAGCTCTTCCGCAACCCCGGGTTCTTCGGCATCAACATCGCCAGCCTGCTGATGTTCCTCGGCATGTTCGGCTCGATCTTCCTGCTGGCCCAGTTCCTCCAGGGCGTGTCCGGCTTCTCGCCCACCGAGGCGGGGATCCGGATGCTCCCGTGGACCGCCATGCCCATGATCGTCGCCCCGCTCGCCGGATTCCTCTCCGACCGGATCGGCGGCCGCCCCGTGGTCGTCGCCGGACTCGCCCTCCAGGCCGCCGGGCTCGCCTGGTTCGCCGCCGCCCTCGCCCCCGGCGTCGCGTACACCGCCCTGCTGCCCGCCCTGGTCCTCGGCGGCACCGGCATGGCCCTGTTCATCGCCCCCGCCGCCAACGTGCTCATGTCCACCGTCGGTCCCGCCGACCGGGGCGTGGCCTCCGGCGCCAACAACGCCCTGCGCGAGGTCGGGGGAGCCCTCGGGGTGGCCGTGCTCTCCTCCGTGTTCTCCGCCCGGGGCGGCTACGAGAGCGCCGAGGCCTTCACCGACGGCACCGTCCCCGCCCTGTGGATCGGTGCCGCCGCCGTGGCCCTCGCGGCCCTCGCCGGGCTCCTCATCCCCGGCCGGGCCAAGGCCGCCCGCACCCTCCTCGCGGCCACCGGCCCCGAACCGGCCACCGGCCCCGAACCGGCCCCCGAACCGGCCCCCGGAACCGCCCCCGCCCCCGCCCGCGCCCGGGTGTGAGCAACCGCGCACCCCGAACCCCACAGCGGTCCGTGGCCCCGCCGGGAAGGCAGGGCCGCGGACCGTACTCTTGTCCACGTGCAGGAACTCCACGACGCCCCCCTCGCCCCGCTGACCACCTTCCGGCTCGGCGGCCCGGCCACCCGGCTGGTCACCGCGACCACCGACGCCGAGGTCGTCGCCGCCGTCCGCGCAGCCGACGAGAGCGGCACCCCGCTCCTCGTCATCGGCGGCGGCAGCAACCTGGTCATCGGCGACCGCGGCTTCGAGGGCACCGCCCTGCGCATCGCCACCACCGGCTTCCACCTCGACGGCACCCGCCTGGAGCTCGCCGCCGGCGAGAACTGGTCCGACGCCGTCGCCCGCACCGTCGAAGCCGGGCTCGCCGGCATCGAATGCCTCGCCGGCATCCCCGGCTCCGCCGGCGCCACCCCGATCCAGAACGTCGGCGCCTACGGCCAGGAAGTCTGCGACACCATCACCGAGGTCGTCGCGTACGACCGCACCCGCCGCGAGACGGTCACCCTGACCGCCGCCGAGTGCGCCTTCTCCTACCGCGACAGCCTCTTCAAGCACCAGCCGGACCGCTACGTCGTCCTGCGCGTCCGCTTCGCCCTGGAGGACGCGGGCGGCCTCTCCGCGCCGATCAAGTACCCCGAGACGGCCCGCGCCCTCGGCGTCGGCGCCGGCGACCGGGTCCCCGCCGCCACCGCCCGCGAGACCGTGCTGCGGCTGCGCGCCGGCAAGGGCATGGTCCTCGACCCCGAGGACCACGACACCTGGTCGGCCGGCTCCTTCTTCCACAACCCGGTCCTCGGCGACGAGGCGTACGCGGCCTTCCTCGCCCGCGTCCACGACCGGCTCGGCCCCGACACCGCCCCGCCGGCCTACCCCGCCGGGGAGGGCCGTACGAAGACCTCCGCGGCCTGGCTCATCGACAAGGCCGGCTTCACCAAGGGCTACGGCACCGGCCCGGCCCGGATCTCCACCAAGCACACCCTCGCCCTGACCAACCGCGGCGGGGCCACCACCGAGGACCTCCTCGCCCTCGCCCGCGAGGTCGTCGCGGGAGTCCACGCCGCCTTCGGCGTCACCCTGGTCAACGAACCGGTGACCGTCGGCGTCAGCATCTAGGACGACCGAGACCACCAGACCCCCCCGAGGCACCGGAGGACCGCGGCCGGCCATGCGCTGCCCCCTGCACGGGTCCGGAACGGACCCCACCCGACTGGTGGGACGGACGATCGAGCGGATCGTCGCGTCCTGGCACCTCTACGAAGGCGAGCGCTCCGAGGTCCCCCTCGACGTCTGGCTCATCGACGGCCTGGGCGAGGCCACGCGGATCACCACCGGCTCCGACTGGTGCCTGATCGTCGAGGCCTCCGCCCCGCACGAGTCCTACGAGTCGCACGACATGGGCGCCTGGGGCCGCATCGAGATCGGCGAGGACCTCGGCGACCACCCGTTCCTGCGCCACCTCGGCGAGACCGTGGCCTCCGTGGCGGAGTTCGCCCTCCCCGACCACGGCCGCACCCACCTGGAGATCGGCTTCCCCAGTGGCCAGGTCCGCGCCGACTGCCACGAGGGCGACCTGCGCCTCACCCGGATCGCCGGCCCGCCCGCCGGCACCCCCGCGGGCCGGCCCCCGTCAGCTCGCGAGCCAGTCGTCGATGCCCGAGAGCAGCTTTCCCCGGACGTCCTCGGGAGCCGCTGAGCCGCGCACCGACTGCCGGGCCAGCTCCGCCAGCTCCGCGTCCGTGAAGGCGTGGTACCGGCGGGCGATCTCGTACTGCGCGGCCAGCCGCGAGCCGAAGAGCAGCGGGTCGTCGGCGCCCAGCGCCATCGGGACCCCCGCATCGAAGAGCGTCCGCAGCGGCACGTCCTCGGGCTTCTCGTACACGCCCAGCGCCACGTTCGAGGCCGGGCAGACCTCGCAGGTCACCCGCCGCTCGGCGAGCCGCCGCAGCAGCCGGGGGTCCTCGGCGGCCCGCACCCCGTGCCCGATCCGGGAGGCGTGCAGGTCGTCCAGGCAGTCCCGGACCGAGGAGGGCCCGGTCAGCTCCCCGCCGTGCGGGGCGGCCAGCAGCCCGCCCTCGCGGGCGATGGCGAAGGCCCGGTCGAAATCACGGGCCATGCCGCGCCGCTCGTCGTTGGACAGGCCGAAGCCCACGATGCCGCGGTCCGCGTAGCGCACGGCCAGCCGGGCCAGGGTCCGGGCGTCGAGCGGGTGCTTCATGCGGTTGGCGGCGATCAGCACCCGCATCCCGAGACCGGTGTCCCGCGATGCGGAGTCCACCGCGTCGAGGATGATCTCGATCGCCGGGATCAGCCCGCCCAGCAGCGGGGCGTACGAGGTCGGGTCGACCTGGATCTCCAGCCAGCCGCCGCCGTCGCGGACGTCCTCCTCGGCGGCCTCCCGCACCAGCCGGACGATGTCCTCGGGCTGCCGCAGACAGGCGCGGGCGGCGTCGTACAGGCGTTGGAAGCGGAACCAGCCCCGCTCGTCCGTGGCCCGCAGCTTGGGCGGCTCCCCGGCCGTCAGCGCATCGGGCAGCCGTACGCCGTACTTGTCGGCGAGCTCCAGCAGCGTGGCCGGGCGCATGGACCCGGTGAAGTGCAGGTGCAGATGGGCCTTCGGCAGAAGCGTGAGATCGCGTACTTGCTCCATCTGGTGATCCTGCCGCACGAACGGGTGGTTTGGGAGGGCGTTTTCCCGATCGTGGAATGCGCGAACACAAAAGCGGGCGGCACCTCGAACGAGGCGCCGCCCGCTTCCGGGACGCGCGGGGACCGCAGGCTCAGGCCTTGGCCTCGGCCAGCAGGTTCTGGATCCGGGTGACGCCCTCGACCAGGTCGTCGTCACCGAGCGCGTACGAAAGGCGCAGGTAGCCGGGGGTGCCGAAGGCCTCGCCCGGGACCACGGCGACCTCGGCCTCGTCCAGGATCAGCGCGGCCAGCTCCATGGAGGTCTGCGGGCGCTGCCCGCGGATCTCCTTGCCCAGCAGCTCCTTCACCGAGGGGTAGGCGTAGAACGCGCCCTCCGGGGTCGGGCAGAAGACGCCGTCGATCTCGTTGAGCATCTTCACCATGGTCTGGCGGCGGCGGTCGAAGGCCTTGCGCATCTCCGCGACGGCGTCCAGGTTGCCCGAGACGGCGGCGATGGCGGCCACCTGGGCGACGTTGGAGACGTTCGAGGTGGCGTGCGACTGGAGGTTCGTCGCGGCCTTGACCACGTCCTTCGGGCCGATGACCCACCCGACCCGCCAGCCGGTCATCGCGTACGTCTTGGCGACGCCGTTGACCACGATGCACTTGTCGGCCAGCTCGGGCACCAGCACCGGCAGCGAGGTGAAGACCGCGTCGCCGTAGACCAGGTGCTCGTAGATCTCGTCGGTCAGCACCCACAGGCCGTGCTCGGCGGCCCAGCGGCCGATCGCGCGGGAGTCCTCCTCGCTGTAGACCGCACCCGTGGGGTTGGACGGGGAGACGAACAGGACGACCTTGGTGCGCTCGGTGCGCGCGGCCTCCAGCTGCTCCACGGTGACCCGGTAGCCCGTGGTCTCGTCGGCCACGACCTCGACCGGGACGCCGCCGGCCAGGCGGATGGACTCGGGGTACGTGGTCCAGTACGGAGCCGGGACGATGACCTCGTCACCCGGGTCCAGGATCGCGGCGAAGGCCTCGTAGATCGCCTGCTTGCCGCCGTTGGTGACCAGCACCTGCGCCGGGTCCACCGCGTAGCCGGAGTCCCGCAGGGTCTTCTCGGCGATGGCCTTCTTGAGCTCGGGCAGGCCGCCGGCCGGCGTGTACCGGTGGTACTTCGGGGTGCGGCAGGCCTCGACCGCGGCCTCGACGATGTAGTCCGGGGTCGGGAAGTCGGGCTCGCCCGCGGCGAAGCCGATGACCGGGCGCCCGGCGGCCTTGAGGGCCTTGGCCTTGGCGTCGATCGCGAGGGTCGCGGACTCGGAAATGGCGCCGATGCGGGCGGACACGCGGCGCTCGGTGGGAGGCGTTGCAGAGGTCATGCGGCCCATCGTCCCAGACGGAAAACGGCCGCCGCACACCGTTTCAGGGACCGGACGCAAGAGGTCCGGATCCGCGCCGGCGGGAGGTCGGGACAGGTGCTGTTCGACGCGGGGACCAAGAGCACGTACACTCACCTGTCGTTGGCCTTCGCCGATCGCTCAGAACGCGGGCACTCCGTGCACTCGCTCCGATGCGGTAGGTTGGGGAAGCAACAAAGGGTCGTAGCTCAATTGGTAGAGCACTGGTCTCCAAAACCAGCGGTTGGGGGTTCGAGTCCCTCCGGCCCTGCTCCACACTCCTTCGCCGGATGTGTGCGCAGGTACGTACTTCGATGCACCGCCGTGCGGCTCAACCGGGCGCGGCACGGCCATGACCCGGATTCAGGTGAGAGACGTGACGGACGCCCTGGGCTCCATCGACATGCCTGACGCCGAGGACGACACCCGCGAGAAGAAGGCCCGCAAGGGCGGCAAGCGCGGTAAGAAGGGCCCTCTCGGCCGCCTCGCGCTGTTCTACCGCCAGATCGTTGCGGAGCTCCGCAAGGTCGTTTGGCCGACTCGGAACCAGCTGACGACGTACACCACCGTGGTGATTGTCTTCGTCGTCATCATGATCGGTCTCGTTACCGTGATTGACTATGGGTTCCAGGAAGCCATCAAGTACGTCTTCGGCTGATCCCCGCGGAGGGCGGCGCCTTGATGAGGCGACCGCCCCTTTTCGCATGTTCCACCCCTCTTTGTATCCAGGAAGAAGCAGCCACCGTGTCTGACCCGAACCTGAACGTGAGCCACGACTCCGTCGAGTCCGTCGAGGACGAGCTCGACATCGTCGAGGCGGCGGACGCTGTGGACCCGGACGAGGCTGAGATCGCCGACGCCGCCGAGGCGGACGAGGACGCCGCCTTCGAGGCCGACGAGGACGAGGCCGACGAGGACGGCCAGGCCGAGGACGCCGACGAGGACGAGGAAGACGAGTCCGAGGACGAGGAAGGCGCCGAGGAGGACGAGGCCCCCGAGGCCGAGGCCGCCCCGGAGGAGCCCGCCGAGCCCGTCGACCCCGTCCAGGCGCTCCGCGACGAGCTGCGCCTGCTCCCGGGCGAGTGGTACGTCATCCACACCTACGCGGGCTACGAGAAGCGCGTGAAGGCGAACCTGGAGCAGCGTGCCGTCTCGCTGAACGTCGAGGAGTTCATCTACCAGGCCGAAGTGCCCGAGGAAGAGATCGTCCAGATCAAGAACGGCGAGCGCAAGAACGTCCGCCAGAACAAGCTTCCCGGCTACGTCCTGGTCCGCATGGACCTCACCAACGAGTCCTGGGGCGTCGTCCGCAACACGCCGGGCGTCACCGGCTTCGTGGGCAACGCCTACGACCCGTACCCGCTGACCCTGGACGAGATCGTCAAGATGCTCGCGCCGGAGGCCAAGGAGAAGGCCGACAAGGCCGCCGCCGAGGCCGCGGGCCTGCCCGCCCCGGCCGTCAAGCGCACCATCGAGGTCCTGGACTTCGAGGTCGGCGACTCGGTCACCGTCACCGACGGCCCCTTCGCCACCCTCCAGGCGACCATCAACGAGATCAACCCCGACTCGAAGAAGGTCAAGGGCCTCGTCGAGATCTTCGGTCGCGAGACCCCGGTCGAGCTCAGCTTCGACCAGATCCAGAAGAACTGATCCAGGTCTTCTGAAGCGAAGCTTCCGGACAGGTCAGACCGGCCCCTCGCGGCCGGTCTGACCTGCTCGGTTTTAAGCCCCGCACCGATACCCGCTATCGTGGTGCGGTATGCCTCCATCCGGATGACCGGTTGGCGGCTGGAAAACTCTCACTAGGACCCGGAGAGAGCAATGCCTCCCAAGAAGAAGAAGGTCACGGGGCTTATCAAGCTCCAGATCAACGCCGGTGCGGCCAACCCGGCCCCGCCGGTCGGCCCCGCGCTGGGTCAGCACGGCGTCAACATCATGGAGTTCTGCAAGGCCTACAACGCCGCGACCGAGTCGCAGCGTGGCATGGTCGTGCCGGTGGAGATCACGGTCTACGAAGACCGTTCCTTCACCTTCGTCACCAAGACCCCGCCGGCCGCGCGCCTGATCCTCAAGGCCGCCGGTGTGGAGAAGGGCTCGGGCGAGCCGCACAAGACCAAGGTCGCCAAGCTCACCAACGAGCAGGTTCGCGAGATCGCCACGGTCAAGCTGCCCGACCTGAACGCCAACGACCTGGACGCCGCCGCGAAGATCATCGCCGGCACCGCCCGTTCCATGGGCATCACGGTCGAGGGCTGATCAGCCTTTCGCAGTCCCCAGTGGTAGGGCCCGCGCTGGCCCGCACCACGACTCCACACCTGAAGCAAAAACACAGGAGCAGAAGTGAAGCGCAGCAAGACCCTCCGCGCTGCGGACGCCAAGGTCGACCGGGAGAAGCTGTACGCCCCGCTCGAGGCCGTCCGTCTCGCCAAGGAGACCTCCTCCACCAAGTTCGACGCGACCGTCGAGGTTGCCTTCCGCCTGGGTGTCGACCCGCGCAAGGCCGACCAGATGGTCCGTGGCACCGTGAACCTCCCGCACGGCACCGGTAAGACCGCCCGGGTCCTGGTCTTCGCGACCGGTGACCGTGCTGCGGCCGCGGAGGCCGCCGGCGCCGACATCGTCGGCTCGGACGAACTGATCGACGAGGTCGCGAAGGGCCGTCTGGACTTCGACGCGGTCGTCGCCACCCCGGACCTCATGGGCAAGGTCGGCCGCCTCGGCCGCGTGCTCGGTCCGCGTGGTCTGATGCCCAACCCGAAGACCGGCACGGTCACGATGGACACGGCCAAGGCCGTGACCGACATCAAGGGCGGCAAGATCGAGTTCCGCGTCGACAAGCACTCGAACCTGCACTTCATCATCGGCAAGGTCTCCTTCTCCGATGACAAGCTGGTCGAGAACTACGGCGCGGCCCTGGAGGAGATCCTCCGTCTGAAGCCGTCCGCCGCGAAGGGCCGCTACATCAAGAAGGCCGCCCTCTCCACCACCATGGGCCCCGGCATCCAGCTGGACCCGAACCGCACCCGGAACCTCCTCGTCGAAGAGGACCCGGCCGCGGTCTGAGCCTGACGGCTCGCCTGCACGGAACCGGGCCCCGCACCTCTCCGGAGGTGCGGGGCCCGGTTTTTGGCTTTCCGCCCGCCTGTACGCGCCGGTAATGTCGGTTTCCGTTTGCTGATCACAGCCGATGACCACAGCCGTACCACGTGGGGGGAACGATCCATGAGCACGTACCAGAGGAAGACCGCCGCGGCCCTGCTGGCCGCCGTCCTGCTCGCCGGCGGAGCCACCGCCTGCGAGGACGGGAAGAAGGCCGACAAGGGCGCCGCCAAGGCCTCCGGGGCGGCGCAGCCGGCCCGCAAGCCCGCCATGGCGCCGGCCGCGTACCTGGAGAAGGTCGAGCGCAACTCGCAGGACATCACCTCGCTGCGGTACACGATGCAGGGCGGTGCGGGCGGGCAGAAGGTCTCGGGCGAGGTCTCCATGCGCCTCAAGCCGACCATCGCGATGTCCATGGTGATGGCCAACCCGCAGAAGGCCGGGGAGAAGATCGACATACGCCTGGTCGACGGCGTGATGTACATGGGCGCCGAGGGCAAGTGGCTCAAGTTCGACCTCAAGGCCGCGAGCCCGGAGTCGGCGGCGCAGCTGGACGCCCTGGGGAACGCGGGGCAGAGCGGGGAGAACCCCGGTGACCGCGCCGGCGCGCTGAAGGCCTCCAAGGACCTCAAGGTGGTCGGCGAGGAGACCGTCGACGGCGAGAAGACCACCCACCTGTCGGGCACGGTGACCCTGGACCAGATGAAGGCCTCGCTCGCGGGGAACACCCCCGAGGCCAAGGCCCGCAAGGAGAAGCAGATCAAGCAGCTGGAGCAGCAGGGCGTGACCAGCCTGCTCATGGACATGTGGATCGACGGCACCGACCACACCAAGCAGATGCGCATCCGGGGCCGGATGAAGCAGGGCCCGATGGACATGACCATGAAGTTCCTGGACTACAACAAGCCCGTGCAGGTCACCGCCCCCACGGGGGAGGTCGTGGACCTCGGCGAGGCCATGAAGAAGAAGGGCGCCACCGGCGGCGTCCAGGGCTGAGGCGGAGCCCGGGCCGGGCGATTTGCCTCGGCTCGGGCCCTTCACGTACAGTCGTCGAGAAGCCAAAGACCGCTGGTCGTTGCTGCGTCCCTCACCGGGCGCGGCGGCCGAAGGATCCGTTGAATACGGACGACCCGCGCAGGTGACAGTGGAAAGTTCCCGGATCCCGTATCCGGTCGAGCTCAGCCCCGTGCGCCTGCGCCGGGGCGTTTTGTTTTGTTCAGCCCCTTCCGAGCGGTCCTCATCACCCGGAAGGAGGCCGACGCTCTATGGCAAGGCCCGACAAGGCTGCATCGGTAGCCGAGCTCACGGACGCGTTCCAGAGCTCGAACGCCGCCGTGCTGACCGAGTACCGGGGTCTCACCGTGGCGCAGCTCAAGACGCTGCGTCGTTCGCTCGGTGAGAACGCCCAGTACGCCGTGGTGAAGAACACGCTGACCAAGATTGCGGCCAACGAGGCCGGGATCACCGCACTGGACGAGCACTTCGCTGGTCCGACCGCGGTCGCCTTCGTCACCGGTGACCCGGTGGAGTCGGCGAAGGCTCTGCGTGACTTCGCCAAGGAGAACCCGAACCTCATCATCAAGGCCGGTGTCCTTGACGGTAAGGCTCTCTCCGCCGACGACATCAAGAAGCTTGCGGACCTCGAGTCCCGCGAGGTTCTGCTCTCCAAGCTGGCCGGCGCGTTCAAGGGCAAGCAGTCCCAGACTGCCTCGCTCTTCCAGGCGCTGCCGTCGAAGCTCGTCCGCACCGTGGACGCCCTTCGCGCCAAGCAGGACGAGCAGGGCGGTGCCGAGTAATTCGGCTCGCGCATTGATCCGCGCCGCCTAGTGCGCGGGTCGTAGCGGGCCGTAAGTACGCCCGCCTTTCGATACATACGGCACCTGCCGGAATTAGTGGAAGGATCGCCCATCATGGCGAAGCTGTCTCAGGAAGACCTGCTCGCGCAGTTCGAGGAGATGACCCTCATCGAGCTCTCCGAGTTCGTGAAGGCGTTCGAGGAGAAGTTCGACGTCACCGCCGCTGCGGCGACCGTCGCCGTTGCCGCCCCGGCCGGTGGCGCGGGCGACGCGGGTGCGGTCGAGGAGAAGGACGAGTTCGACGTCATCCTCACCGGCGCCGGCGACAAGAAGATCCAGGTCATCAAGGTCGTGCGTGAGCTGACCTCCCTGGGCCTGAAGGAGGCCAAGGACCTCGTCGACGGCACCCCGAAGCCCGTCCTCGAGAAGGTCAACAAGGAGGCCGCTGACAAGGCCGCCGAGGCCCTCAAGGCTGCCGGCGCGGCTGTCGAGGTCAAGTAACACCTCTGGGGCCTCCTGCAGGCCCCTGCCAAGGGCGATCACCCGTAAGGGTGGTCGCCCTTTGGCGTATCCGCGGTGCCTGACTTGCCCTCTCCTCGTTGGGGAGTATGGTGATCTTCGTTGCCTGGCGGCCCCCCGATCGGGCCCGGTGATGATCCGCACGGGGCAGGGGGCCTTGACGAACGGCACGCGGCGCGCAATTCTCAGGACGCGTCGTTACGTCGATCCGGATTCGAGGCATGGATCGACTGCGAAGAGGGCAGTACTGATACACGCTCTGTGTGCGAGGGCCGCAGTGTGAACAACAAGGGGAAGGCCTGTTGCCGGACTCCGGAAACCTGGTCTGGACATCAGTGAGCCAAGTGGCTACACTGACCCTTTGCGCTGCCTGTTAGCTGCCCCCTGCCCGTCGCCAGGGGCATGCCCACGCTGAAGCACACACGGAGAAGTCTCTCTGACCAGGGGTTTCATCCTTTGTGTACGGCTGGGACCGGTACGCGCGTAGTGAGTCCGAGCCCTCGGAAGGACCCCCTCTTGGCCGCCTCGCGCAACGCCTCGACCAATATGAACAACGGCGCCAGCACTGCCCCGCTGCGCATCTCCTTTGCAAAGATCAAGGAGCCCCTCGAGGTTCCGAACCTCCTGGCGCTGCAGACCGAGAGCTTTGACTGGCTGCTCGGCAATGCCGCCTGGAAGGCTCGCGTCGAGTCGGCTCTCGAGAGTGGACAGGACGTCCCCACCAAGTCCGGTCTGGAGGAGATCTTCGAGGAGATCTCCCCGATCGAGGACTTCTCCGGGTCGATGTCGCTGACCTTCCGCGACCACCGCTTCGAGCCCGCGAAGAACTCCGTCGACGAGTGCAAGGAGCGCGACTTCACGTACGCGGCCCCGCTCTTCGTCACGGCCGAGTTCACGAACAACGAGACCGGCGAGATCAAGTCCCAGACGGTCTTCATGGGCGACTTCCCGCTCATGACCAACAAGGGCACCTTCGTCATCAACGGCACCGAGCGTGTCGTCGTGTCCCAGCTGGTCCGCTCCCCGGGTGTCTACTTCGACTCCTCCATCGACAAGACGTCCGACAAGGACATCTTCTCCGCCAAGATCATCCCGTCCCGGGGTGCCTGGCTGGAGATGGAGGTCGACAAGCGCGACATGGTCGGTGTCCGCATCGACCGCAAGCGCAAGCAGTCCGTGACCGTCCTCCTGAAGGCCCTCGGCTGGACCACCGAGCAGATCCTCGAGGAGTTCGGCGAGTACGAGTCCATGCGCGCCACCCTGGAGAAGGACCACACCCAGGGCCAGGACGACGCGCTGCTCGACATCTACCGCAAGCTGCGTCCGGGCGAGCCGCCGACCCGTGAGGCCGCGCAGACGCTGCTCGAGAACCTGTACTTCAACCCGAAGCGCTACGACCTCGCGAAGGTCGGCCGCTACAAGGTCAACAAGAAGCTGGGTGCCGACGAGCCGCTCGACGCCGGTGTGCTCACCACCGACGACATCATCGCGACGATCAAGTACCTGGTCCGCCTGCACGCCGGCGAGACCGAGACGATCGGCGAGAACGGCAACTCGATCGTCGTCGAGACCGACGACATCGACCACTTCGGCAACCGTCGTCTGCGCAACGTCGGCGAGCTCATCCAGAACCAGGTCCGCACGGGTCTGGCCCGCATGGAGCGCGTCGTCCGCGAGCGCATGACCACGCAGGACGTCGAGGCGATCACGCCGCAGACCCTGATCAACATCCGGCCGGTCGTCGCCTCCATCAAGGAGTTCTTCGGCACCAGCCAGCTGTCGCAGTTCATGGACCAGAACAACCCGCTGTCGGGTCTGACGCACAAGCGTCGCCTCTCGGCGCTGGGTCCCGGCGGTCTGTCCCGTGAGCGGGCCGGCTTCGAGGTCCGAGACGTGCACCCGTCGCACTACGGCCGCATGTGTCCGATCGAGACCCCCGAAGGCCCGAACATCGGTCTGATCGGCTCGCTCGCGTCCTACGGCCGCGTCAACGCGTTCGGCTTCATCGAGACCCCGTACCGCAAGGTCGTCGACGGCGCCGTCAGCGACGAGGTCGACTACGTCACCGCCGACGAGGAAGACCGCTTCGTCATCGCCCAGGCCAACGCGCGCCTGGACGACGACATGCGCTTCGCCGAGGGCCGCGTCCTGGTCCGCAAGCGCGGCGGCGAGGTCGACTACGTCGAGCCGTCCGACGTGGACTACATGGACGTCTCCCCGCGCCAGATGGTGTCCGTCGCGACCGCGATGATCCCCTTCCTGGAGCACGACGACGCCAACCGCGCCCTCATGGGCGCGAACATGATGCGCCAGGCCGTTCCGCTCATCAAGGCGGAGGCCCCGCTCGTCGGCACCGGCATGGAGTACCGCTGTGCCGTCGACGCCGGCGACAGCATCAAGGCGGAGAAGGACGGTGTGGTCCAGGAGGTCTCGGCCGACTACATCACCGTCGCCAACGACGACGGCACGTACACCACGTACCGCGTAGCCAAGTTCTCCCGCTCGAACCAGGGCACCTCGGTCAACCAGAAGGTGATCGTCAACGAGGGCGACCGGGTCGTCGAGGCCCAGGTCCTCGCCGACGGTCCGGCGACCGAAGAGGGCGAGATGGCCCTCGGCAAGAACCTGCTCGTGGCATTCATGCCGTGGGAGGGTCACAACTACGAGGACGCGATCATCCTGTCGCAGCGCCTCGTGCAGGACGACGTCCTCTCCTCGATCCACATCGAGGAGCACGAGGTCGATGCCCGTGACACCAAGCTCGGCCCCGAGGAGATCACCCGGGACATCCCGAACGTCTCCGAGGAGGTCCTGGCCGACCTCGACGAGCGCGGCATCATCCGCATCGGTGCGGACGTCGTCGCCGGCGACATCCTCGTCGGCAAGGTCACGCCCAAGGGCGAGACCGAGCTGACCCCCGAGGAGCGCCTGCTCCGCGCGATCTTCGGCGAGAAGGCCCGCGAGGTCCGTGACACCTCCCTGAAGGTGCCCCACGGCGAGATCGGCAAGGTCATCGGCGTCCGCGTCTTCGACCGCGAGGAGGGGGACGAGCTTCCCCCGGGCGTGAACCAGCTGGTCCGCGTCTACGTCGCCCAGAAGCGCAAGATCACCGACGGTGACAAGCTCGCCGGCCGCCACGGCAACAAGGGTGTCATCTCCAAGATCCTCCCGATCGAGGACATGCCCTTCCTCGAGGACGGCACCCCGGTCGACATCATCCTGAACCCGCTCGGTGTCCCGTCCCGAATGAACCCGGGGCAGGTCCTGGAGATCCACCTCGGCTGGCTCGCCAGCCGCGGCTGGGACGTCTCCGGCCTCGCGGACGAGTGGGCCCAGCGCCTGCAGGCCATCGGCGCCGACAAGGTCGCCCCCGGCACCAACGTCGCCACCCCGGTGTTCGACGGTGCCCGTGAGGACGAGCTCGCCGGCCTCCTGCAGCACACGATCCCGAACCGCGACGGCGAGCGCATGGTGCTCCCGTCCGGCAAGGCGCGCCTGTTCGACGGCCGCTCCGGCGAGCCGTTCCCGGACCCGATCTCGGTCGGGTACATGTACATCCTCAAGCTCCACCACCTGGTCGACGACAAGCTGCACGCCCGTTCGACCGGTCCGTACTCGATGATCACGCAGCAGCCGCTGGGTGGTAAGGCGCAGTTCGGTGGCCAGCGCTTCGGTGAGATGGAGGTGTGGGCGCTGGAGGCTTACGGCGCCGCGTACGCCCTCCAGGAGCTCCTGACCATCAAGTCCGACGACGTCACCGGCCGAGTGAAGGTCTACGAGGCCATCGTCAAGGGCGAGAACATCCCCGAGCCGGGCATTCCCGAGTCCTTCAAGGTGCTCATCAAGGAAATGCAGTCGCTCTGCCTCAACGTGGAGGTGCTGTCCTCGGACGGCATGTCCATCGAGATGCGCGACACCGACGAGGACGTCTTCCGCGCGGCGGAGGAGCTCGGTATCGACCTGTCCCGGCGCGAGCCGAGCAGCGTCGAAGAGGTCTGACGGGCCTGACGGGGGCTCCCACCGGAGCCCCCGTCGTCCCCGGGACCGTTCAGACCACTGATCAAGAGACACGACCCCGAAAGAGGGATTGACGCACAGTGCTCGACGTCAACTTCTTCGACGAGCTGCGGATCGGCCTTGCCACCGCGGACGACATCCGAACCTGGTCGCACGGCGAGGTCAAGAAGCCGGAGACCATCAACTACCGCACCCTGAAGCCCGAAAAGGACGGACTCTTCTGCGAGAAGATCTTCGGTCCGACCCGGGACTGGGAGTGCTACTGCGGCAAGTACAAGCGTGTCCGCTTCAAGGGCATCATCTGTGAGCGCTGTGGCGTCGAGGTCACCCGCGCCAAGGTGCGCCGTGAGCGGATGGGCCACATCGAGCTGGCCGCTCCCGTCACGCACATCTGGTACTTCAAGGGCGTCCCGTCGCGCCTGGGCTACCTGCTCGACCTGGCGCCGAAGGACCTCGAGAAGGTCATCTACTTCGCCGCGTACATGATCACCTTCGTGGACGAGGAGCGTCGTACCCGCGACCTGCCGTCCCTGGAGGCCCACGTCTCCGTCGAGCGCCAGCAGATCGAGAACCGCCGTGACGCGGACCTCGAGGGCCGCGCCAAGAAGCTGGAGTCGGACCTCGCCGAGCTCGAGGCCGAGGGTGCCAAGGCCGACGTGCGCCGCAAGGTGCGCGAGGGTGCCGAGCGCGAGATGAAGCAGCTCCGCGACCGCGCCCAGCGCGAGATCGACCGTCTGGACGAGGTCTGGTCGCGCTTCAAGAACCTCAAGGTCCAGGACCTGGAGGGCGACGAGCTCCTCTACCGCGAGCTGCGTGACCGCTTCGGCACGTACTTCGACGGCTCGATGGGTGCCGCGGCGCTGCAGAAGCGCCTGGAGTCCTTCGACCTGGAGGAGGAGGCCGAGCGCCTCCGCGAGATCATCCGTACCGGCAAGGGCCAGAAGAAGACCCGTGCGCTCAAGCGCCTCAAGGTCGTCTCCGCGTTCCTGCAGACCAGCAACAGCCCCAAGGGCATGGTGCTCGACTGCGTGCCGGTCATCCCGCCGGACCTGCGTCCGATGGTGCAGCTGGACGGTGGCCGCTTCGCGACCTCCGACCTGAACGACCTGTACCGCCGTGTGATCAACCGCAACAACCGCCTGAAGCGCCTTCTCGACCTCGGTGCCCCCGAGATCATCGTGAACAACGAGAAGCGCATGCTCCAGGAGGCGGTCGACGCCCTCTTCGACAACGGCCGCCGCGGCCGCCCGGTGACGGGCCCCGGCAACCGTCCGCTGAAGTCCCTCAGCGACATGCTGAAGGGCAAGCAGGGTCGATTCCGTCAGAACCTGCTCGGCAAGCGAGTCGACTACTCGGCGCGTTCCGTCATCGTCGTCGGCCCGCAGCTGAAGCTGCACCAGTGCGGTCTGCCCAAGGCCATGGCGCTGGAGCTCTTCAAGCCGTTCGTGATGAAGCGCCTGGTGGACCTGAACCACGCGCAGAACATCAAGTCGGCCAAGCGCATGGTCGAGCGCGGCCGCACCGTCGTGTACGACGTCCTCGAAGAGGTCATCGCCGAGCACCCGGTGCTGCTGAACCGTGCGCCCACGCTGCACCGCCTCGGCATCCAGGCCTTCGAGCCGCAGCTGGTCGAGGGCAAGGCCATCCAGATCCACCCGCTCGTCTGCACCGCGTTCAACGCGGACTTCGACGGTGACCAGATGGCCGTCCACCTGCCGCTCTCCGCGGAGGCGCAGGCCGAGGCCCGCATCCTGATGCTGTCCTCGAACAACATCCTCAAGCCCGCCGACGGCCGTCCGGTGACGATGCCGACCCAGGACATGGTCCTCGGTCTGTTCTTCCTCACCACCGACGGCGAGCTGCGCGACGTCAAGGGCGAGGGCCGTTCCTTCGGCTCCACCGCCGAGGCGATCATGGCGTTCGACGCCGGCGAGCTCTCGCTGCAGTCGGCCGTGGACATCCGCTTCCCGGTGGGCACCATCCCGCCGCGCGGCTGGGTGCCCCCGGTCGCCGAGGAGGGCGAGCAGGAGTTCCAGCCGGGCGACAGCTTCCGTCTGAAGACCACGCTGGGCCGTGCGCTCTTCAACGAGCTGCTGCCCGAGGACTACCCGTTCGTCGACTACTCGGTGGGCAAGAAGCAGCTCTCCGAGATCGTCAACGACCTGGCGGAGCGCTACCCCAAGGTCATCGTGGCGGCGACGCTCGACAACCTGAAGGCGGCCGGCTTCCACTGGGCGACCCGTTCCGGTGTCACCGTGGCCATCTCCGACGTCGTCGTGCCCGAGGCCAAGAAGGCCATCGTCGCGGGCTACGAGGCTCAGGACGAGAAGGTCCAGAAGCAGTACGAGCGCGGTCTGATCACCAAGGACGAGCGCACGCAGGAGCTCATCGCGATCTGGACCAAGGCGACCAACGAGGTTGCCGAGGCGATGAACGCGAACTTCCCCAAGACCAACCCCATCTTCATGATGGTTGACTCGGGTGCCCGAGGAAACATGATGCAGATGCGACAGATCGCCGGTATGCGTGGTCTGGTGTCGAACGCGAAGAACGAGACCATCCCGCGTCCCATCAAGGCCTCGTTCCGCGAGGGCCTCTCCGTGCTCGAGTACTTCATCTCCACGCACGGTGCCCGTAAGGGTCTCGCCGACACCGCCCTGCGTACCGCCGACTCGGGTTACCTGACCCGTCGTCTGGTGGACGTCTCGCAGGACGTGATCATCCGCGAGGAGGACTGCGGCACCGAGCGCGGTCTGAAGCTCAAGATCGCGGTCCGCGGCGAGGACGGCGTCCTGCGCAAGGCCGACGACGTCGAGACCTCCGTGTACGCCCGCATGCTGGCCGAGGACGTCGTCATCGACGGCAAGGTCATCGCGCCGGCCAACGTGGACCTCGGCGACGTCCTGATCGACGCGCTGGTCGCCAACGGCGTCGAGGAGGTCAAGACCCGCTCGGTCCTGACCTGCGAGTCCGCGGTCGGCACCTGTGCCTTCTGCTACGGACGCTCGCTCGCCACCGGCAAGCTGGTCGACATCGGTGAGGCGGTCGGCATCATCGCCGCCCAGTCCATCGGTGAGCCCGGTACCCAGCTGACGATGCGTACCTTCCACACCGGTGGTGTGGCCGGTGACGACATCACCCAGGGTCTGCCGCGTGTCGTCGAGCTCTTCGAGGCCCGTACCCCGAAGGGTGTCGCCCCGATCTCCGAGGCCGCCGGCCGCGTGCGGATCGAGGAGACGGAGAAGACCAAGAAGATCGTCATCACGCCGGACGACGGCTCGGACGAGACGGCCTTCCCGATCTCGAAGCGCGCCAAGGTCCTCGTGCACGAGGGCGACCACGTCGAGGTGGGCCAGAAGCTCACCGCGGGTGCCACCAACCCGCACGACGTGCTCCGCATCCTCGGCCAGCGTGCCGTCCAGGTCCACCTGGTCGGCGAGGTCCAGAAGGTCTACAACTCGCAGGGCGTGTCGATCCACGACAAGCACATCGAGATCATCATCCGGCAGATGCTCCGCCGGGTGACGATCATCGAGTCCGGCGACGCCGAGCTGCTCCCGGGCGAGCTCGTCGAGCGCTCGCGCTTCGAGACCGAGAACCGTCGTGTGGTCACCGAGGGCGGTCACCCCGCCTCCGGCCGTCCGCAGCTGATGGGTATCACCAAGGCCTCGCTGGCGACGGAGTCCTGGCTGTCGGCCGCCTCCTTCCAGGAGACGACCCGAGTCCTGACGGACGCGGCGATCAACGCCAAGTCCGACAGCCTCATCGGCCTCAAGGAGAACGTCATCATCGGTAAGCTCATCCCGGCCGGTACGGGTCTGTCCCGCTACCGCAACATCCGGGTGGAGCCCACCGAGGAGGCCAAGGCCGCGATGTACTCGGCCGTCGGCTACGACGACATCGACTACTCGCCCTTCGGCAGTGGGTCCGGCCAGGCCGTCCCGCTGGAGGACTACGACTACGGCCCGTACAACGGCTGACGGTCGCGCGAGTCAGGCTCGTGAAGAAGCCCCCCACCGCTCCGAGAGGAGCGGCGGGGGGCTTCTCCCGTTTCCGGTCCTCCTACGCAGCACGGGACCTGCGATGCAGCCCGTGCAGGGTGCCCGCGGCCAGGAGCAGCAGGGCCGCCCCGCCGGCCGCGAGCCCGGGGAGCAGCCCCCGGGGGCGGAAGGTGCAGGACACCTCCCGGGTGCCCGGGGCCGCCGCCACCGCGAGCAGGCCGTGGAACGCGCGCCGCGGGGCCGAGCAGTGCCAGCCGGGCACGGCGGGGGCCGCGATCACCACGGTGCCGGCGCTGCCCGCGGGCAGCACGGCCCGTACGGAGTGCCCGCCGGTGCGGACCGAGACGGCCCCCTCGGCGGTCAGCCGCCGGACGGCCGCGCCGAGGGCGGCGCGGTCCAGGCAGCCCACGGCGTCCGCGGGAGCGCTGCCGGGGCCCTCGGTGCGCAGCAGCAGGTCCACGCGCCCGGAGGCCGGGACCGGGCCGAGCCGCAGGACGCCGGTGGCCTTCCCGGCCAGGGGGCGGGATGCGGTCCCGTACCGGAGCCGGCCGGTGAGGGCGGGGGCGTACCAGTGGGCCTCGGTGCCGGGGGTGCACCGGGCGGAGAACAGGGTGCCGGCCGGGGTGCGCGGGCCGCGGACCGTGCGGGGGACCTCGTACACGGTGCTGCCGAGGACGGCCTCCTGGCGGCCCCAGACCCCGGCCGGGGAGTGCGGGGAGGCGTACGGGCGGCGGCGTACGGTCACCAGCGGGGGAGCGGGGAAGGTGCGGGCCCGCCAGCCACCGCCGGGCGCCGGGTGGACCCGGGCGCCCACCGAGAAGACCGCGTCGAGCACCGGGCTGTCGGCGCCGAAGAGGGTGCGGCCGTCGTTCTTGTAGCCGTATCCGAGGGGGGCGAGGGTCCGGAAGGCGACGGCCGGCAGGTAGCTGCTGTAGTACTGCGGGCCTTCGCCCCCCAGCGCCAGACCGTCGTTGTACGAGAGCTCCGGGCGGCCGGGGTCGGTCCGGTACGCGGGCCAGCCGTCCACCCTGCGGACGGCGGCGGCGCGGGCGCCGACCTCCGGACCGGAGGTGGGCCGGGGCCGGGCCCAGCTCTCGCGGGAGCGGCGGAGGTCGGCCGTCAGCGCGGAACCCGCGGACTCGGCGCACACGGTCGCGGCCATCAGCAGGGCCCCGGCCGCGGCCAGGCCCCGGCGCCGCCGAGGGCCGCTGCCGTGCAGCCCCAGGCAGAGGCCGAGGACCGACAGGGAACCCCCGCCGAGGACGGCGGCCCAGGTCCAGGGGGTGAAGTCGTCGGCCCCGCGCAGCAGGAAGGCGGCCGCGGCCAGGATGCCGAGGGCGGCGGCGAGCCGGGCGGGCCGGGGCCGGGCCGCCAGCCCCAACCAGGCCGTGACCACGAGCAGGGCGGCGAGCACGAAGGTCTCGCGGTACGGGTTCCCGTTGGGCACCGCCAGCCCGTGCCAGGCGTACTGGGTGGGCGGGAACTGGAAGGAGGCCGCGACCAGCACGGCCGCCGCCCCCCAGGCCAGCCGGGTGCGCCGGGCCACCGCCGGGTCGAGGAGGAAGGCCAGGGCGAGGACCAGGCCGAGGGAGGCCACGTAGAGCCGGGGGTGCCCGCCCCAGTGGTAGGAGCCGGGCAGCAGGCCCATGAGGAAGAGCGGGGTGGGCACCGGCTCGAACGCGGCGGCCCGGGTGGGCTGGGAGGCTCCGCTGGCGAGCACCGAGGGCAGCAGCAGGGGCAGGGTGAGCGCGATGCCGGTGCCCGCGGCGGCGGCCGCGCGCACGAGGGCCCGCACCTGCTGCCGGGTCCCGGCCCGCAGCAGGAACAGCCGGACCGCGAGCACGATGCCGGCGGCCGCCGTGGCCATCATCGCGGTGTAGAAGTTCCCCTGCCAGGCGAGCGCCACCAGCAGCACGGCCGAGGGCAGCCGCCGCTCCTGCACGCACCACTCGACGGCGATGCCGAGCAGCGGCAGGGACACCAGCCCCCACTGCCACATCGGGATGTACGAGGCGTCGGCGAGGGACCAGCCGCACAGCCCGTAGCAGGTGCCGAGCACGGCGCGCAGCGGGCCGGGGCCCGGGGCGAGCCGGCCCAGCCAGCAGGCCATGGTCGCGGCGGCCAGCCCCAGGGTGAGCGGGGTGAGGGCGAAGACGGCCAGGTCCACGCGGTCCCGGGGGACGAGGACGGCCGACCAGGAGAGCGGATTGCCGAGGTAGGTGTGGAAGTCCGCCAGGAACTGCTGGCCGTAGCCGGTGCGCCAGGTGAACAGCAGGTCCCCGGCGGCCCGGCCGTGCACCAGGTCCCACAGGCCCTGGTGGAAGGGCACGTACTGGTTGGCCTGGTCGTTCAGGGCCCGGGGGCGGTCGCCGAAGGGCTGCGCGCCGCGCAGGGCCCAGGCGAGGGTGAAGGAGCCGGCGGTCAGGAGGAAGGCGAGGACCGGGCCGCGAAGGGCGCGGCGGATCCGGTCGGGGTCCGGTCGGAAGGGTCCCGGGCGCGGGGCCGGCAGGGTGATCGGCTCCGGTACCACGGTCCCCAACGTGCTGCTCCCATCCGCCCGCGAGCCGCTGACCTGCGGACCCGTCCCGACCTGGACTGACCTGCTGGAACGTTTTGGTGCTTAAGAACCATTCGGCAGTTTAGGGGCGGGGCGGGCGCGGGGCCCGGAGGTCGTGCGGGGGGTCGCCGGGCGTGGGCATTTGTTTTGACCGGAGTGGATGCGATAGGTACGCTCAGACCTTGTGCCTGGGGTGTGCCTGGGCTCCTGTGCGTGTCCATCCACCGCACGCGAGCCCGCCGTGGCCGCCGCAATCTGTACGTCTCCGCGTTTCGCGGGAGCTTGCAGCATTCGACACACCCGACCGCGTGGGTCGGCGAAGTTCCAGGTTAGTTTCACCAACGGCACACAGAAACCGGAGAAGTAGTGCCTACGATCCAGCAGCTGGTCCGGAAGGGCCGGCAGGACAAGGTCGAGAAGACGAAGACGCCTGCGCTTGAGGCTTCGCCCCAGCGCCGTGGCGTCTGCACGCGTGTGTTCACGACCACCCCGAAGAAGCCGAACTCGGCGCTCCGCAAGGTCGCGCGTGTGCGTCTGACCTCCGGCATCGAGGTCACCGCTTACATTCCGGGTGAGGGACACAACCTGCAGGAGCACTCGATCGTGCTCGTGCGTGGTGGCCGTGTGAAGGACCTGCCGGGTGTTCGTTACAAGATCATCCGCGGTGCGCTTGACACCCAGGCTGTCAAGAACCGCAAGCAGGCCCGCAGCCGCTACGGCGCCAAGAAGGAGAAGTAAGAATGCCTCGTAAGGGCCCCGCCCCGAAGCGCCCGGTCATCATCGACCCGGTCTACAGCTCTCCTCTGGTCACCTCGCTGATCAACAAGATCCTCCTGGACGGCAAGCGCTCCACCGCCGAGCGCATCGTCTACGGCGCCATGGAAGGCCTCCGCGAGAAGACCGGCAACGACCCGGTCATCACGCTGAAGCGCGCGCTCGAGAACGTCAAGCCGTCCCTCGAGGTCAAGTCCCGCCGTGTCGGTGGCGCGACCTACCAGGTCCCCGTCGAGGTCAAGCCGGGTCGTCAGTCGACCCTGGCCCTCCGCTGGCTCGTGGGCTACTCCCGCGCCCGCCGCGAGAAGACCATGACCGAGCGCCTCATGAACGAGCTGCTCGACGCCTCCAACGGTCTTGGCGCTGCCGTCAAGAAGCGCGAGGACACGCACAAGATGGCCGAGTCCAACAAGGCCTTCGCGCACTACCGCTGGTAGTCGCAACCCACATCGAGACCGAGAGAAGACCGAAGCCTTATGGCTACCACTTCGCTTGACCTGGCCAAGGTGCGCAACATCGGCATCATGGCCCACATCGACGCGGGCAAGACGACCACCACCGAGCGCATCCTGTTCTACACCGGTGTGTCTTACAAGATCGGTGAGGTCCACGACGGCGCTGCCACGATGGACTGGATGGAGCAGGAGCAGGAGCGCGGCATCACGATCACGTCCGCCGCGACGACCTGCCACTGGCCGCTCGAGGACGTCGACCACACGATCAACATCATCGACACCCCGGGCCACGTGGACTTCACGGTCGAGGTGGAGCGTTCGCTCCGCGTCCTCGACGGTGCCGTCACCGTGTTCGACGGTGTTGCCGGTGTCGAGCCGCAGTCCGAGACGGTGTGGCGCCAGGCCGACCGTTACGGCGTCCCGCGCATCTGCTTCGTCAACAAGCTCGACCGCACCGGCGCCGAGTTCATGCGCTGCGTCGACATGATCAAGGACCGCCTGGGCGCGGTTCCGATCGTGATGCAGCTGCCGATCGGTGCCGAGGCCGACTTCCAGGGTGTCGTCGACCTCGTGCGCATGAAGGCGCTCGTCTGGTCCGCCGAGGCCACCAAGGGCGAGATGTACGACGTCGTCGACATCCCGGCCTCGCACACCGAGCTCGCCGAGGAATGGCGCGGCAAGCTCGTCGAGACCGTTGCCGAGAACGACGAAGAGATGATGGAGCTCTTCCTCAACGGCGACGAGCCGTCCGAGGAGCAGCTGCACGCCGCCGTGCGTCGCATCATCCTGGGCTCCGGCAAGGGCAAGGGCGAGCCCACGATCACCGCGGTGTTCTGTGGCACGGCGTTCAAGAACAAGGGCGTCCAGCCCCTGCTCGACGCCGTCGTCCGCTACCTCCCGTCCCCCCTGGACATCGAGGCCATCGAGGGCCACGACGTCAAGGACGCCGAGGTTGCCGTGAAGCGCAAGCCGTCGGACGAGGAGCCCCTCGCCGCGCTCGCGTTCAAGATCATGAGCGACCCGCACCTCGGCAAGCTCACCTTCGTCCGGGTCTACTCGGGCCGCCTGGAGGCCGGCACCTCGGTGCTGAACTCCGTCAAGGGCAAGAAGGAGCGCATCGGCAAGATCTACCGCATGCACGCGAACAAGCGTGAGGAGATCGACGCGGTGGGCGCCGGCGACATCGTCGCCGTCATGGGCCTGAAGCAGACCACCACCGGTGAGACGCTGTGCGACGAGAAGGCCCCGGTCATCCTGGAGTCCATGGACTTCCCGGCCCCGGTCATCCAGGTCGCCATCGAGCCCAAGTCCAAGGGTGACCAGGAGAAGCTGGGTGTCGCCATCCAGCGTCTCGCGGAGGAGGACCCCTCCTTCCACGTTCACTCGGACGAGGAGACGGGCCAGACCATCCTCGGCGGTATGGGCGAGCTGCACCTCGAGGTGCTGGTCGACCGTATGAAGCGCGAGTTCAAGGTCGAGGCCAACGTCGGCAAGCCGCAGGTCGCGTACCGCGAGACGATCCGCAAGGCCGTCGAGCGCATCGACTTCACCCACAAGAAGCAGACCGGTGGTACCGGTCAGTTCGCCAAGGTGCAGATCGCGATCGAGCCGATCACCGACCCCGATGGTCCGGCGTACGAGTTCGTGAACAAGGTCACCGGTGGCCGCATCCCGAAGGAGTACATCCCTTCGGTCGACGCGGGTGCGCAGGAGGCCATGCAGTTCGGCATCCTGGCGGGCTACGAGATGACCGGCGTCCGCGTCATCCTGCTCGACGGTGGCTACCACGAGGTCGACTCCTCCGAGCTCGCCTTCAAGATCGCCGGTTCGCAGGCGTTCAAGGAGGGTGCGCGCAAGGCGTCGCCCGTTCTGCTCGAGCCGATGATGGCCGTTGAGGTCACCACGCCCGAGGAGTCCATGGGCGATGTCATCGGTGACATCAACTCCCGCCGTGGCCAGATCCAGGCCATGGAGGACCGTCACGGAGCCAAGATCGTCAAGGGCCTCGTGCCGCTTTCGGAGATGTTCGGCTACGTCGGAGACCTCCGCAGCAAGACCTCGGGTCGCGCAAGCTACTCGATGCAGTTCGACTCCTACGCCGAGGTTCCCCGGAACGTCGCCGAGGAGATCATCGCGAAGGCCAAGGGCGAGTAACTCTCTCGTTTCACGCTTTAGGCTTGTCACCGGAATCCCTGGGGCAACAACGGCAACCGCTCGAGTTGCCCCGGGGGAGCCGGCATTCCAGCAAAGATCACCTGGCGCCGATGAGTAAGGCGTACAGAACCACTCCACAGGAGGACCCCAGTGGCGAAGGCGAAGTTCGAGCGGACTAAGCCGCACGTCAACATCGGCACCATCGGTCACATTGACCACGGTAAGACGACCCTCACGGCCGCCATTACCAAGGTGCTGCACGACGCGTACCCGGACCTGAACGAGGCCTCGGCCTTCGACCAGATCGACAAGGCTCCTGAGGAGCGCCAGCGCGGTATCACCATCTCCATCGCGCACGTCGAGTACCAGACCGAGGCGCGTCACTACGCCCACGTCGACTGCCCGGGTCACGCGGACTACATCAAGAACATGATCACCGGTGCCGCGCAGATGGACGGCGCCATCCTCGTGGTCGCCGCCACCGACGGCCCGATGCCGCAGACCAAGGAGCACGTGCTCCTGGCCCGCCAGGTCGGCGTTCCGTACATCGTCGTCGCCCTGAACAAGGCCGACATGGTGGACGACGAGGAGATCCTGGAGCTCGTCGAGCTCGAGGTCCGTGAGCTCCTCTCCGAGTACGACTTCCCGGGCGACGACGTTCCGGTCGTCCAGGTCTCCGCTCTGAAGGCCCTCGAGGGCGACAAGGAGTGGGGCGAGAAGCTCCTCGGCCTCATGAAGGCCGTCGACGAGGCCATCCCGACCCCGCCGCGTGAGACGGACAAGCCGTTCCTCATGCCCGTCGAGGACGTCTTCACCATCACCGGTCGCGGTACGGTCGTCACCGGCCGTATCGAGCGTGGTGTCCTGAAGGTCAACGAGACCGTTGACATCATCGGCATCAAGCCGGAGAAGACCACCACCACGGTCACCGGCATCGAGATGTTCCGCAAGCTGCTCGACGAGGGCCAGGCCGGTGAGAACGTCGGTCTGCTCCTCCGTGGCATCAAGCGCGAGGACGTCGAGCGCGGCCAGGTCATCATCAAGCCCGGTTCGGTCACCCCGCACACCGAGTTCGAGGCCGCCGCGTACATCCTGTCGAAGGACGAGGGTGGCCGTCACACCCCGTTCTTCAACAACTACCGCCCGCAGTTCTACTTCCGTACCACGGACGTGACCGGCGTCGTGACCCTCCCCGAGGGCACCGAGATGGTCATGCCGGGCGACAACACCGACATGAAGGTCGAGCTGATCCAGCCGGTCGCCATGGAGGAGGGCCTGAAGTTCGCCATCCGTGAGGGTGGTCGTACCGTGGGCGCCGGCCAGGTCACCAAGATCACGAAGTAATTCGTGCTCTGACCTGGTAGCTCTTCGGAGCAGCCAAGCATGAAGGAAGGGCCCCGGCCCGCCGCGAGAGCGGCGAGCCGGGGCCCTTCTGAATGTGAGATGGGGTACCCTCCCCCCTTGCGATTGGCGCGCCCTGCGTCATGTATGGCAAACTGTTCAAGTTGCTCGGTTGAGTACCGATGCTGCGCGCCTCCCGCCGGGAGGACCGGAAGCGAGTCCCACAGTACTCGTCGCCTTTATCTGCCTCTCGGGGCAGCAATGGGGCGGACGTACGGGAATCTTCCGGGAAGCGTCAGCGGGGTGCCGGCCAGGCACTCGGTGGGTGTTTCTCCCCCGAACCGCGGTCGTGGACCGCGCCCCCTTGAAGAGGGAATTTCCGTATGGGAATTTTCAGAGAGGGAGTGCGACACGCCCGACCGCGGGGGTCGGCGAGAAGCGGCCGAACAGGCAGCCGACCGAGTACCAGAGCGTTCCACAGAGACAAAGGACTACGAAGTAGCCATGGCGGGACAGAAGATCCGCATCCGGCTCAAGGCCTACGACCACGAGGTCATCGACTCCTCGGCGAAGAAGATCGTCGAGACGGTGACCCGCACTGGTGCGTCGGTCGCGGGCCCGGTGCCGCTGCCCACTGAGAAGAACGTGTACTGCGTCATCAAGTCGCCGCACAAGTACAAGGACTCGCGCGAGCACTTCGAGATGCGCACGCACAAGCGCCTGATCGACATCCTCGACCCGACGCCCAAGACCGTTGACTCGCTGATGCGCCTGGACCTTCCGGCCGGCGTTGACATCGAGATCAAGCTCTGAGAGGCGCGGAGAAGATGGCTAAGCAGATCAAGGGCGTCCTGGGCGAGAAGCTCGGCATGACCCAGGTCTGGGACGAGAACAACCGCATCGTCCCGGTGACCGTCGTCAAGGCCGGGCCCTGTGTCGTCACCCAGGTCCGCACCAACGACATCGACGGCTACGAGTCGGTCCAGATCGCCTTCGGCGAGATCGACCCGCGCAAGGTGAACAAGCCCCTCAAGGGCCACTTCGCCAAGGCCGACGTGACCCCGCGCCGCCACCTGGTGGAGATCCGCACCTCCGACGCCAGCGAGTACACGCTGGGCCAGGAGGTCACTGCCGAGGTGTTCGAGTCCGGCGTCAAGGTTGACGTCACGGGCACGAGCAAGGGCAAGGGCTTCGCCGGTGCCATGAAGCGCCACAACTTCCGTGGTGGCAAGGCTTCGCACGGTGCCCACCGCGTGCACCGCAAGCCCGGTTCGATCGGTGGCTGCGCCACCCCGGGCCGTGTCTTCAAGGGTATGAAGATGGCCGGCCGCATGGGTAACGACCGGGTCACCACCCAGAACCTGACCGTTCACGCCGTTGACGCGGAGAAGGGCCTGCTGCTCATCAAGGGCGCGGTTCCTGGTCCGAACGGCGGCCTCGTCCTGGTCCGCACTGCGGCCAAGGGGGCCTGAGGACTATGAGCACCATTGACATTCTGTCGCCTGCCGGCGACAAGACCGGGACCGTTGAGCTTCCGGCCGAGATCTTCGACGCCAAGGTCAGCGTTCCGCTGATCCACCAGGTCGTCGTCGCGCAGCTTGCTGCCGCCCGTCAGGGTACGCACAAGACCAAGACGCGTGGCGAGGTCCGCGGTGGTGGCAAGAAGCCGTACCGCCAGAAGGGCACCGGCCGCGCCCGTCAGGGTTCGACCCGTGCGCCGCAGTTCGCCGGCGGTGGCGTCGTGCACGGCCCCGTGCCGCGTGACTACTCGCAGCGGACCCCCAAGAAGATGAAGGCTGCCGCTCTGCGTGGCGCCCTCACCGACCGGGCCCGTCACTCCCGCATCCACGTCGTCTCCGGCGTGGTCGAGGGTGCCGCCTCCACCAAGGCCGCCAAGACGCTGTTCGGCAAGATCTCGGAGCGCAAGAACCTGCTCCTGGTCGTCGAGCGTGCCGACGAGGCCGCGTGGCTGTCCGCCCGCAACCTGCCCCAGGTGCACATCCTGGAGCCGGGCCAGCTGAACACGTACGACGTGCTCGTCTCCGACGACGTGGTCTTCACCCAGGCCGCTCTCGAGTCCTTCGTGTCTGGCCCCAAGGCCGCTGAGACCGAAGGGAACGAGGCCTGATGTCCGAGGCAACGATCACCAGCAAGACCTTCACGGACCCGCGCGACATTCTGGTTCGCCCGGTTGTCTCCGAGAAGAGCTACGCGCTGCTGGACGAGAACAAGTACACGTTCATCGTCGACCCCCGCGCCAACAAGACCCAGATCAAGCAGGCCGTCGAGGCGGTCTTCTCGGTCAAGGTCGCCGGGGTGAACACGATCAACCGCCAGGGCAAGCGCAAGCGCACCCGCACCGGTTTCGGTAAGCGCGCCAACACCAAGCGCGCCATCGTGACCCTTGCCGAGGGCGACCGTATCGACATCTTCGGCCAGGCCTCCTAACGGAGCGCCCTGGTCCGAATATCGGACGAGGACTGAGAAATGGGTATCCGCAAGTACAAGCCGACGACTCCGGGCCGTCGTGGCTCCAGCGTCGCCGACTTTGTCGAGATCACGCGGTCCACGCCGGAGAAGTCGCTGGTCCGTCCCCTGCACAGCAAGGGCGGCCGTAACAACGCCGGTCGTGTGACCGTTCGCCACCAGGGTGGCGGACACAAGCGCGCCTACCGTGTGATCGACTTCCGTCGTCACGACAAGGACGGCGTGCCGGCCAAGGTCGCGCACATCGAGTACGACCCCAACCGCACCGCGCGCATCGCGCTCCTGCACTACGCGGACGGCGAGAAGCGCTACATCATCGCCCCGCGTGGCCTGAACCAGGGCGACCGGATTGAGAACGGCCCCACGGCCGACATCAAGCCCGGCAACAACCTGGCGCTGCGCAACATCCCGGTCGGTACGACCATCCACGCCATCGAGCTGCGGCCCGGCGGCGGCGCGAAGTTCGCCCGTTCCGCGGGTGCCTCCGTGCAGCTGCTGGCGAAGGAAGGTGCCATGGCGCACCTCCGTATGCCGTCCGGCGAGATCCGCCTGGTCGACGTTCGCTGCCGCGCCACCATCGGCGAGGTCGGCAACGCCGAGCAGTCGAACATCAACTGGGGCAAGGCCGGCCGCATGCGCTGGAAGGGCGTCCGCCCGACCGTCCGCGGTGTCGCGATGAACCCGGTTGACCACCCGCACGGTGGTGGTGAGGGCAAGACCTCCGGTGGTCGCCACCCGGTCTCCCCGTGGGGTCAGAAGGAGGGTCGTACTCGTTCGCCGAAGAAGGCTTCGAACAAGTACATCGTCCGCCGCCGCAAGACGAACAAGAAGCGCTAGGAGCGGGTTTAGATGCCGCGCAGTCTCAAGAAGGGGCCCTTCGTCGACGACCACCTCATCAAGAAGGTGGACGCCCAGAACGAAGCCGGCACCAAGAACGTCATCAAGACCTGGTCCCGTCGCTCGATGATCATCCCGGCCATGCTGGGCCACACGATCGCGGTGCACAACGGCAAGACCCATGTCCCGGTGTTCGTCACCGAGTCCATGGTCGGCCACAAGCTCGGCGAGTTCTCGCCGACTCGCACCTTCCGCGGCCACGTCAAGGACGACCGGAAGTCGAAGCGCCGCTAATCGCGGGGTGGGAACGACTATGACTTACACCGAAGGGACAACCATGGAAGCCAGGGCCCAGGCGCGGTACATCCGCGTCACGCCCATGAAGGCCCGCCGTGTGGTGGACCTCATCCGTGGCATGGACGCCACGGAGGCCCAGGCGGTCCTGCGTTTCGCCCCGCAGGCCGCGTCTGTGCCGGTCGGCAAGGTGCTTGACAGCGCCATCGCCAACGCCGCGCACAACTACAACCACACGGACGCCTCCTCGCTGTTCATCAGCGAGGCGTTTGTTGACGAGGGCCCGACCCTGAAGCGGTTCCGTCCGCGCGCCCAGGGCCGTGCCTACCGGATCCGCAAGCGGACCTCCCACATCACCGTGGTCGTCAGCAGCAAGGAAGGAACCCGGTAATGGGCCAGAAGGTAAACCCGCACGGGTTCCGGCTCGGCATCACCACCGACTTCAAGTCGCGTTGGTACGCCGACAAGCTGTACAAGGACTACGTCAAGGAAGACGTCGCCATCCGTCGGATGATGACGTCCGGCATGGAGCGCGCCGGCATCTCGAAGGTTGAGATCGAGCGCACCCGTGACCGTGTCCGCGTGGACATCCACACCGCCCGCCCGGGCATCGTCATCGGCCGCCGCGGCGCCGAGGCCGACCGCATCCGCGGCGACCTCGAGAAGCTCACCGGCAAGCAGGTGCAGCTGAACATCCTCGAGGTCAAGAACCCCGAGGTCGACGCTCAGCTCGTCGCCCAGGCCGTTGCCGAGCAGCTGTCCTCCCGCGTCTCCTTCCGTCGGGCCATGCGCAAGAGCATGCAGTCCGCCATGAAGGCCGGCGCCAAGGGCATCAAGATCCAGTGTGGCGGCCGTCTCGGCGGCGCCGAGATGTCCCGCTCGGAGTTCTACCGCGAGGGTCGTGTGCCGCTGCACACGCTGCGCGCGAACGTCGAGTACGGCTTCTTCGAGGCCAAGACCACCTTCGGCCGCATCGGCGTGAAGGTCTGGATCTACAAGGGCGACGTCAAGAACATCGCCGAGGTCCGCGCCGAGAACGCTGCGGCCCGTGCGGGCAACCGCCCGGCCCGTGGTGGCGCTGACCGCCCCGCCGGCCGTGGTGGCCGCGGTGGCGAGCGTGGCGGCCGTGGTGGCCGCAAGCCGCAGCAGGCTGCTGCGACCGAGGCCCCCAAGGCCGAGGCCGCTGCCGCCGCTCCGGCCGAGAGCACCGGAACGGAGGCCTGACCGACATGCTGATCCCTCGTAGGGTCAAGCACCGCAAGCAGCACCACCCCAAGCGCCGTGGTATGGCCAAGGGTGGCACTGAGGTGGCATTCGGCGAGTACGGCATCCAGGCGCTGACCCCGGCGTACGTGACCAACCGCCAGATCGAGTCCGCTCGTATCGCCATGACCCGCCACATCAAGCGTGGCGGCAAGGTCTGGATCAACATCTACCCGGACCGCCCGCTCACGAAGAAGCCTGCCGAGACCCGCATGGGTTCCGGTAAGGGTTCCCCGGAGTGGTGGATCGCGAACGTGCACCCGGGTCGGGTCATGTTCGAGCTGTCCTACCCGAACGAGAAGATTGCGCGTGAGGCTCTGACTCGTGCGGCCCACAAGCTGCCGATGAAGTGCCGGATCGTCAAGCGCGAGGCAGGTGAGTCGTGATGGCGGCCGGTACCAAGGCGTCGGAGCTGCGCGAGCTGGGCAACGAGGAGCTCGTTGCCAAGCTGCGTGAGGCCAAGGAGGAGCTGTTCAAGCTCCGTTTCCAGGCGGCCACGGGTCAGCTGGAGAACAACGGCCGGCTCAAGTCCGTCCGTAAGGACATCGCTCGCATCTACACCCTGATGCACGAGCGTGAGCTCGGTATCGAGACGGTGGAGAACGCCTGATGAGCGAGAACAACGTGACTGAGAACACCGAGCGCGGTTTCCGCAAGACCCGTGAGGGTCTGGTCGTCAGCGACAAGATGGACAAGACCGTCGTCGTCGCCGTCGAGGACCGCGTCAAGCACGCGCTGTACGGCAAGGTCATCCGCCGTACCAACAAGCTCAAGGCGCACGACGAGGCCAACGCCGCGGGCATCGGCGACCGCGTTCTCCTCATGGAGACGCGTCCGCTGTCCGCGACCAAGCGGTGGCGTGTCGTCGAGATCCTCGAGAAGGCCAAGTAATTAACCTGAGGGGTTTCCCTCAGGTCAGTTCCGCCAGGCTCGGCAGGGGCTGAGAGATCAGCCCCTGCCGGGAACCGGCAGACAAACAGGAGATAGACGTGATCCAGCAGGAGTCGCGGCTTCGCGTCGCCGACAACACTGGTGCCAAGGAGATCCTTTGCATCCGTGTTCTCGGTGGCTCGGGCCGCCGCTACGCGGGCATCGGTGACGTCATCGTCGCCACCGTCAAGGACGCGATCCCCGGTGGCAACGTGAAGAAGGGTGACGTCGTCAAGGCGGTCATCGTTCGCACCGTCAAGGAGCGCCGCCGCCAGGACGGCTCGTACATCCGCTTTGACGAGAACGCCGCCGTCATTCTGAAGAACGACGGCGACCCTCGCGGCACCCGCATCTTCGGCCCGGTCGGGCGTGAGCTGCGCGAGAAGAAGTTCATGAAGATCATCTCGCTCGCGCCGGAGGTGCTGTAAGCATGAAGATCAAGAAGGGCGACCTGGTCCAGGTCATCACCGGTAAGGACAAGGGCAAGCAGGGCAAGGTCATCCAGGCCCTGCCGGCTGAGAACCGCGTCCTCGTCGAGGGTGTCAACCGGGTCAAGAAGCACACCAAGGCCGCGCAGAACCAGGCCGGTGGCATCGTGATCACCGAGGCCCCCATCCACGTCAGCAACGTTCAGCTGGTTGTGGAGAAGGACGGCAAGAAGGTCGTCACCCGCGTCGGTTACCGCTTCGACGACGAGGGCAACAAGATCCGCGTTGCCAAGCGCACGGGTGAGGACATCTGATGGCTACCACTCCGCGTCTGAAGACGAAGTACCGCGAGGAGATCGCGGGCAAGCTGCGTGAGGAGTTCTCCTACGAGAACGTCATGCAGATCCCCGGCCTCGTGAAGATCGTGGTCAACATGGGTGTGGGCGACGCCGCCCGCGACTCCAAGCTGATCGAGGGTGCCATCAAGGACCTCACCACGATCACCGGTCAGAAGCCGGCCGTCACCAAGGCCCGCAAGTCCATCGCGCAGTTCAAGCTGCGTGAGGGCCAGCCGATCGGTGCCCACGTCACCCTCCGTGGCGACCGCATGTGGGAGTTCCTGGACCGCACCCTGTCGCTCGCGCTGCCGCGCATCCGCGACTTCCGCGGCCTGTCCCCGAAGCAGTTCGACGGCCGGGGCAACTACACCTTCGGTCTCACGGAGCAGGTCATGTTCCACGAGATCGACCAGGACAAGATCGACCGTGTCCGGGGTATGGACATCACCGTGGTGACCACGGCGACCAACGACGACGAGGGCCGTGCCCTCCTTCGTCACCTCGGCTTCCCGTTCAAGGAGGCGTAAGCGAGATGGCGAAGAAGGCTCTCATCGCGAAGGCTGCCCGCAAGCCCAAGTTCGGCGTGCGCGCGTACACCCGCTGCCAGCGCTGCGGTCGTCCGCACTCCGTGTACCGCAAGTTCGGCCTGTGCCGCGTGTGCCTTCGTGAGATGGCTCACCGTGGCGAGCTGCCGGGCGTGACCAAGAGCTCCTGGTAAACCCGCACACCCTTTGGGTGTTGAGGTTTTCCAGACGCTCTCGGTAAGCATCAGGTCGGCGGACCGCCCATCCCGCATGCCGTAGGCTTGTGGGGTTGGGCGTCCGCCGCCCTACCGACTTACTACGCCGTAGGTCCCCGCGCCGCACCCGTCCCGCCTCTGTGTGGGGAGAGGGATGGCGCATACAGGAAACCCCGGCGAGAGAGGCCGAAGGCCGATTCATGACCATGACTGACCCCATCGCAGACATGCTGACTCGTCTGCGTAACGCAAACTCGGCGTACCACGACCAGGTCGTGATGCCGCACAGCAAGATCAAGTCGCACATCGCGGAAATCCTCAAGCAGGAGGGTTTCATCACCGGCTGGAAGGTCGAGGACGCCGAGGTTGGCAAGAACCTCGTCCTCGAGCTGAAGTTCGGTCCGAACCGCGAGCGCTCGATCGCCGGCATCAAGCGCATCTCGAAGCCGGGTCTGCGCGTGTACGCGAAGTCCACCAACCTGCCGAAGGTTCTCGGCGGCCTGGGCGTGGCGATCATCTCCACGTCCCACGGTCTCCTGACCGGCCAGCAGGCGCAGAAGAAGGGCGTGGGTGGGGAAGTCCTCGCCTACGTCTGGTAGTCGGGAACGGAGGAAAAGCTATGTCTCGCATTGGCAAGCTCCCCATCCCGGTTCCCGCCGGCGTGGACGTCACCATCGAGGGCCGCACGGTCACCGTCAAGGGCTCCAAGGGCTCCCTGACGCACACCGTTGCCGCTCCGATCGAGATCGTTAAGGGCGAGGACGGCGTTCTGAACGTCACCCGCCCGAACGACGAGCGTCAGAACAAGGCCCTCCACGGCCTGTCCCGCACGCTGGTGGCCAACATGATCACCGGTGTGACCACGGGATACACCAAGGCGCTCGAGATCAGCGGTGTCGGTTACCGCGTTGCCGCGAAGGGCTCCGACCTGGAGTTCCAGCTCGGCTACAGCCACCCGATCCTGGTGGAGGCGCCCGAGGGCATCTCCTTCAAGGTCGAGTCGCCGACCAAGTTCTCGGTCGAGGGCATCGACAAGCAGAAGGTCGGCGAGGTCGCCGCCAACATCCGCAAGCTGCGGAAGCCCGACCCGTACAAGGCCAAGGGTGTCAAGTACGCGGGCGAGGTCATCCGCCGCAAGGTCGGAAAGGCTGGTAAGTAAAGCCATGGCATACGGTGTGAAGATCGCCAAGGGCGACGCTTACAAGCGCGCTGCGAAGGCGCGCCGCCACATCCGCATCCGCAAGAACATGTCGGGTACGGCGGAGCGTCCGCGCCTCGTCGTGACGCGTTCGAACCGCGGCATCACCGCGCAGGTCATCGACGACCTCAAGGGCCACACCCTGGCGTCGGCGTCCCACCTGGACGCTTCGATCCGCGGTGGCGAGGGCGACAAGTCCGCGCAGGCCAAGCAGGTCGGCGCCCTGGTCGCCGAGCGCGCCAAGGCCGCCGGTGTCGAGGCCGTCGTGTTCGACCGTGGTGGCAACAGGTACGCCGGGCGCATTGCCGCTCTGGCTGACGCCGCCCGCGAAGCCGGGCTGAAGTTCTAAGCCCCGGTTCCGGGACTAACGGACGTAACAGAGAGAGGTAATCCAATGGCTGGACCCCAGCGCCGCGGCAGCGGTGCCGGTGGCGGCGAGCGGCGGGACCGGAAGGGTCGCGACGGTGGCGCTGCTGCCGCCGAGAAGACCGCGTACGTTGAGCGCGTTGTCGCGATCAACCGCGTCGCCAAGGTTGTCAAGGGTGGTCGTCGTTTCTCCTTCACCGCGCTCGTCGTGGTGGGTGACGGTGACGGCACCGTAGGTGTCGGCTACGGCAAGGCCAAGGAGGTGCCGGCCGCCATCGCCAAGGGTGTTGAGGAGGCCAAGAAGCACTTCTTCAAGGTCCCCCGTATCCAGGGCACCATCCCCCACCCGATCCAGGGTGAGAAGGCGGCGGGCGTCGTCCTGCTGAAGCCTGCTTCCCCCGGTACCGGTGTTATCGCCGGTGGCCCGGTGCGCGCCGTCCTGGAGTGCGCCGGCGTTCACGACATCCTGTCGAAGTCGCTCGGCTCCGACAACGCGATCAACATCGTGCACGCGACCGTGGAGGCCCTGAAGGGCCTGCAGCGTCCCGAGGAGATCGCGGCTCGCCGTGGTCTGCCGCTCGAGGACGTCGCCCCCGCGGCTCTGCTTCGTGCGCGTGCGGGAGCGGGTGCGTAATGGCTCGCCTCAAGATCACGCAGACGAAGTCGTACATCGGCAGCAAGCAGAACCACCGCGACACCCTTCGTTCGCTCGGGCTCAAGCGCCTGAACGACGTGGTCGTCAAGGAGGACCGCCCCGAGTTCCGCGGCATGGTGCACACCGTCCGCCACCTCGTGACGGTTGAGGAGGTCGACTGATCATGGCGGAGAACAACCCGCTCAAGATCCACAACCTCCGTCCCGCCCCGGGCGCCAAGACCGCCAAGACCCGCGTGGGTCGTGGTGAGGCGTCCAAGGGTAAGACGGCCGGTCGTGGTACCAAGGGCACCAAGGCCCGTTACCAGGTTCCGGAGCGCTTCGAGGGTGGGCAGATGCCCCTCCACATGCGCCTCCCGAAGCTCAAGGGCTTCAAGAACCCGTTCCGCACGGAGTACCAGGTCGTGAACCTGGCCAAGCTGGCCGAGCTCTACCCCGAGGGTGGAGAGGTCACCGTGGCCGGTCTCGTCGAGCGCGGTGCCGTGCGCAAGAACAGCCTCGTCAAGGTCCTGGGCCAGGGCGAGATCTCCGTGGCGCTGCAGGTTTCGGTTGACGCCGTCTCCGGCTCCGCCAAGGAGAAGATTGCCGCCGCCGGCGGCACCGTCACCGAGCTCGTCTGATTCCGGACACCCTCGGCTGACAAGCCTTTGTGAAGCCCGGCCGGTACCCCTTTCGGGGGGTGCCGGCCGGGCTTCCGGCGTTTGCGCGGGCTCCGGGCGGCCTGGCGGAGGAGGGCCCTCCGGGCTGTGATTCCCGTCGGTCGTACCCGTCGAAAGCCGTACGGTCCGGGGCAAGCTCCCCCTTGGCGCAGACGGGATGTTTCACGGTTGCGTGGCTGCCGGGTAAGGTGGCGTTGCTAATCTCCAGGCAGTCTGCACCCTCGACCAGTGTGCGGCTGCCTCTCTGTCACCGCCGACTTACACCAAACCGTCACCTCACGCGCGTAACGCGGGGGTCGCAGGAGGCACCGTGCTCACCGCGTTCGCCCGGGCGTTCAAGACGCCCGACCTGCGCAAGAAGCTGCTCTTCACGCTCGGCATCATCGTGATCTACCGGCTCGGGTCCCAGATCCCGATCCCGGGCATCAGCTACAAGAACGTCCAGATCTGCCTTGACCAGGCCGGGTCGGGGCAGGGCCTCATGGGCCTGATGCAGATGTTCAGCGGTGGTGCTCTGCTCCAGATCACGATCTTCGCGCTCGGCATCATGCCGTACATCACGGCGAGCATCATCCTGCAGCTGCTGACCGTGGTCATTCCCCGGCTGGAGAACCTCAAGAAGGAGGGGCAGGCCGGCACCGCCAAGATCACGCAGTACACGCGTTATCTGACGGTCGCGCTCGCCGTCCTCCAGGGCACCGGCCTGGTCGCGACCGCGAAGAGCGGCGCCCTGTTCCAGGGCTGCCCGGTCGCGGGCCAGATCGTGCCGGACCAGTCGATCTTCCAGATCGTCGTCATGGTCATCACCATGACCGCCGGCACCTGCGTCGTCATGTGGCTCGGTGAGCTCATCACCGACCGCGGCATCGGCAACGGCATGTCCATCCTGATGTTCATCTCGATCGCCGCCGGCTTCGTCGGCGCCCTGTGGGGCATCAAGCTCCAGGGCAAGATCGCGGACGGCTGGGTCGAGTTCGGTGTCGTCATCCTGGTCGGCCTCGCGATGGTGGCCCTGGTGGTCTTCGTCGAGCAGGCCCAGCGCCGGATCCCGGTCCAGTACGCGAAGCGCATGATCGGCCGCCGCGCCTACGGGGGTACGTCGACGTACATCCCGCTCAAGGTGAACCAGGCGGGTGTGATCCCCGTCATCTTCGCCTCGTCGCTGCTCTACATCCCGGCGCTGATCGTTCAGTTCAGCGGCTCCAACGCGGGCTGGGCCGTCTGGATCCAGAAGCACTTCGTCAAGGGCGACCACCCCTACTACATCGCCGCCTACTTCCTCCTGATCGTGTTCTTCGCCTTCTTCTACGTGGCGATCTCGTTCAACCCGGAGGAAGTCGCCGACAACATGAAGAAGTATGGTGGGTTCATCCCGGGCATCCGGGCCGGTCGACCTACTGCCGAGTACCTGAGCTACGTGCTCAACCGGATCACCTGGCCGGGGTCGCTGTACCTGGGTCTCATCGCTCTTGTGCCGACAATGGCGTTGGCTGGCTTCGGCGCGAACCAGAACTTCCCCTTCGGCGGGACGAGCATCCTCATCATCGTGGGTGTGGGCCTGGAGACCGTGAAGCAGATCGAGAGCCAGCTCCAGCAGCGCAATTACGAAGGGTTCCTCCGCTGATGCGTATCGTCCTCGTCGGTCCTCCCGGGGCGGGCAAGGGAACGCAGGCCGCGTTCCTCGCCAAGAACCTGTCGATCCCGCACATCTCCACGGGCGACCTCTTCCGGGCCAACATCAGCCAGGGCACCGAGCTCGGCCTGAAGGCCAAGGGGTACATGGACGCGGGTGAGCTCGTCCCGGACGAGGTCACCATCGGGATGGCGCAGGACCGGATGGAGCAGCCGGACGCCGAGGGCGGCTTCCTCCTGGACGGCTTCCCGCGCAACGTCTCGCAGGCCGAGGCCCTCGACGAGATGCTGAAGACCGCCGGCATGAAGCTGGACGCCGTCCTCGACCTGGAGGTCGAGGAGGACGAGGTCGTCAAGCGGATCGCGGGCCGCCGGATCTGCCGCAACGACTCCGCGCACGTCTTCCACGTGTCGTACGCCCCGCCGAAGACCGCGGGCGTCTGCGACCACTGCGGCGGCGAGCTGTACCAGCGCGGTGACGACACCGAGGACACCGTCCGCAACCGGCTGGAGGTCTACCACACCCAGACCGAGCCGATCATCGACTACTACAAGGCCCAGGGCCTCGTGGTGACGATCTCGGCGCTGGGCGAGGTCCAGGAAGTCACGCAGCGCGCGATGGACGCGCTGAAGAAGTAGTACCGCAGTAGCCCTGTACGGCCGCGGTGTCCACTGGACGCCGCGGCCGTACTGTTGAGCAGAGACGTTCGTACGAGAGGCAGCAGGCATGGTCCAGATCAAGACCCCGGAGCAGATCGCGAAGATGCGCGAGGCGGGGCTGGTCGTCGCCGCCATCCACGCGGCGACCCGGGAGGCGGCCGTGCCGGGCGCCACCACGCGGGATCTGGACATGGTGGCCCGCAAGGTCATCGCCGACCACGGGGCCAAGTCGAACTTCCTCGGGTACGGCGGCTTCCCCGCGACCATCTGCACCTCGGTCAACGAGGTCGTCGTCCACGGCATCCCGGACGACAAGACGGTCCTCAAGGACGGGGACATCATCTCCATCGACGCCGGCGCCATCGTGGACGGCTGGCACGGGGACGCGGCGTACACGGCCTTCGTGGGCACCGGTCATGCTCCGGAGCTCGTCGAGCTGTCCCGCGTGACCGAGGAGTCCATGTGGGCCGGCATCGCGGCCATGAAGCTCGGCAACCGCCTCGTGGACATCTCCAAGGCCATCGAGACGTACATCAAGCGGCAGCCGCGCCCGGCGGTGGGCGAGCACAGCCGCGGCAAGTTCGGGATCATCGAGGACTACGGCGGCCACGGCATCGGGTCCGAGATGCACATGGACCCGCACCTGCTGAACTACGTCTCCCGCAAGCGCGGCAAGGGCATCAAGCTGGTCCCGGGCGTCTGCCTGGCCATCGAGCCCATGGTGAGCCTGGGCACCGCCCAGACCGAGGTGCTGGCCGACGACTGGACGGTCATCACCACGGACGGGACCTGGTCCTCGCACTGGGAGCACTCGATCGCGCTCACCGAGGAGGGCCCGATCGTCCTGACCATGCCGGACTGCGGCAAGGCCAAGCTGGCCGAGTACGGGGTGACCACGGCCCCCGACCCCCTGGGGTAGGCAGCAGCTTAATGATCTACTGTGTGGGGCAGACTTTCCGGATTCGTCTTTCTGGGTGCCCTGACGTAGACTGACTCGTCGGCTCCTTTGCATCTGCATGTCCGCATGCGTGGGCGAGGAGTCGATCAAGGTAGCCGATTCGAAAGGCGAAGCGTGGCCAAGAAGCAAGGTGCCATCGAGATCGAGGGCACCGTGATCGAGTCCCTCCCGAACGCCATGTTCAAGGTGGAGCTCCAGAACGGTCACAAGGTCCTCGCGCACATCAGCGGAAAGATGCGGATGCACTACATCCGTATCCTCCCGGATGACCGGGTCGTCGTGGAGCTCTCTCCGTACGACCTGACGCGTGGCCGGATCGTCTACCGGTACAAGTAGATCTTGCCCCTTCACCCGCTCCTGCGCGGGTGGTGGCACTGACCCGGAGAACCTCACCCACATGAAGGTCAAGCCGAGCGTCAAGAAGATCTGCGACAAGTGCAAGGTGATCCGCCGTCACGGCCGGGTCATGGTCATCTGCGACAACCTGCGCCACAAGCAGCGCCAGGGCTGACGCACGCCGACCGACCTGCAATTTCGCAGTTCTTCGCGCGACGCAACACACGTAAATACGCAGAGCCCGCCCAGCCCCTCACCGGGCCGGCGGCACCTCCGGCGGGGGCCGGGGACCCGGTCTGTACCTCATACGGCGGACCGGGAGCGGCTTTGCGGAAGACCCCCGAGCACACAGGAGCCATTGAATGGCACGCGTTTCCGGTGTCGACATCCCGCGCGAAAAGCGCGTGGAGATCGCACTCACCTACGTCTTCGGTATCGGGCGCACCCGGTCCAAGGAGATCCTCGCCTCCACCGGCGTGAACCCGAACACCCGCGTTCGTGACCTGGCCGAAGAGGACCTGGTCAAGATCCGCGAGTACGTGGACGCCAACCTCCGCACCGAGGGTGACCTCCGCCGCGAGATCCAGGCCGACATCCGCCGCAAGGTCGAGATCGGCTGCTACCAGGGTCTGCGCCACCGCCGTGGCCTGCCGGTCCACGGTCAGCGCACCAGCACGAACGCCCGTACCCGCAAGGGCCCGCGTCGCGCCATCGCCGGCAAGAAGAAGCCGGGCAAGAAGTAGTCCTCAGCGGACTCGCTTTCCAGCGGTCTTGCGCTGTAGGACCGACCACCTCCCTGTAGGAGTAAGAGATGCCCCCCAAGGGTCGTCAGGGCGCTGCCAAGAAGGTGCGCCGCAAGGAAAAGAAGAACGTCGCTCACGGCCACGCGCACATCAAGAGCACGTTCAACAACACGATCGTGTCCATCACGGACCCGACCGGCAACGTGATCTCCTGGGCCTCCGCCGGCCACGTCGGCTTCAAGGGCTCGCGCAAGTCCACCCCCTTCGCCGCGCAGATGGCCGCCGAGTCGGCCGCCCGCCGCGCGCAGGAGCACGGCATGCGCAAGGTCGACGTCTTCGTCAAGGGTCCCGGCTCCGGCCGTGAGACCGCGATCCGCTCCCTCCAGGCCACGGGCCTCGAGGTCGGTTCGATCCAGGACGTCACCCCCACCCCGCACAACGGCTGCCGTCCGCCGAAGCGCCGCCGCGTCTGACCCGCCACGGGTCCGAGCAGCGCGTTTCGACGCTCTGAGCCGAGTGTCCGGGCGGTACGGCCCCTCCGGGGGGCGTGCCGCCCGTACGCTTGCAGTACCGCTGCACCGCCGCTCGGCGTGCAGCACCCCGTCGGGCGTCAAATAGTGGGCGTCCACGACTGAAGGAACACAGACATGCTTATCGCTCAGCGTCCTTCGCTGACCGAAGAGGTCGTCGACGAGTACCGCTCGCGGTTCGTGATCGAGCCGCTGGAGCCGGGCTTCGGCTACACCCTCGGCAACTCCCTGCGCCGTACCCTCCTGTCCTCGATCCCGGGTGCCGCTGTCACCAGCATCCGCATCGACGGCGTCCTGCACGAGTTCACCACCGTGCCGGGCGTCAAGGAGGACGTGACCGACCTCATCCTCAACATCAAGCAGCTGGTCGTCTCCTCGGAGCACGACGAGCCGGTCGTGATGTACCTGCGCAAGCAGGGTCCCGGCCTGGTCACCGCTGCCGACATCGCGCCCCCGGCCGGTGTCGAGGTGCACAACCCGGACCTGGTCCTCGCCACGCTCAACGGCAAGGGCAAGCTGGAGATGGAGCTGACCGTCGAGCGCGGTCGCGGCTACGTCTCCGCCGTCCAGAACAAGCAGCTGGGCCAGGAGATCGGCCGCATCCCGGTCGACTCCATCTACAGCCCGGTCCTCAAGGTCACCTACAAGGTCGAGGCGACCCGAGTCGAGCAGCGCACCGACTTCGACAAGCTGATCGTCGACGTCGAGACCAAGCAGGCCATGCGCCCGCGTGACGCCATGGCCTCCGCCGGCAAGACCCTGGTCGAGCTGTTCGGTCTGGCCCGCGAGCTCAACATCGACGCCGAGGGCATCGACATGGGCCCGTCCCCGACGGACGCCGCCCTGGCCGCCGACCTGGCGCTGCCGATCGAGGAGCTGGAGCTCACCGTTCGGTCGTACAACTGCCTCAAGCGCGAGGGCATCCACTCCGTGGGTGAGCTCGTCGCCCGCTCCGAGGCCGACCTGCTCGACATCCGCAACTTCGGTGCGAAGTCGATCGACGAGGTCAAGGCGAAGCTGGCCGGCATGGGCCTGGCCCTGAAGGACAGCCCGCCCGGATTCGACCCGACCGCCGCGGCGGACGCCTTCGGCGCCGACGACGACGCGGACGCGGGCTTCGTCGAGACCGAGCAGTACTGAGAGCTCGGGACCACGGTCCCGTAGACGTCTGCCGGCCGGCTTCGGCTGGCCGTGCAGTTCCCCGCGCCCCTCACGGGGCGCGGGGTCTCCGACAGGCGACCGCCTGCTCGGATACTGACCCCGGTACCTCGTACGGCCGGGGCAGACACCAAGGAGAAACACCATGCCGCGTCCCACCAAGGGTGCCCGTCTGGGCGGCAGCGCCGCGCACGAGAAGCTGCTCCTCGCGAACCTCGCGAAGTCGCTCTTCGAGCACGGCCGCATCACCACGACCGAGGCCAAGGCCCGCCGCCTGCGTCCGGTCGCCGAGCGCCTGATCACCAAGGCGAAGAAGGGCGACATCCACAACCGTCGCCTGGTGCTGCAGACCATCACGGACAAGGGCGTCGTCCACACGCTCTTCACCGAGATCGCCCCGCGCTACTCCGAGCGCCCGGGTGGCTACACCCGCATCACCAAGATCGGCAACCGTCGTGGCGACAACGCCCCGATGGCCGTGATCGAGCTGGTCGAGGGCGAGATCGCCAAGAAGGCGACCGTCGCCGAGGCCGAGGCCGCCACCAAGCGCGCCGTCAAGGAGGCCGACGCGGCCACCGAGACCGCCGCCGAGGAGACCACGGAGGCCTGAGCCCCCTGGTTGCCGTAAAGGCCTGGAACGGGTCCGTCCCCTCGCGGGGGCGGGCCCGTTCTGCTTGCCGGAAGACTGAGAGGATGCAGGGGTGAGTGACGAGGTGGAGCCCGGACGTGTCCGGGTGCGGCTGGACCTGTCGTACGACGGCAAGGACTTCTCCGGCTGGGCGAAGCAGACGACGCGCCGGACCGTGCAGGGCGAGCTGGAGTCGGCCCTCCAGACCGTGATGCGGCTGAAGGAGCCGGTGGAGCTGACCGTGGCCGGGCGCACCGACGCCGGGGTGCACGCCCGCGGGCAGGTGGCGCACCTGGACCTCCCCGAGGAGGTGTGGGCCGAGCACCACGACAAGCTGCTGCGGCGGCTGGCCGGGCGGCTCCCGCACGACGTGCGGGTCTGGAAGGTGGCCGAGGCCCCGTCCGGTTTCAACGCGCGGTTCGCGGCGATCTGGCGCCGGTACGCGTACCGGGTCGGGGACCACAAGGGCGGGGTGGACCCGCTGCGCCGCGGGCACGTGCTGTGGCACGACTGGCCGCTGGACGTGGCCGCGATGAACGAGGCCTCGAAGGCGCTGCTCGGGGAGCACGACTTCGCCGCGTACTGCAAGAAGCGCGAGGGCGCGACCACGATCCGCACGCTCCAGCAGCTGAGCTGGGAGCGGGACGCGGACGGGATCGTGACGGCCACCGTGCGGGCCGATGCCTTCTGCCACAACATGGTGCGCTCGCTGGTCGGCGCCCTGCTGCACGTGGGGGACGGGCACCGGCCCGTGGAGTGGCCGGGCCGGGTGCTGGCGGCCGGCGTACGGGACTCCGCGGTGCACGTGGTCAAGCCGCACGGGCTGACCCTCGAAGAGGTGGGCTACCCGGCCGACGAGCTGCTGGCGGAGCGCAGCCGGCAGGCCCGCAACATGCGGACGCTGCCGGGCGGGGCCACGGGCGCGGGCTGCTGCTGAGCCGGGCCCCGGGCGGGGGCCGGTGCGGGACCGGGCCCCGCCCGTGCCGGGGCCGAGCCGGCTCCCGGGACGGGGGCGCGCGGCCGTGACCCTCGGCCGGGCCGGGGGCCGGTCAGTGGGCGGCCGAGGCCTCGGCGAGGGTGCGGCCGCGCTTCACGATGCGCTGGAAGGTGTACTCGGCGAGGTCGTCGCCCGCGGTCTCGACCGCCCGGTCCTTCTTGGTGACGTCCCTGCCGGACTGGAAGCCGGACAGGGTGACGTAGAGGAACCGGCCGTAGGCGTTGGCGGTGCGGCGGCAGACCTTGGACCTGGTGCACGCCTTCTTCCCCTTGCCGGGCTGGAGGGCGGTCACCGAGCCGGGCAGCTCCTCCTTGGCCTTCGCGGCCTGCTCGGTGCTGTCGAAGGCGGCCACGCCCACGGTGGTGGCGATGCCGTCGCGCTGGTAGGTGCCGCGGACCAGCTTGCGGCAGCCGTGCCGGGCGAGGACCTTCGCCACCGGGTCGGGGGCGGCCTTGGCGCAGTCCGACTTGGTGTCCCCGGCGGTCTGGGTGTACTTCCGCCCGCTGACCTCGGCCGACTTGCCGGGGAAGAACTCCGTCGCGTTGAAGGGCAAGTGGTCGCGCTTGCCGTCGGCGAGGAAGTCCAGCGGGGCCGGGCCGGCCGTGGGGGCGGCGGAGAAGACCGGCGGGGCGGAGGCCGTGGGCCCGGCCTGCCGGGGGGTGTCGGATGCGTCACGTCCGCCGGAGCGGCCGAGGTACAGCGCGCCGGCCACCACGACCACGAGGGTCAGGGCGGTGAGCGCCCCCGCGCCCGTCCACAGGAGCCTCCTGCGGCGCTGCCGGGCGGCGTGGGCGTCGGCCAGCGCCTCCCAGTCCGGTGTGTGCGGCGGCTGCGCACCCTGCTGAAACGGTCCCTCCCCAAAAGCCATGCCGCGCATCCTAGGCCGAGCCGGAGAAAACCCGCTTGGGTGTCCGCGACCGGGGCCGGGACAATGCGCAGCATGGGACATCTTGAGGCCGGACACCTGGACTACTACCTGCCGGACGGACGCGTGCTGCTGTCGGACGCCTCCTTCCGGGTGGGGGAGGGGTCCGTGGTCGCGCTGGTCGGTGCGAACGGAGCGGGCAAGACCACGCTGCTGAAGCTGATCTCCGGGGAGCTGCAGCCGCACGGCGGCGCGGTCACCGTGAGCGGCGGCCTGGGCGTGATGCCGCAGTTCGTGGGCTCCGTACGGGACGAGCGCACCGTGCGCGACCTGCTCGTCTCGGTGGCGCAGCCGCGTATCCGGGAGGCCGCGCAGGCGGTGGACCGGGCCGAGCACCTGATCATGACGGTGGACGACGAGGCCGCGCAGATGGCCTACGCGCAGGCGCTGAGCGACTGGGCCGACGTGCAGGGCTACGAGGCCGAGACCCTGTGGGACGTGTGCACCACGGCCGCGCTGGGGGTCCCGTACGACAAGGCGCAGTTCCGCGAGGTGCGCACGCTCTCCGGCGGTGAGCAGAAGCGGCTGGTGCTGGAGGCGCTGCTGCGCGGGCCGGACGAGGTGCTGCTGCTCGACGAGCCGGACAACTACCTCGACGTACCGGGCAAGCGGTGGCTGGAGGACCAGCTGAAGGCCACCCGCAAGACCGTGCTGTTCGTCTCCCACGACCGGGAGCTGCTCTCCCGGGCCGCCGAGAAGATCGTCAGCGTGGAGCCGGGGGTGGACGGCTCGGACGTGTGGGTGCACGGGGCCGGTTTCGCCACCTTCCACGAGGCGCGCAAGGAGCGCTTCGCCCGCTTCGAGGAGCTCAAGCGGCGCTGGGAGGAGAAGCACGCCCAGCTGAAGAAGCTCGTCGTCACCCTGCGGCAGGCCGCTGCGGTCAGCCACGAGATGGCCTCCCGGTACGCGGCCGCGCAGACCCGGCTGAAGAAGTTCGAGGAGGCGGGCCCGCCGCCGGAGCCGCCGCGGGAGCAGGAGATCACGATGCGGCTGCGCGGCGGCCGTACCGGGGTGCGCGCGGTCACCGCGAAGAACCTGGAGCTCACCGGCCTGATGAAGCCCTTCGACCTGGAGGTCTTCTACGGGGAGCGGGTCGCGGTGCTCGGCTCGAACGGCTCCGGGAAGTCGCACTTCCTGCGGCTGCTGGCGGGGGACGAGGAGCGGCCCGTGGCGCACACGGGCGAGTGGAAGCTCGGCGCCCGCGTGGTCCCCGGCCACTTCGCGCAGACCCACGCCCATCCGGAGCTCTTCGGGCGGACCCTCGTGGACATCCTGTGGACGGAGCACGCCAAGGACCGCGGCGGTGCGATGTCCGTGCTGCGGCGCTACGAGCTGGAGCGGCAGGGGGACCAGCCGTTCGAGAAGCTCTCGGGCGGGCAGCAGGCCCGGTTCCAGATCCTCCTGCTGGAACTCTCCGGGACCACGGCCCTGCTCCTCGACGAGCCGACCGACAACCTGGACCTGGAGTCGGCCGAGGCCCTGCAGGACGGTCTGGAGGCGTACGAGGGCACGGTGCTGTGCGTCACGCACGACCGCTGGTTCGCGCGCTCCTTCGACCGCTACCTGGTCTTCGGCTCGGACGGGGTGGTACGGGAGACCCCGGAGCCGGTCTGGGACGAGCGCCGGGTCGAGCGGAAGAGGTGACCTCGGGGGCCCCGGTCCCTCCTCCCCGCGCACGGGGAGGAGGGGGACCCGGTCCCGGGGGGCCTCGCCGGCACGGTGATGCTCGCCGCATTCCGGGCCTCCGGTCGGCCGGAGGTCGTGCACCGGGCTCGCGTCGGGTTACTCTGGAACCCGTAACAACTGCGGGGTCCCCACCCAGGACCGAACCGGAGTGCGCCGCGACGCCGGATCCATCGGCATCGCGGACCGCGTTTTGACCCGTATGGGTCCTCATGGGTATCCTGCTGGTTTGTTATGCGTATGGGCCGATTCATTCTCACGTGATGGGGCCTTGCGCCGGTCCACCGGACCGATGACCAGCAGTTCAAACCGTTCGTAAGGGTTGCGTCCCCGATGCGAACGAGGGCTGTCGTGATCGTCCGTGGTGACCCTGTCAGGACCCGTCCCGCGGGGCTAGCGCCCCTTGGGATGACCCACCACTGAAGAAGCGAAGGCATACGCGTGCGTACGTTCAGCCCCAAGCCCGGCGACATCTCGCGCCAGTGGCTCGTCATTGACGCCCAGGACGTTGTCCTCGGCCGTCTGGCGACCCAGGCCGCTGCCCTCCTGCGGGGCAAGCACAAGCCGACTTACGCCCCCCACATGGACATGGGCGACTTCGTCATCATCGTCAACGCCGACAAGGTTCACCTGTCCGGCAACAAGCGCGAGCAGAAGATGGCGTACCGCCACTCCGGCTTCCCGGGCGGTCTCCGCAGCGTCCGTTACGAGGACCTGCTGACGAACAACCCCGAGAAGGCCGTCGAGAAGGCCGTCAAGGGCATGCTCCCGAAGAACTCCCTGGGCCGTCAGATGCTCTCGAAGCTGAAGGTCTACTCGGGCGACCAGCACCCCCACGCTGCCCAGCAGCCGGTGCCGTTCGAGATCACCCAGGTCGCGCAGTAATCCCGGCCACCCCCTAAGACGTAGAGAATTCTGAGGAGAATCGTGGCCGAGACCACCGTCGAGACCCCCATCGAGGGCGACGAGACCTACGACGCTGTGACCACCTTCGAGTCCGAGGCCCCGGAGGGTGACTACACCTCCGAGTCCCTGGCCTCGCGCTTCGGCGACCCGCAGCCGGCTGCCGGCCTGGGCCGTCGCAAGAACGCCATCGCCCGCGTCCGGATCGTTCCGGGCACCGGCAAGTGGAAGATCAACGGTCGCACCCTCGAGGACTACTTCCCGAACAAGGTGCACCAGCAGGAAGTCAACGAGCCCTTCAAGGTGCTCGAGCTTGACGGCCGCTACGACGTCATCGCCCGCATCGCGGGTGGCGGCGTCTCCGGCCAGGCCGGCGCCCTGCGCCTCGGCGTGGCCCGCGCCCTGAACGAGGCGGACGTGGAGAACAACCGCGGCCCGCTGAAGAAGGCCGGCTTCCTCTCCCGCGACGACCGTGCGGTCGAGCGCAAGAAGGCCGGTCTCAAGAAGGCCCGCAAGGCTCCGCAGTACAGCAAGCGCTAATCTCCGCCTGCTGCTCTGCACGAATCCGCCCCGGCGGCACACTCTGTGCTGCCGGGGCGGTTCGTTTATCGCCACAAGCGACGTATATCTGTCTCAAAGCACTAGAACTCGGTAACTCGGAGGACAACAGTGGGACGACTCTTCGGTACAGACGGTGTACGCGGTGTCGCGAACGCGGATCTGACGGCTGAGCTCGCTCTCGGCCTGTCCGTGGCGGCCGCACACGTGCTCGCCGAGGCGGGCACCTTCGAGGGGCACCGCCCCACCGCCGTGGTCGGCCGGGACCCCCGCGCCTCCGGCGAGTTCCTGGAGGCGGCCGTGGTGGCCGGCCTCGCGAGTGCCGGCGTGGACGTCCTGCGCGTCGGTGTGCTGCCCACCCCCGCGGTGGCGTATCTCACCGGTGCGCTGGGCGCCGACCTCGGCGTCATGCTCTCCGCGAGCCACAACGCCATGCCCGACAACGGCATCAAGTTCTTCGCACGCGGCGGCCACAAGCTCGCCGACGAGCTGGAGGACAAGATCGAGGCCGTCTACGAGGAGCACCGCACCGGCGCTCCCTGGGACCGGCCGACCGGCGCGGGCGTGGGCCGGGTCTCCGACTACACCGAGGGCTTCGAGAAGTACGTCGCCCACCTGATCGGCGCCCTGCCGAACCGCCTCGACGGACTGAAGATCGTCCTGGACGAGGCGCACGGCGCGGCCGCCTTCGTGTCCCCCGAGGCCTTCGCCCGGGCCGGCGCCGAGGTGGTCACGATCGGCGCCGAGCCGGACGGCCTCAACATCAACGACGGCTGCGGCTCCACCCACCTGGGCCTGCTCAAGCAGGCCGTGGTCGAGCACGGGGCCGACCTGGGCATCGCCCACGACGGCGACGCCGACCGCTGCCTGGCCGTGGACTCCTTCGGCAACGAGATCGACGGGGACCAGATCCTCGCCGTGCTCGCCCTCGCCATGCAGGAGGCCGGCACCCTGCGCGGGGAGGCCGTCGTCGCGACCGTCATGTCCAACCTCGGCTTCAAGCTGGCCATGGAGGACAAGGGCATCGCGCTCGTCCAGACGGCGGTCGGCGACCGCTACGTGCTGGAGTCGATGAAGGAGCACGGCTACGCCCTCGGCGGCGAGCAGTCCGGCCACGTGATCATCCTCGACCACGCGACCACCGGCGACGGCACCCTCACCGGCCTGATGCTGGCCGCCCGGGTGGCCGCGACCGGCCGCAGCCTGGCCGAGCTGGCGGCGGTCATGAACCGGCTGCCGCAGATCCTGATCAACGTGCCCGACGTGGACAAGTCCCGCGTGGCCACCTCCGGCGAGCTGGCCGCGGCCGTCGCCGAGGCGGAGCGGGAGCTCGGCTCCACCGGCCGCGTGCTGCTGCGCCCCTCCGGCACCGAGCCGCTCGTACGCGTGATGGTCGAGGCCGCCGACATCGAGCAGGCGCACTCCGTCGCGGGCCGGCTGGCCGACGCCGTCAAGTCCGCGCTCGGCTAGGACGTCACCCCTTCCGGTGGACGGGTGCGGGTGCACCCGGCCGGCCGGTCACCCCCGTGTGCCCCGTGGCGCACCCGGCTTCCGGGTCATCCGGCCCTGCTGGGTGCGCCACAGCAGTTTCCAGCCGACGAGGGTCAGGCAGCCCGCCAGGATGATCCCGAGCAGGTTGAGCATCAGCTGCTCGGCCGAACCCCACATCTGCGGGAAGTCCCCGTAGCTGAGCGCCACGGCCGCATTGGCGGCGGCCGGCACGGTGGTCACCGAGATGGCCACGCCCACCAGGGCCCCCGCCTTGGCGGAGGTCAGCGAGAGCACCCCGGCCACCCCGGCGAGCAGCGCGACGACGAACGAGAACGGGTCCGGCTGCCAGATGAAGCTGGTGTTCGGGCGCGGGTTGTCCAGCAGGCCCGGATGGAACATCCCCAGGGCGTCCATCACCAGGCTGAACACGGTGGTCGCCACGATCGCCGCGGCGAAGCCGGTCAGCAGCGCGATCAGCGAGCGGAACGCCATCCGGGGGACCCGCTGCACCAGCCCGGTGCAGATCCCCGCCAGCGGGCCGAACTCCGGGCCCACGGCCATCGCGCCCACGATCAGGATGGCGTTGTCGAGGGCCACGCCGCAGGCCGCGATCATCGTCGCCACGATCATGAACGCGGCATAGGTGATGGTGAGCGTGGACTCCTCGTGGGTGGCCTCGGCCAGCTGCTCCCAGATCACCGCGTCGGCGGCCTCGCCCGGGGCCTCCTCCTCGGCCGCGTCGGCCCGCGCGGACAGGGACAGGTCGATGTTCTCGACGGCGATCGAGCCGTCCTTGTCGATGCCGAGCTCCCGCAGCTCGTACAGGAGTTCGTCACCGGCCTCGCGGGCCACGTCGCACAGGACCAGGTCCCCCCGGGGATCGCGGGCGGCGCCGGGCAGCACGGCCAGGTGGGTGGTCCCGACCGTCGACTCGATGGCCGCGACCACGGCCTCCGTACGGTCCGCCGGGGTGATCATCCTCAGGTGCAGCATGCCCGCACCCTAAACGGCGCAGCGGCGCCGCGGGCCCGAGCCGGGGGCGCGGGCGCGCCCCCGGCGGTGAACCCTTCCGGCCGGAGCGTCAGAGCTTGCGCAGGCTGAGCCGCTGGACCTTGTGGTCCGGGCCCTTGCGGATGATGAGGTTGGCGCGGCCGCGGGTCGGGGCCACGTTCTCCAGGAGGTTGGGGCGGTTGATGGTGCGCCACATGGTGCGGGCGTAGTCCATGGCCTCCTCCTCGGAGACCTGGGTGTACTTCCGGAAGTAGGAGAAGGGATTCTGGAACGCGGTCTCGCGGAGCTTCGCGAACCGGCTGAGGTACCAGCGCTCGATGTCCTCGGGCCGGGCGTCCACGTACACGCTGAAGTCGAAGAAGTCGGCGAGCCCGACCCGGGTGCGGCCGTCCTTGCCGGGCAGGGCCGGCTGGAGGACGTTCAGGCCCTCCACGATGAGGATGTCCGGGCGGCGGACCGTGAGCCGCTCCCCGGGCACGATGTCGTAGATCAGGTGCGAGTAGACGGGCGCGGTGACCTCGTCCTTGCCGGCCTTGATGTCGGCCACGAACCGGGTCAGCGCCCGCCGGTCGTACGACTCGGGGAAGCCCTTGCGGGACATCAGGCCGCGCTCGCGCAGCTCGTCCATCGGGTACAGGAAGCCGTCGGTGGTGACCAGCTCCACGCGGGGGTGCTCGGGCCAGCGCGCCAGCAGGGCCTGGAGCAGGCGGGCCACGGTGGACTTGCCCACGGCCACGCTGCCGGCGACGCCTATGACGAACGGGGTGCCGGCCTGGGCGCCGTGCCCGTTGCCCGCGTCCCCGAGGAAGGTGTTGAGGGCGCCGCGGAGGTTGCTGGTGGCGCCCACGTAGAGGTTCAGCAGGCGGGACAGCGGGAGGTAGACGTCGCGCACCTCGTCGAGGTCGATGACGTCGCCGAGGCCCCGAAGGCGCTCGACCTCCTCGGCGGTGAGCGGCAGCGGGGTGCGCTCGCGCAGGGCGCTCCACTCTGCGCGGGTGAGGTCTACGTACGGCGACGCCTCGGTCCGGCGCCGGTCGGTTCCGCTTCGTGGCGGCGAAGTGATCACAGGGCCATTGTCGTCGCCTGCGGGGGGTTGTGGGCCGTGGGGTCGGTCACGTGGCGCAGTGCGGGGGGGCCGGCGGGTCGGCCGGGGGAGGCCGGGAGGAGGCCGAGGGGCGGGAACGTGCAGGGGAAGTGAACGTCCGGAGGGTTGCGCCGATCTTGGTCTCGATTCTGCGGTGGACCGGTATCGCCCCCGCAACGATCTTGTCCGCGGGCCGGGTGCGCGGGCGCGGCCGCCGTAGATTCGGTCCGGCACCTGCCTGCTCATCGTTTTCTCATCGGGGGGATCTTCCGTGCGTTCTGCTCTCGTTCGTCGTGGCGCCGTCACCGTGTCCGCGGTGTCGCTGGCCCTGCTGGCCACGGCCTGTGGTTCGGGCGGCGAAGACAAGAAGGACGAGGGCAAGGCCCCCGGCGCCACCGCCCCGTCCGCGCCCGCGAAGGGCAGGACGGACGCCGAACTGGCCGCCTTGCTCGTCACCCAGGCCGAGCTGCCGGACCACAAGCTGGACCCGAAGGCCGGGGCCGCGCTGGACAAGTCCGCCGGCGCCCCGGTCGCCACCGACAAGGCCGAGTGCAAGGTCCTGGCCCAGCTGCAGAGCTCGCAGAAGGTGGGCGCCCCCACCGGCGTCGCCCGCACCGCGGTCACCAGCAAGCCGGAGCAGCCGGGCGCCACCGCCAGCCCGGAGGAGCGGCTCGCCGCCATCCAGAAGGCGCTCGGCGCGACCGCCACGATGGTCGGCCTGCAGTCCTACGACGGCAAGGGTGCCGAGGAGCTGACGGCCTCCGTCAAGAAGGCCGAGGAGGCCTGCGCCGGCGGCTTCACCGTCACCCAGGACGGCGAGGTCACCAAGATCAAGAGTGTTCAGGCGGGACCCTCCGCCACCGGCGGCGACGAGGCCGTCAGCCTGGAGCTCTCCATGGACATGAAGGAGGGCGGGAAGACCGTGCCGCTGCTGCTGACCGTGGTCCGGTCCGGCAGCACCGTGGCCACGTTCTCCTCCATCAGCCTGCTCGGCCAGACCAAGGCCCCGACCGCCGTCGTCAACGCCCAGGTCAAGAAGCTCGGCTGACGCCGCGTCGGAACCGGGCCCGCCGCCCGGTTCACCCGTACGGCGGTCAACCCCGCTCCGGCAGGTTCGCCGGGGCGGGGTTTTCCGCGCGCACGGATGCCCGGCCGCCGGGCCAACCGGGCGTACGCTGCCGCACATGTGCGGAATCGTGGGTTACGTAGGAGCGCAGTCTGCGCTCGATGTGGTCATCGCCGGACTGAAGCGACTGGAGTACCGGGGCTACGACTCGGCAGGCGTGGCCGTGCTCGCGGACGGCGGACTGGCCGCCGCGAAGAAGGCCGGAAAACTCGTCAACCTCGAAAAAGAGCTGGTGGGCAGGCCGTTGCCGGCCGGCTCCACCGGGATCGGACACACCCGCTGGGCCACCCACGGCGGGCCCACCGACGCCAACGCCCACCCCCACCTGGACAACTCGGGGCGGGTCGCCGTCGTCCACAACGGCATCATCGAGAACTTCGCCGCCCTCCGCGAGGAGTTGGCCGCCCGCGGGCACCGGCTGGACTCCGACACCGACACCGAGGTGGTCTCGCACCTGCTCGCCGAGGCCTTCTCCTCGACCGGGGACCTCGCCGAGGCCATGCGGCAGGTCTGCCGGCGGCTGGAGGGCGCCTTCACCCTCGTCGCCGTACACGCCGACGAGCCCGGCACGGTGGTCGGCGCGCGCCGCAACTCCCCGCTGGTGGTGGGCGTCGGCGAGGGCGAGTCCTTCCTCGCCTCCGACGTGGCCGCCTTCATCGCCCACACCCGGTCCGCGATCGAGCTGGGCCAGGACCAGGTCGTCGAACTGCGCCGGGACGGGGTCACGGTGACGGACTTCTCCGGCGCCCCCGCCGAGGTGCGGGCGTACCACGTGGACTGGGACGCGTCCGCCGCCGAGAAGGGCGGCTACGACTACTTCATGCTCAAGGAGATCGCCGAGCAGCCCAAGGCGGTCGCCGACACCCTCCTCGGCCGGATCGACGGCAACGGCTCGCTGACCCTCGACGAGGTGCGCATCCCCGACTCGGTGCTGCGCGAGGTGGACAAGGTCGTCATCGTGGCCTGCGGCACCGCCTACCACGCCGGGATGATCGCCAAGCTGGCCATCGAGCACTGGACGCGGATCCCCTGCGAGACCGAGCTGGCCAGCGAGTTCCGCTACCGCGACCCCATCCTCGACCAGCGCACCCTGGTCATCGCGATCTCGCAGTCCGGCGAGACCATGGACACCCTGATGGCGCTGCGGCACGCGCGCGAGCAGGGCGCCAAGGTGCTCGCGGTCTGCAACACCAACGGCTCCACGATCCCGCGGGAATCGGACGCCGTGCTCTACACCCACGCCGGGCCGGAGGTGGCCGTCGCCTCCACCAAGGCCTTCCTCACCCAGCTCGTGGCCTGCTACCTGGTGGCCCTCTACCTGGGGCAGGTGCGCGGCACCAAGTGGGGCGACGAGATCCGGGCGGTGATCCGCGAACTCTCCGACATCGCGGCCGCGGTGGACGTGGTCCTGGAGACGATGGAGCCGGTGCGCGCACTGGCCCGCTCGCTGGCCCACAAGAACACCGTGCTCTTCCTCGGCCGGCACGTGGGCTACCCGGTGGCCCTGGAAGGCGCCCTCAAGCTGAAGGAACTCGCGTACATGCACGCGGAGGGGTTCGCGGCGGGCGAGCTCAAGCACGGGCCGATCGCCCTCGTCGAGGAGGACCTGCCGGTGGTGGTGGTCGTGCCCTCGCCGCGCGGCCGCTCGGTGCTCCACGACAAGATCGTCTCGAACATCCAGGAGATCCGGGCCCGCGGGGCGCGCACCATCGTGATCGCGGAGACCGGGGACGAGGCGGTGGTCCCGTACGCCGACCACCTGATCCGGATCCCGGCCACGCCGACCCTGCTCCAGCCGCTGGTGGCGACCGTCCCGCTCCAGGTGTTCGCCTGCGAGCTGGCCACGGCGCGGGGCAACGAGGTCGACCAGCCGCGTAACCTCGCGAAGTCGGTGACCGTGGAATAGGAGCCGCGGACGTGCAGCAGGAGCGAGGGGTGGCAGGACAGTGATCATCGGGGTGGGTATCGACGTCGCCGAGATCGACCGGTTCCAGGCGGCGATGGAGCGCACGCCCGGGATGGCGGCCCGGCTCTTCCTCGAAGACGAGCTGCTGCTGCCGAGCGGCGAGCGGCGCGGCCACGCCTCGCTCGCCGCCCGCTTCGCGGCGAAGGAAGCCCTGGCCAAGGCGCTGGGCGCGCCGCCCGGGCTGCTGTGGACGGACGCCGAGGTGTACGTGGAGGACACCGGGCAGCCCCGGCTGCGGGTGTCCGGCACGGTGGCGGCGCGGGCGGAGCTGCTGGGCGTGAAGTCCTGGCACATCTCGCTCAGCCACGACGCGGGGGTGGCGTCGGCGGTGGTGATCGCGGAAGGCTGAGCGCATGCGTACTGCCCAGAGCGTGGAGACCGTACGGGCCGCCGAGCGCGACCTGATGGCACGGCTGCCCGAGGGCGCCCTGATGCAGCGGGCGGCGGCCGGGCTGGCCGCCGCCTGCGCCGGGCTGCTCGGCCGGGTCTACGGGGCCCGGGTGGTGCTGCTCGTCGGCCCCGGGGACAACGGCGGCGACGCCCTGTACGCCGGGGCGCGGCTGGCCCGCCGGGGCGCCGGGGTGGCGGCCCTGCCGATGGACCCCGAACGGATGCACCCGGGCGGGCTGCGGGCGCTGCGGGCCGCCGGCGGGCGGGTCGTCGAACGGATGCCGGCCGGCCGGGTGGACCTCGTGCTCGACGGGCTGCTGGGCATCGGCGGGCGCGGCGGGCTGCGGCCGGCCGCGGCGGCCCTGGCCGGGCAGGCGGCGCAGGCGCGGGCCGCGGGGGCGCGGGTGGTGGCGGTGGACCTGCCGAGCGGGGTGGACCCCGACACCGGTGAGGTGTCCGGGCCGGTGGTGTCGGCGGACGCGACGGTCGTCTTCGGGGCGTACAAGCCGGGACTCCTGACCGACCCCGGGGCGGGCCACGCGGGAGCGCTGCGGCTCGTGGACATCGGGCTGTCCTTCCCCGGGCCCCCGGAGCTGGAGGCCCTCCAGCACGCGGACGTGGCGGCGCTGCTGCCGGCGCCGGCAGCAGCGAGCGACAAGTACCGGCGCGGGGTGGTCGGGGTGGCCGCGGGCTCGGCACGCTACCCCGGGGCGGCCGTGCTCGCGGTGGCGGGAGCGCTGCGCGGGGGCGCGGGGGCGGTGCGGTACGTGGGTCCGGCCGGGGCGGAAGTCCTGGCGCGGTACCCCGAATCCCTCGTGCACGGCGGGCCGCCGGGGAAGGCCGGGCGGGTGCAGGCCTGGGTGGTCGGGCCGGGTCTGGGGGAGGGGCGCGGGGAGGTGGCCGAGCTGCTCTCCGCGGACGTGCCCCTGCTGATCGACGCCGACGGGCTCCGCGGCCTGGACCCGCAGGCGCTGCGCGCCCGCTCCGCACCGACCCTGCTCACCCCGCACGCCGGGGAGGCCGCCGCCCTGCTGGGGGTAGCGCGGGCCGAGGTCGAGGCGGGGCGGCTGGCGGCGGTACGGGAGCTGGCCGGGCGGTTCGGGGCGGTGGTGCTCCTGAAGGGGTCCACGACGCTGGTGGCCGGGCCCGGGCGGGACACCCCGGTGCGGGTCAACCCGACCGGGACGCCGTGGCTGGCGACCGCCGGGAGCGGGGACGTGCTGTCGGGGCTGGCGGGGGCGCTGCTGGCGGCGGGGCTGTCCGCGCCGGATGCGGGCTCGGTGGGGGCCTACCTGCACGGGCTCGCGGGCCGTTTCGCCGCGCGGGGCGGTCCGGCGACCGCCCACGAGGTGGCCCTCGCGCTGCCGGAGGCGTGGCGCGACGCGGCCGCGCCGTGACCGTCCCGGGGCTCCGCCCCGGACCCCCGGTCCCCGAGCGCCGGACGGGCCGGATGCTCCGGCCGAGCCCCGCGAAGGCCAGGTCGTGTCTTTCGGATAGTGCCGGTCAGGCCCGCGGCGTCTGGTGCCACTGCGTTCGCTGCGCTCACTCCGTCTCGGCTCTCTCGGCCTTCCTTCGGATGCCGAGCGCATCGCAAGGCGGAGGGTGGACCGCCGTACCGGACGTACTCGGTCTGCCCGACAGCTCGGCATCCAAGGGCCTTCAAGAAGAGCCGAGACGAAGCGAGCGGAGCGAGCGCAGTGCGGCGAGGCGCGGTGCCAGGCGTCGCGGGTCAGGCAAGATCCGGAAGACACGGCCTGGAGGGGCGGTCGAGCACAGGGGGCGGCTGCGCCGCCCGCGCGCCCGGCTCTGAGAGACTGGGCCGGATGAACGAGACACCGCCGCCGCCCCGCGTACGCGCCGAGATCGACCTGGCCGCCGTACGGCACAACGTGCGCACGCTGCGCGACCGCGCCCCCAGGTCGCAGCTGATGGCCGTGGTGAAGTCCGACGCGTACGGCCACGGCGCCGTGCCCTGCGCCCGCGCGGCGCTGGAGGCGGGCGCGACCTGGCTGGGCACCGCCACCCCCGAGGAGGCGTTCGCGCTGCGCGCGGCCGGGATCGACGCGCCGGTCATGTGCTGGCTGTGGACCCCGGGCGGCCCCTGGCAGCAGGCGGTGGAGCTGGGCATCGACGCGGGCGTCAGCGGCATGTGGGCCCTGGAGGAGGTGCGGGCCGCGGCCCGGGCCGCCGGTCGGCCCGCCCGCATCCAGCTCAAGGCCGACACCGGCCTCGGCCGCAACGGCTGTCAGCCCGCCGACTGGCCCGAGCTGGTGGGCGCCGCCGTCGCCGCGCAGGCCGAGGGCACCGTCCGGGTCACCGGCCTGTGGTCCCACTTCGCCTGCGCCGACGAGCCCGGCCACCCCTCCATCCAGGCGCAGCTGGACGTCTTCCGGGAGATGGTCGGCTACGCCGAGAAGGAGGGCCTGGAGCCCGAGGTCCGGCACATCGCCAACTCCCCGGCCACCCTCACCCTCCCCGAGACCCACTTCGACCTGGTCCGCACCGGGATCGGCATCTACGGGGTCTCCCCGGCCCCCGAACTCGGCACCCCCGCCCAGCTCGGGCTGCGCCCGGCGATGACCCTGCGGGCCTCGGTCGCCCTGGTGAAGGAGGTGCCGGGCGGCCACGGCGTCAGCTACGGGCACCACTACGTGACCGAGGGCCCGACCCGCCTCGCCCTGATCCCCGTCGGCTACGCGGACGGCGTGCCCCGGCACGCGTCCGGCCGCGGCCCGGTGCTCGTCGGCGGCACGGTCCGCACGGTGGCCGGCCGGGTGGCGATGGACCAGTTCGTCGTGGACGTGGGCGGCGACCCGGTCCGCACCGGAGACGAGGCCGTGCTCTTCGGGCCCGGGGACGCGGGGGAGCCCACCGCCGAGGACTGGGCGCAGGCCGCCGGCACCATCGCGTACGAGATCGTGACGCGGATCGGTTCCCGGGTCCCGCGCGTCTACCGGAACGTGTGATGCCCGACCCGACCGCGTGAGGGAATGAGGTGCCGTGAGCGAGAACTGGCGCAAGGCCGGATGGGCCGGCGCCGCGATCGGCGTCCTCGCCGCCGGCGCGGCCGCGGGCGTGGCGGTGGAGCGGCTCACCGTCGGCCGCGGCATACGCATGAAGGCCCGCCTCGCCCTCGACGCCGCCGGCCCGTACGGCTCGCTGCGCGGCACCCCGGGCACGGTCCTGGCCGACGACGGCACCGAGCTGTACTACGAGGTGGACGAGCCCGACCCGGCCCTGGTGGCCCCGGGCAAGCGGCGCCGGCTGCGCCGCTCGGACTCCCCGGCCCCGCTCACCGTCGTCTTCTGCCACGGCTACTGCCTCTCCCAGGACTCCTGGCACTTCCAGCGGGCCGCCCTGCGCGGCGCGGTCCGCGCGGTCTACTGGGACCAGCGCAGCCACGGGCGGTCCGGCCGGGGCCTGGCCCAGGCCGACGGCGAGCCGCTCACCATCGACCGGCTCGGCCGGGACCTGAAGGCCGTCGTGGACGCGGCCGCGCCGGAGGGCCCGCTGCTGCTCGTCGGGCATTCCATGGGCGGCATGACGATCATGGCCCTGGGCGCCCTCTTCCCGGAGCTGGTGCGGGAGCGCGTGGCCGGCGCGGCCTTCATCGGCACGTCGAGCGGCCGGCTCGGCGAGGTCACGTACGGGCTGCCGGCCGCCGGGATGGGGCTGGTGCGCCGGGTGCTGCCCGGGGTGCTGCGGGCGCTGGGCTCGGAGGCGGAGCTCGTGGAGCGCGGCCGCCGGGCCACCGCCGACCTGTTCGCGGGCATGATCAAGCGCTATTCCTTCGGCTCGAAGGACGTGGACCCGGGGGTCGCCCGGTTCGCCGAGCGGCTGATCGAGGCCACCCCCATCGACGTGGTCGCCGAGTTCTACCCGGCCTTCGAACAGCACGACAAGACCGCCGAGCTGGACGTCTTCGCCCCGGTGCCCACCCTGGTGGTGGCCGGAGGCAGGGACCTCATCACCCCCGCCGCGCACGGCGAGACCATCGCCGGCCGGCTGCCCGGGACGGACCTGCTGCTCCTGCCGGAGGCCGGGCACCTGGTCATGCTGGAGCACCCCGAGGCGGTCAACGGTCGGCTGGCGGAGCTCCTCGCGCGCGCCGGGGCGGGACCGGCAGCCGTTAACGTTGGCCGGTATGGAAGCAGCACCGCACACCCGGCCCCTTGAGGCCGACGCGCAGAGCACCCCGCAGACCACCGCGCAGATCACCGTCGACTCCCCGGAGCGGATGCAGGACCTCGGGCGGAAGCTCGCCGGGCTGCTGCGCCCGGGCGACCTCGTCCTGCTGACGGGCGAGCTGGGCGCGGGCAAGACCACCCTGACCCGGGGACTCGGCGAGGGCCTGGGCGTGCGCGGGGCGGTGACCTCGCCGACCTTCGTCATCGCCCGGGTGCACCCCTCGCTGGTGGACGGCCCGCCGCTGGTGCACGTGGACGCGTACCGGCTCGGCGGCGGTCTCGACGAGATGGAGGACCTGGACCTCGACGTCTCGCTGCCGGATTCCGTGGTCGTGGTCGAGTGGGGCGACGGGAAGGTCGAGGAGCTGTCGGACGACCGGCTGCACGTGGTGATCGCGCGGGCGGTCGGGCACGAGGAGGTCCTCGACGACGTGCGCACCGTGACGGTGACCGGGATCGGCGGCCGCTGGGCGGACGCGGGCCTGACGGAACTGCGCCTTCCGTGAGCCGGTACAGCTGCGGGTACTGATTCCGACAAGTTGTCGGCAACCTGTTGCGCCGGCGGCGCGGGACATGGTCACATGGTAGCGAGACCTGGTTAGGTCTACCTAAGTACGGCTTCCCGGGCCCAGGAGGTTGCCATGCAGGCACCAGAGCGCGCTGAAGTCCCCGCCGCCCCCGTCTCCGCTCCCGCGCCCGTCGCCGGAACCGCCGCGGCCGGCGCCCCCGGGCTCGCCGGGCTGTCCGTCCGCGACCTGCTCGCCTCGTGCGCCGCGGCCACCGCGGTCTCCACCCCGCCACGGGCGGCCTCCCGGATGCGCCCGGCCGAAGGCCCCGGCGCCGAGGCCGCGTAAGCGGGCAGCACCGGGTCCCGGCACCCGGCGGGGGCGTCACCGGAACGGGTCAACTCGCGGCCCGGCCGCAGCATGCCCGCTGCGTGCCCGCGGCGCGGTCCGGGCCGTGCGCCCTACGGGACGACGACCACCTTCGAGTTGATCGTCGCGAAGGTCCACATCGCATCCCCGTCGGCACGGGTCATGCGGATGCCGCCGGTCTTCTTCTTCGGGTCCGGCTCCGGCATGGAGCCGTCGGCGCGGGCGCTGAAGCCGATGGTCACGCGGTTGACGCTGGCGAACCGCACGACGTGCTCGATCGGGACCCCGTCCGAGCCGGTGGTGGTGCCGGTGCGCGAGCCGACCAGGTACGTGCCGGGCGTCGGGCTCACCGTGCTGGGCACCACCGCGAAGGTGCGCGGCTTCTTCCCCGGCTCCCCGACCAGCCAGACCTGCTTGAGGCCGAGCGAGTAGACGACGCGTACGCCGGTCCCGGAGTTCGCGGGCACCGGCGGGGTCTTGCCCTGGGCGGGCTTCGCGGCCGGGACGCTCGGGGAGACCCGGGCCGGCTGCCGGGCGGTGCCCCCGTCCTCGGGGATGCTCGCCGAGGCCTGGTAGGCGAGGAAGCACACCACACCGACCGCCGCGGCGGTGAGCCCGGCCACGATTCCGGAGCTGCTGCGTGCCACCTTGTTTCCCGCCTCTCGCTTCGCCCTCCGGGGTCCCCTGGAACCCCCTGGGCTGAAGGTAGCAGCCGGGCCCGGGCCCGCCGGGGCCGCCATTGCGCGCGCCCCCGGAGACGTAGGCTGTTCGCGTGCTCTTGCTCGCAATGGATACCGCCACACCCGCCGTCACCGTCGCCCTCCACGACGGCGGCTCCGTCGTCGCCGAGGCGCACCAGGTGGACGCCCGCCGCCACGGGGAGCTCCTGCTCCCGTCCGTGGACAAGGTCCTCGCCGAAGCCGGCCGGACGCTCGACGAGCTGACCGGCATCGTCGTCGGCGTCGGCCCCGGCCCCTACACGGGGCTGCGGGTGGGCCTGGTGACGGCCGCGGCCTTCGCCTCCGCCCTCGGCGTTCCCGTGCACGGCCTGTGCACCCTCGACGGCCTCGCGTACGCCGCGCAGGACGCCGGCATCGAAGGCCCCTTCACCGTGGCCACCGACGCCCGCCGCAAGGAGGTGTACTGGGCCCGCTACGCCGACCCCCGCACCCGCCTGACCGACGCCGCCGTGGACCGCCCGGCCGACATCGCCGAGCAGGTCGCCGGCCTTCCGTCGGTCGGCGCCGGAGCCCTCCTGTACCCGGAGGTCTTCACCGACGCCCGCGGCCCCGAGCACCAGTCGGCGGCGGCCCTGGCCGCCCTCGCGGCCGAAAAGCTGGCCGCCGGCACGGAATTCCTGCCTCCGCAGCCCATGTACCTGCGCCGCCCCGACGCGCAGGTGCCGAAGAACTACAAGGTGGTCACCCCCCGGTGACGGACGTACAGCTCCGCGAGATGCGCTGGTGGGACATCGCACCGGTGCTGGAACTGGAGCACGACCTCTTCCCCGAGGACGCCTGGTCGGCCGGCATGTTCTGGTCCGAGCTCGCCCACGCCCGCGGCCCGCAGGCCACCCGGCACTACGTGGTGGCGGAGGACCCCGACGGCCGGCTGGTCGGCTACGCGGGCCTCGCCGCCGCGGCCGACCTCGGCGACGTGCAGACCATCGCGGCCGCCCGCGACCAGTGGGGCAGCGGGCTCGGCGCCCGGCTGCTCACCGACCTGCTGCAGGCCGCGTCCGACTTCGAATGCGCCGAGGTGCTGCTGGAGGTACGGGTGGACAACACCCGCGCCCAGCGCCTGTACGAGCGGTTCGGCTTCGAGCCGATCGGCTTCCGGCGCGGCTACTACCAGCCCGGCAACGTGGACGCCCTCGTGATGCGCCGTGCCGACCCCGCAAGCAACCCCGGCCCCGTACAAGGAACTGAGACCCATGGCTGACGAACCCCTCGTCCTCGGCATCGAGACCTCCTGCGACGAGACCGGCGTCGGCATCGTCCGCGGCCACACCCTGCTCGCGGACGCCGTCGCGTCCAGCGTCGACGAGCACGCGCGCTTCGGCGGCGTGGTCCCGGAGGTCGCCTCCCGCGCCCACCTGGAGGCGATGGTCCCCACCATCGAGCGGGCCCTGAAGGAGGCCGGGGTCAGCGCCAAGGACCTCGACGGCATCGCCGTCACCGCCGGTCCCGGCCTGGCCGGCGCGCTGCTGGTCGGCACCTCCGCCGCGAAGGCGTACGCGTACGCGCTCGGCAAGCCGCTGTACGGGGTCAACCACCTCGCCTCGCACATCTGCGTGGACCAGCTGGAGCACGGCGCGCTGCCCGAGCCCACGATGGCCCTGCTGGTCTCCGGCGGGCACTCCTCGCTGCTGCTCGCCCCCGACATCACCAGCGACGTACGGCCGCTCGGCGCGACCATCGACGACGCGGCGGGCGAGGCCTTCGACAAGATCGCCCGCGTGCTGGACCTCGGCTTCCCCGGCGGTCCGGTCATCGACCGGCTCGCGAAGGAGGGCGACCCCTCGGCGATCGCCTTCCCGCGCGGTCTGACCGGGCCGCGGGACCCCGCGTACGACTTCTCCTTCTCCGGGCTCAAGACGGCCGTGGCCCGCTGGATCGAGGCCAAGCGGAACGCGGGCGAGGAGGTGCCGGTGCGGGACGTGGCGGCTTCCTTCCAGGAGGCCGTGGTGGACGTGCTCACGCGCAAGGCGATCCGCGCGTGCAAGGACGAGGGCGTGGACCACCTGATGATCGGCGGCGGGGTCGCGGCCAACTCGCGGCTGCGCTCGCTGGCGCAGGAGCGGTGCGACGACGCGGGGATCGTGCTGCGGGTGCCGCGGCCGAAGCTGTGCACGGACAACGGGGCGATGGTCGCGGCCCTCGGCGCGGAGATGGTCGCCCGCAACCGGCCGGCCTCGGACTGGGACCTGTCGGCGGACTCCTCGCTGCCGGTCACGGACCCGCACGTGCCGGGGAGCGGGCAGGGGGAGGCGCACGGTCACTCACACGGTCACGGGCACGGCCATGGACACGGTCACGGTCACGGCCACTCGCACGACCACGTGCACGAGCTGAGCAAGGACAACCTCTACTCATGACCATGACGGTCGCCCTGATGTGGGAGGCCCGGGCCGCCGGCGGCCGGGGGGCCGAGCTGCTGGAGTGGGCCCGGGCGCAGGTCCTGGCCCGCGACCCGCTCCGGCGGGAGCTGTTCCGGGCGCCGCAGGACCGGGTCCTGGTCATCACGTGGTGGTCGGCGTCCTCCCTCGCGGAGGAGCTCCCCGAGCTCCCGGAACCGGCCCCGGACCTGATCACCCGCCCGGTCCACCGCTGGCGCTTCGAATCAATCGACTCCTCGTAAGGGGTCTCCGCCCCCTGACCCCCGCGCCTCAAACGCCGGCGGGGCTCGATTTTGCCTCGCAGGGTCTGTCCTGCGGGGCCCATTCCAGCCCCGCGGGCACACCTCCAGCCTCGCCGGCGTTTGAGGCGCGGGGTCTGGGGCGGAGCCCCAGTTCGGGAAGGGGCGGGTAGGGGAAAGCCCCGCAGGGATCCGAGCCGGGCCCTTCGGGGGCTCCGCCCCCGCACCCCCGCGCCTCAATCGCCGGCGAGGCTTGATGTGGGGGCTCCGCCCCCGCACCCCCGCGCCTCAAACGCCGGCGAGGCTTGATGTGGGGTGGCCCCGCCCCCGCACCCCCGCGCCTCAAACGCCGGCGAGGCTGGTTGGGGGTTCTGGCCCGGCCCCCGGGCCTCAAGCGTCGGCGGGCCTGGAATGCGGCCCCGCGGGGTCGGAGCGGGCTGGTGGGGGGGCGGTTATGGTCATGGCCATGCCGTCGCGCACGCTGCCCCCGCCTCCACCCCCCGCGCACCTGCGCGCCTGGCTGGACCCGGCACGGGTGCGCACCGAGCGGGCCGCAGCCCTCGCGGACCTGGCCCGCCACAGCCTCGGCCTCCCCCGGCTGCTCACCCTCTGGCTGGTCGCCGCCGTCTGCGCGCTCGGCTGGTCCTTCCTCGGCATGGCCCTGACCGCTTTCGAGGAGGGCGGCCGCAGCGAGACCGCGGTCGGCCTGTTCTTCGCCGTACTGGGCACGGGAGTGCTGGTCCCGGCCGGGCGCTGGGCGGCCGCGGCCGCCCGCCACGACCGCGAGGTGCGCCGGCTCCAGGGCGCCTGGGCCCAGGTGTGCCCGGATCCGGCGGTGGACGCGGCGCTCCGGGACCCGGCCCGCAGCCTGGGCTGGCTGCTCTCCTCGCTGGTGCTGTGCACGGCCGGCCTGTGGGTGACCTTCGGGATGTCGGTCGAACTCCGGCCCGGCGCGGACACGTACGCGGAGGTGGCCTCCCCGATGGGGCTCGGGATGATCCTCTGGATCACCGGCCTGCTCGGCGTGGCCCGCGCCGCGGCGCACTACCGCTGGGCGGTCCACGTGCACGGCACCGGCCGCCCCGGCCCCCTCCAAGACCCCGCCCCCGACCCGTTCGCCGGCCGGCTCCCGGAACCCTCCCCGACCCCGCCGCCCGCCCGCGGCCAGTCGCCGGCCTAGCCCCCCGCAGCCGTGCCGTCGGCCGGGGCCGGGGCCGGGGCCGCGACCGGGGTCCCGATCAGCATCGACGGGGCACCCGCGACGCGGGTCAGGACGACCGTGGCCGCGTTGCGGCCCTGGGGTTTGACCTTGCGGCGGAGTTCTTCCGGTTCGACGGCCGAGCCGCGCTTCTTGACGGTGAGCACCCCGACCTCCCGCTCGCGCAGCAGCGCCTTGAGCTTCTTCAGGTTGAAGGGCAGGACGTCGGTGATCTCGTAGGCCGTGGCGTACGGGGTCGGGCGCAGCTCGTCGGCGGTGACGTACGCGATGGTCGGGTCGATGAGCCGGCCGTTCACGGCCGCGGCCACCTCGGCGACGAGGTGCGCGCGGATGACCGCGCCGTCCGGCTCGTAGAGCCACCGGCCCACCGGGCCCGGCTCCGGGTCGGGCAGCGGTTCGGCCGTGGCCAGCGAGTCCCCGCGCGGGAGCAGGGTCGCGCGGACCGTGCCGGGGGCGGTGCCGAACCACAGCACGGCCTCCTTGACGTCCCCGCCGTCCGAGATCCACTCGGCCTCCGCCTCGGCGGGCACCGCCTCGTGCGGAATCCCCGGGGCGATCTTGATCGCCGCGTACTGCGCCGTACGGGCGGCCCCGACGGCCCAGGACAGCGGGGGCGAGTACGCCTCCGGGTCGAAGATCCTGCCGCGTCCGCCCCGCCGCGCCGGGTCCACGAAGACCGCGTCGTACCCGCTGGTGTCCACCTCGGTGACGTCCGCCTCGCGGACCTCGATCAGGTCGGCCAGGCCCAGTTCCTCGGCATTGGCGCGGGCCACCGCCGCGGTCAGCGGGTCGCGGTCCACGGCCAGCACCCGGATCCCGGCCCGGGCGAGCGCGAGGGCGTCCCCGCCGATGCCGCAGCACAGGTCGGCGAGGCTGCGCACGCCGAGCGCGGCGAGCCGCTCGGCGCGGTACGCGGCCACCGAGGCGCGCGTGGACTGCTCGACCCCGTGGGGCGTGAAGTACATCCGGTACGCGTCCTGCGCACCGAACTTCGCCACCGCGCGCTGCCGCAGCCGGGCCATGCCCAGGGCGGCGGAGACGAGCCCGGCGGGGTGGTCCCGGCGCAGCCGGGTCGCGGTCGCCAGTTCCTGCGCCGGGTCGTGGTCGCGCAGGGCGGTGAGGAGGGCCCGGCCCTCCTCGGTGCGCAGCGCGGCGAAGGCCTCCACTGCGGGGTCGGCGGCGGGGTCGGCTGCGGTGCCGGAGCCGGGGTCGGCTGCGGCCGGCGGGTGGGCGTTCACCTGCTCATTGTCGGCCAGTCGGTGGAAGGTGTGCGCTCGCCGGGGCCCTCCTCAGGGTGTCGCCGCGGCGCGGGAGTCCGCGGGTGACAGCATCCGCGCCATGCAGCTAGTACGACAAAAGGAACAAAAAGCCTCAACGGGAGCAGTGCGCGGCCGGTTCGGGGTGGCGCTGGCCGCGCTCCTGGTCGCCGCCCTCGGCACGGCCTGCGGGGCGGACGGGGACTCCGACGCCGAGCGGGCCGCCAAGGCCAAGGCGCTCGGCGGCCCGGCCGCAGCCGCGGACGCCGCCGCGAAGCTCCGGCAGGCCGAGGCGGCCCGGCTCGCGGCCGTCAAACGGTGGGGCCTGGCCCAGGTCCCGCTCAAGCCGCCGGCCCCGCCGAAGGAGAAGCCGGCGATCACCACCCGCCAGGGCTTCGAGATCGAGGGCGCCGAGGACGCCGACCAGCTCCCCCCGGTGTTCACGACCGTGCCCACCCAGGAGAAGGTCGTCTTCCTGACGATCGACGACGGCGCCGAGAAGGACCCCGAGTTCCTGCGGATGATGCAGGAGCTGCAGATCCCGTACAGCGCCTTCCTGAGCGACTACCTGGTTCGCGAGGACTACGGCTACTTCAAGAAGATGCAGTCCCTCGGCGTCACCCTCAACAACCACACGCTGAACCACCGCTACCTGCCGGCGCTGTCGTACGAGAAGCAGCGGCAGGAGATCTGCGGGCAGCAGGACACCATCCAGAAGCAGTTCGGCCGCCGCCCCACGCTCTTCCGGCCGCCGTACGGCAACTACAACGAGGACACGCTGCGCGCCGCCAAGTCCTGCGGGGTCAAGGCCGTGCCGCTGTGGAACTCCGAGGCCTTCCCGGACCGGATGGACTGGCGGGAATGGGACCGCGACCTGCACGCTGGTGACATCATTCTCACGCACTTCCGGGGCCGCGAGGACTGGAAGGGAACGATGCCTGACATGATCCGTCAGGTCATGAAGACCGTCACGGCCAAGGGATACGCCGTGGCCCGCCTGGAGGACTACTTGTGAGGAACGCGCGCCGGCTGACGGCCGGAACGCTGGCGGCCGGCGCGCTCGTGCTCTCGCTCGGGCTCACCGGATGCGCGCAGAGCGTGGATCCGATCGAGCGGCTGGGGCGCAAGGCCTCGGCCGACGTGACGGGCGGCCCCAGCGCCGGGGCGGCCCGTCCCCGGGCCGCCGGGCCCAGCGCCTCCCCGTCCCCCTCCGCACCCCCGGACGCCCACCGCGCCTGGGGGCTGTCCCGCCCGCTGGAGTTCGCGCCGAAGCCGGCGCGCAAGCCGGCGCTGCCCGCCGCGGCGCCGGGGCGGGTGCCGGTGGTGGACCGGATACCCGTGCCGGCGGGGGAGAAGACCGTCTTCCTGACCTTCGACGACGGTGCGGAGCGGGACCCGCGCTTCCTGAAGATGGCCGCCGACCTCCGACTGCCGATCAGCATGTTCCTGACGGACAGCGTGGCCGGCCCCGGCTACGGCTACTTCGAGAAGCTCCGGGACCTCGGCACGGGCAGCGCCGTGGAGAACCACTCGCTGACCCACCCCAACCTGCGCACCCTGTCGTACGACGCCCAGAAGGCGGAGATATGCGGGCAGCAGGAACGGCTGCAGAAACGCTTCGGCGAGCGGCCCCGCCTGCTGCGTCCCCCGTTCGGCAACTACAACGACGACACCTTGCGCGCCGCCAAGGAGTGCGGGCTCTCCACGGTGGTCCTGTGGCGGGCCTCGATGCAGATCAACAACCTCCGCTACGCCGAGGGCGAGGCCCTCGAACCCGGCGACATCGTGCTCGCGCACTTCCGCGGCCCCGGCGAGCTGAAGGGCTCGACGATCACGGAGATGACCACCCGGATGCTCCGGCGGATACAGGACCAGGGCTACCGGATAGGGCGCCTGGAGGACTACCTCTGACGGCCCGCCCCCGCAGCGCCCCCCGGCCCGCGGGCCCGCCCCCGCTCAGGCCGCCGGCGCCGGCGCCGGCTCGGGATCCGGCCCGGGCGACCGTGCGTCCGCCTCCCGCTGCCGCTCCGCGCTGTCGCTGATCCGCAGCAGCAGGGCGATCATGATCCAGTTGGCCACCAGCGAGGAGCCGCCCTTCGCCAGGAAGGGCAGGGCCTTGCCGGTGAGCGGGATCAGGCCGGTGACCCCGCCCGCCACCACGAAGACCTGGAGCGCGAGCGCCGAGGCCAGGCCCACCGCCAGCAGCTTGCCGAAGGGGTCCCGGGCGCCCAGCGCCATCCGCAGGCCCCGCTGGACCAGCAGCCCGTAGAGCAGCAGGACGGCCATGACCCCGGCCAGGCCCAGTTCCTCGCCCACCGTGGTGAGGATGAAGTCCGAGCGGGCCGCGAAGCCGATCAGCTCCGGGTGCCCCAGGCCCAGCCCGGTCCCCGTGATCCCGCCGCTGCCGAAGCTGAAGAGGGCCTGCGCCGACTGGTCCGAGACGATGCCCGGCGGCCGCCGGTCCGGCGGCAGGAAGATCGCCATCGGCTCCAGCCAGGCCGCGATGCGCCCCTTGACGTGCGGCTCGGTCGAGCCGACCGCGAAGGCACCCACCGCCGCCATGAACAGGCCGCAGACGATCCAGCTGGTGCGCTCGGTGGCCACGTACAGCATCACCACGAAGACGCCGAAGAAGATCAGCGAAGTGCCGAGGTCGCGCTCGAAGACCAGCACCAGCAGGGACACGATCCACACCGTGACGATCGGCCCGAGCTGCCGGCCCGGCGGCAGCCGCATCCCCAGGAACTTCCGGCCCGTCAGCGCCAGCGAGTCCCGGTGGATGACGAGGTACCCCGCGAAGAAGACCGCGATCATGATCTTCACGAACTCGCCGGGCTGGAGCGACATGCCGCCGAGGTAGATCCACCGCTTCGCGCCGTAGGTGTCGGCGGGCATGAAGGCGGGCGCGATCAGGAGGACCAGCGCCACGGCCATCGTGAGGTAGATGTACCGCTGGAGGTGCCGGTGGTCGCGCAGCACCGCCAGGATCGCCAGGCAGATCGCCACGCCGATCACGGTCCACAGCAGCTGCCCGGGCGCGTTCGCCGCCGCGTTCTTGAAGTTCGCCGTGTACGTCTGGTCCAGCCGGGCCAGCAGCACCAGCCCGACGCCCGTCAGCAGCAGCGACAGCGGCAGGATCAGCGGATCGGCGTACGCGGCGAACCGCCGCACGCCCAGGTGCCCCACCAGCGCGAGCAGCGACATGCTGATCGCGAACCCGGAGAGGTTCGCCGGCAGGGCGTCGTTCATCGCCAGGCCCACGCTCGCGTGCCCGCCCACCGTGATCGCGACCACGAAGACGAGCAGCAGGGCCTCGGTGCGGCGGCGCGCCCCGGCCGCCGTCCGGGCGCTCAGGGTCAGTCCGCGCACGGGCCGGGTCCGATGTGCTCGGCAATGGGGCGCTTTATCTTCATATCGTCTAGGACGTTCGCATCCCGTACGAGGTTCCCGGCCGCCCGGTGGCGTCCGCCGGCACCTCCACCCCCGCCGCTGCCCTCGGCGCCCTCGCCATCCTCACCCGTACGGCGGACCGCCGGACGTGTTTCGGGAGATCCGTGGTGGGCACTGTCGGCAATCGGGGGAGGTCGGGAGCCGCCCGGCGGCGCCGCGAGCAGCCGTGGGCCGCGGTTCCCCGGGGGTCCCCCCGCAACATCGCGCCGCGCGAATTGGCACTCCGCTTGACCGAGTGCTAATCACCGGAATAGTCTCGGGCCTGGCACTCGCCCCTGGTGAGTGCCAACACAGCGACGGGCAGGTCCGGCACCCGCGACGACGGATCCACCTGGTCGCCACCTCAGACAGTTAACCCCGTGAGATCTCCGAAGGGGGAGGTCGGATCGTGACGACCGCCAGCTCCAAGGTTGCCATCAAGCCGCTCGAGGACCGCATCGTGGTCCAGCCGCTCGACGCCGAGCAGACCACGGCCTCTGGCCTGGTTATCCCGGACACCGCGAAGGAGAAGCCCCAGGAGGGCGTCGTCCTCGCCGTGGGCCCGGGCCGCTTCGAGGACGGCCAGCGTCTCCCGCTGGACGTCAACGTCGGCGACATCGTGCTGTACAGCAAGTACGGCGGCACCGAGGTGAAGTACAGCGGCGAGGAGTACCTCGTCCTCTCGGCTCGCGACGTGCTCGCGATCGTCGAGAAGTAATCACCCCGAAGCAGATTTGCTTTGAACTGCGCCCCTGGCCACCCCGCTGAAGCCGGGCGGCGAGGGGCGCAGTTCGTTGAAACCCAGATTTTTCGAGAGGGCTGAACCGCTCCCATGGCGAAGATCCTGAAGTTCGACGAGGACGCCCGTCGCGCCCTCGAGCGCGGCGTCAACAAGCTTGCCGACACGGTCAAGGTGACGATCGGCCCCAAGGGCCGCAACGTCGTCATCGACAAGAAGTTCGGCGCCCCCACCATCACCAACGACGGTGTCACGATCGCCCGCGAGGTCGAGATCGACGACCCGTACGAGAACCTGGGCGCCCAGCTCGTCAAGGAGGTGGCGACCAAGACCAACGACATCGCGGGTGACGGCACCACCACCGCGACCGTCCTGGCCCAGGCGCTGGTCCGCGAGGGTCTGCGCAACGTCGCCGCCGGCGCCTCCCCGGCCGCCCTGAAGAAGGGCATCGACGCCGCGGTCAAGGCGGTCTCCGAGGACCTCCTCGCGACCGCCCGCCCGATCGAGGACAAGACCGACATCGCCGCCGTGGCCGCGCTCTCCGCGCAGGACCAGCAGGTCGGCGAGCTCATCGCCGAGGCGATGGACAAGGTCGGCAAGGACGGTGTCATCACCGTCGAGGAGTCCAACACCTTCGGCCTGGAGCTGGAGTTCACCGAGGGCATGGCCTTCGACAAGGGCTACCTCTCCCCGTACATGGTCTCCGACCAGGAGCGTATGGAGGCCGTCCTCGACGACCCGTACATCCTGATCAACCAGGGCAAGATCTCCTCCATCCAGGACCTCCTGCCGCTGCTGGAGAAGGTCATCCAGGCGGGTGGCTCCAAGCCGCTGCTGATCATCGCCGAGGACGTCGAGGGCGAGGCCCTCTCCACCCTCGTCGTGAACAAGATCCGCGGCACCTTCAACGCGGTGGCCGTCAAGGCCCCCGGCTTCGGCGACCGCCGCAAGGCGATGCTCCAGGACATGGCCACCCTCACCGGTGCCACCGTCATCGCCGAGGAGGTCGGCCTCAAGCTCGACCAGGCCGGTCTGGACGTGCTGGGCACCGCCCGCCGCGTGACCGTCTCCAAGGACGACACCACGATCGTGGACGGCGCCGGCTCCTCCGAGGACGTCCTCGGCCGCGTCAACCAGATCAAGGCCGAGATCGAGGCCACGGACTCCGACTGGGACCGCGAGAAGCTCCAGGAGCGCCTCGCGAAGCTGGCCGGCGGCGTGTGCGTGATCAAGGTCGGCGCCGCCACCGAGGTGGAGCTGAAGGAGAAGAAGCACCGTCTGGAGGACGCCATCTCCGCGACCCGCGCTGCGGTCGAGGAGGGCATCGTCTCCGGTGGCGGCTCCGCTCTGGTGCACGCCGCGAAGGTGCTCGACGGCAACCTGGGCAAGGACGGCGACGAGGCCACCGGTGTCGCGGTCGTCCGCCGCGCCGTGGTCGAGCCGCTGCGCTGGATCGCCGAGAACGCCGGCCTCGAGGGCTACGTCATCACCTCGAAGGTGGCGGAGCTCGAGAAGGGCCAGGGCTTCAACGCCGCCACCGGCGAGTACGGCGACCTGGTCAAGGCCGGCGTCATCGACCCGGTCAAGGTCACCCGCTCCGCCCTGGAGAACGCCGCCTCCATCGCCTCCCTGCTGCTCACGACCGAGACCCTGGTCGTCGAGAAGCCGGCGGAGGAGGAGGCCGACGCCCACGGTCACGGCCACGGTCACGGCCACAGCCACTGACGCGTCCGCGCGCTTCTGCAGGAAGGCCCCCGGCCCGCCGTTCACCCGGCGGGGCGGGGGCCTTCCCGTGTCCGGGCGGCCGAGCGGGCGTCAGTCCATCATGCCCAGCTGCCGCATCAGGCCCATGGCGTCGTAGTGCCACCAGCCTTCCTTGATCATGCCGTCCTGACATCGGAAGACCGTGGTGCCGGTCATCGTGCAGGACTTGCCGGTGGGGGCGACGCCCATGAACTCCCCCTTGTGCGTGCCGGTCCAGGTCCACAGCGTGGTGACGTAGTCGTCCTGCGCCATCTGGGCGTCACGGGTGAAGGTGAAGTCGAAGGCGTTGCGCCACATTTGGACGTCCTCGCGGATCGCGGCGTGCCCGGTCTTGTCCACGGGGTTGGAGATGTCGTGGTCGCGGTAGTCCGAGGCGAAGATCTCCTCGATGACGGACATGTCGCCCTTCATGGCGATCTCGTCGTACATCCGGTTCACCAGCATGGTGTTGAGGTGCTCGTCGCGGACCGCGTCGAGGTTGGTGAACGTCGGCATGCCGTCGCACAGGGCCACCATCTCGTGGAACATCCGGTCCGTCTCGGGGAGGTTGGAGTTCTTCATGGCCTCCTCGTACGACGGGAACTCGACGAAGTTCACGTAGTGGTCCGTTTGGTCGCGGTCCTTGCCCACGATGCTGTGGGTGACCGTGCGCTTGCCCTGGCTCTGGGCGACGTACTTGTCCAGCAGGTCGTTCATCGCCTCGGGCTGGTGAGTCCTGTAATCGACCAGTTGTACGAATGTCATGGTGGTCTCCCGTGCTGGGTGGGACCTGTCCAGTTTAGGGAGAATTCACCCGTTCGGCCCGGTCTACCAGCGGGTCACTGGGGCCCGTACTTGCGACCCGTACGGGAGGACACCCCGCCCAGCAGCCCGCGCGGGGTCAGCTTCACGATGCCCATCAGCGCCTTGTACCGGGGGTCCGGGATGGAGACCGTACGGCCGCGTGCGAGGTCGGCCAGCGCCGCCGCCACCAGCTTGTCGGCGTCCAGCCACATCCAGTTCGGGATGTTGTCGGTGCCCATCCCGGCCCGCTCGTGGAACTCGGTGCGCACGAACCCGGGGCACAGCGCCATCAGCCGCACCCCCGAGCCGGCCAGGTCGCGGGCCGCGCCCTGGGTGAACTGCACGACCCACGCCTTGCTCGCGCCGTACGTGCCGCGGGGCACGAACGCCGCCACGGACGCCACGTTGACCACCCCGCCGCGGCCGCGCTCGCGCATGCCCGCAGTGGCCGCCGAGGTCAGCCGCAGCACGGCCTCGATGTGCACCTTGAGCATGGCCAGCTCGTCGGCCATGGCCACGTCGAGGTAGCGGCCCTTGTTCCCGAAGCCCGCGTTGTTCACCAGCAGGTCCACCGGGTTCCTGCGGTCCGCGAGCCGGGCCTCGACCGCCGCGATGCCCTCCTCCGTCGACAGGTCCGCGGTCAGCACCTCGGCCTCGATCCCGTGCCGGTCGTGGAGCTCGGTCGCCTGCTCGCGCAGCCGCTTGGTGTCCCGGGCCACCAGCACCAGGTCGTTCCCGTCGGCGGCGAGCCGCCGGGCGAAGGCGGCGCCGATGCCCGCCGTGGATCCCGTGATCAGAGCAGTCGTCATACGGGAAACCTAGCCTCCGCAGGCGTCAGGCCCGCGCGTCGCTGCCGTACTTCGCCACGTACGCGCGCGCCGTCTCCTGCGAGGACGGGGGCATCGCGTCGCCCGCCGCGAGGGTGCGGGGCAGGAGCTCGCGCTCGGTCGTGAAGGCGCGGAACCAGAAGCCCACCGTGACTTCGTGGTCCGGGCGGTGCAGGATCTCGACCCGGTCGCCGGGGGAGATCTCCCCCGGCTCGACCACCCGCAGGTACGCGCCCGGCCGCGCCGCCCGGGTGAACCTCTTGACCCAGCCGGCCTCGCCCAGTGCGCCCTGGAAGGTGCGGCAGGGGATCCGGGCCGCGGCCACCTCCAGCACCAGGTCCCGGCCCACCCGCCAACGCTCGCCCAGCAGGGCCCCGTTCACGTCGAGGCCCGAGGTGGTGAGGTTCTCCCCGAAGAGCCCGCCGGTCAGCTCGCGTCCGAGCTCGGCCTCCCACCAGTCCAGGTCCTCGCGGGCGTACGCGTACACGGCCTGGTGGTCCCCGCCGTGGTGGCGCAGGTCGCAGATGGCGTCCCCGGCGAGCCCGCTGCCGCCGGTGCCGCGCGGGCCGGGGGCGGCGACCTGCACCGGGCCGGCCACCGGCTGCTTGCCTATGCCGGTGAGGCCGCCCTCCGTGTCGGTGTAGTCGACGGCGGTCGCGCGGCCCAGGTTCACGGAGATCAGATGCATGGGGGGAACGCTAACCGAGCGGTCTCAAAGTGACCAACCACAATTGGCGCGCTCGTCAAAGCGGGCCTTATGCTCGAAGGGTGATTGAGGCACGTCATCTCCGCGTCCTGCGCGCCGTGGCCGCTACCGGCTCCTTCTCCGCCGCGGCCCGCGAGCTGGGCTGCACCCAGCCCGCCGTCAGCCAGCAGATGAAGGCGCTGGAGCAGGGCGCCGGCACCCCGCTGCTGATCCGCACCGGCCGCGAGATGCGCCTGACCCAGGCCGGCGAGGTGCTGGTCCGCCATGCCGCCGGCATCCTCGCCGGGCTCACGGCCGCCGAGGAGGAGGTCGCCGCCATCGCCGGGCTGCGCGCCGGGCGGGTCCGGCTGGTGTCCTTCCCGAGCGGCAGCTCCACCCTCGTGCCCACCGCGCTGGCCGCGATGCGCGCGGAGCACCCCGGCACCCGGGTCTCGCTGGTCGAGGCCGAGCCGCCGCGCTCGGTGGAGATGCTCCGCGAGGGGGACTGCGACGTGGCCCTCGCCTTCCGCTACGCCGGGGCGGCCGACCCGGCGGAATGGGCGGACCTGGTGGTCCGGCCGCTGCTCACCGACAAGCTGGTCGGCCTGGTGCCGGAGGGGCACCCGCTGGCCGGCGCGGAGCGCGTCGGAATGGCCGAGCTGGCCGACGAGCCCTGGATCGCGGGCTGCCCGCGCTGCCGCCGCCACCTCGTCGACGTGTGCGAGGAGGCCGGCTTCACCCCGCGCATCGACTTCGCGACCGACGACTACCCGGCGGTGGTCGGCCTGGTCGGGGCCGGGCTCGGGGTGGCGGTCCTGCCCGAGCTGGCGGTGGAGTCCGTACGGGCCAAGGGAGCGCGGACCGTGGCGGTCGAGCCCGCGGTGCGGCGCGAGGTGGTCGCCCTCACCCTGCCGGACCTGGCCCGGGTGCCGGCCGTCGCCGCCACCCTCGACCACCTGGAGCGGGCCGCGGCCCGCTGACGTCCCCCCGCGCGCCGGGCCCCGCAGGGTGCGGGGCCGGCGGCACGGCAGGCCGGGGGAGAAACGTTCCTTCGGTGGGTGCTCCGGTTGGTGCCTCGGTCAGTGCGCGGGCGTCCCGCTCACGCTGGAGGCGGGGATCAGGCGGTGGCGGGCGCGGCCCATCAGCTCCTCGCGCTCGTCCTCGGTCAGCCCTCCCCACACCCCGTAGGGCTCGCGGACGGCAAGGGCGTGGGCGGCGCACTCCGCGCGCACCGGGCATCGCATGCAGACCTCTTTAGCCGAGGCCTCGCGCGCGCTCCGGGCCGCGCCCCGCTCGCCCTCCGGGTGGAAGAAGAGGGAGCTGTCGACCCCTCGGCAGGCTGCCAGCAGCTGCCAGTCCCAGAGGTCGGCGTTCGGTCCGGGGAGGCGGGAGAAATCTGCCATGGGTAGTCCTTGAGGCCGGTACTGAGACGGATACGGACCAACTAGCCATATCTACTATCCGAGTAGATGTAAATATGACTCATTGGGAATCTAGCCTCAGACACATGCCAAACGGAAGGAAAGCCGCCAAATAGGGCATAGCTCCAGATGGAGGACAGCTGGCTTGTGGCGCCCGTGTTGTGTTGGCGTCCTCACGTAGAGTGCCGAAGGTGTCCGTCCGACCCGTAACTCTTTCGAGTGACCATCGTTGAGAGTGCGAAGGCGGTTGAACGAAGAAGTTCCCGGACAGGTGTCCGAGAGCATCGACCGCACAGGTGACGATACGTACCAGCCTGGAGGCTCAAGGTGACGCGCATCAGCAGCTGCGGAGGGCGGCCATGACATCCGTCCTCGTCTGCGACGACTCCCCGCTTGCCCGAGAGGCGCTCCGTCGCGCGGTGGCCACCGTGCCCGGCGTCGAGCGTGTGACCACGGCTGCCAACGGCGAGGAAGTCCTCCGCCGCTGGGGCGCCGACCGTTCCGACCTCATCCTGATGGACGTACGGATGCCCGGCCTCGGCGGGGTCGAGACCGTGCGCCGGCTGCTCTCGGCCGATCCGGGCGCCCGCATCATCATGCTGACCGTGGCCGAGGACCTGGACGGGGTCGCCCTCGCGGTCGCCGCGGGGGCCCGCGGCTACCTGCACAAGGACGCCTCGCGCGCCGAGCTGCGCGCGACGGTCACCCAGGCCCTGGCCGACCCGACCTGGCGGCTCGCCCCGCGGCGGCTGCGCTCGGCCGAGATGGGCGCCGCGCCCACCCTCACCGCACGCGAGATCCAGGTGCTGGAGGGCATGAGCCACGGGCGTTCCAACGCCGAGATCGGGCGCGAGCTGTTCCTCTCCGAGGACACGGTCAAGACGCACGCCCGCCGGCTGTTCAAGAAGCTGGGTGCGTCCGACCGGGCGCACGCCGTGGCGCTGGGGTTCCGCTGGGGCCTCGTCCGCTGATCGCGTTGCGGTCCCCGTCCGCCTCCGTGCGGGCGGGGCGGCGCGCGGCCGGTGCGCCCGGCGGCGGTCCGCGGGTCCCGGCCGCAGCTCCGGGAGTCTCCGCGAGTCTTGCCGTATCCGGTGTGCGCGAGGGGGTTGGCGGGGCAGAATCCGGGGGACGTGTCGCTTCGCCCGCGATGCCGCATCCTTGAGGGTGGGAGACCATCCAGGGGCGGACGCCGGCGCAGGCGCTGCTGCCTCGGGGACCATTCGGCCGAGCGGGAGGGGAGGGCGTTGACGATGAGTTCCGGCGCGCCCGCTCATAACGCTTCGGTGCACAACACGGGCCACGGTGCCGCGGAACGTCCGGCGCCGAGGCACCATGGATTGATGCGCGACGACGAGGCCAAGGGGTCGCCCACGGCCACGGACCCTTCGGGGCCCCCCAAGAACAGCGGCGCCGGCGCAGTCGGTGCCCTGGTCCGTCGTGCGGTCGAGGGCGACGAGCAGGCCACTCACGACCTCCTCGCCCACGTGCACCCGCTCGCGCTCCGCTACTGCCGGACCCGGCTGTCCCGGCTCCCCGGGGACGCCCGGCACTTCGTCGAAGACCTCGCGCAGGAGGTCTGCGTGGCGGTCCTCATGGCCCTGCCGCGGTACCGGGACACCGGCCGCCCCTTCGAGGCCTTCGTCTTCGCCATCGCCGCCCACAAGGTCGCCGACCTCCAGCGGGCCGCCATGCGGCACCCCGGCAGTACGGCCGTGCCCTCCGATGAGATGCCGGAGCGGCCGGACGACTCGCTGGGCCCCGAGGAGCGGGCGCTGCTGAGCAGCGACGCGGCCTGGGCCAAGAAGCTGCTGGCCAATCTGCCGGAGAACCAGCGCGAGCTGCTCGTGCTGCGGGTCGCCGTCGGGCTGACCGCGGAGGAGACCGGGCAGATGCTGGGGATGTCCCCGGGCGCGGTGCGCGTGGCGCAGCACCGGGCGCTCTCCCGGCTGCGTGCGCTGGCCGAGCAGTGACCGGCGCGCCGAATCGATCAAGGCGGTTTGAAACTCGTAGGAATCCACGAAAATTTGGGTCGATCTTGATCGTGGAATGAGACGCCTCGGTATCCCGTTAGCATGGACATCCGCGCTGAGCAAGACCATCTGGGAAGGTGTCATGACTGTCAACGGTGACGGAGTGCCCGACAAATTCGCCTCTCTCGGGCTGACCTACGACGACGTCCTGCTGCTGCCGGGCGCGTCGGACATGGCGCCGGACGAGATCGACACCTCCTCCCTCATCTCGAAGAACGTCCGGGTGAACGTCCCGCTGCTGTCCGCGGCCATGGACAAGGTCACCGAGGCCCGGATGGCCATCGCGATGGCCCGCCAGGGCGGCGTCGGCGTGCTCCACCGCAACCTCTCCATCGCGGACCAGGCCAACCAGGTCGACCTGGTCAAGCGCTCCGAGTCCGGCATGGTCACCGACCCGATCACGGTGCACCCGGACGCGACCCTCCGCGAGGCCGACGAGCTCTGCGCGAAGTTCCGCATCTCCGGCGTCCCGGTCACCGACGCCGCCGGCAAGCTCCTCGGCATCGTCACCAACCGCGACATGGCCTTCGAGTCGGACCGCAGCCGCCAGGTGCGCGAGGTCATGACCCCGATGCCGCTGGTCACCGGCAAGGTCGGCATCTCCGGCGTGGACGCCATGGAGCTGCTGCGCCGCCACAAGATCGAGAAGCTGCCGCTGGTCGACGAGTCGGGCATCCTCAAGGGCCTCATCACCGTCAAGGACTTCGTCAAGGCGGAGAAGTACCCGAACGCCGCCAAGGACAAGGACGGCCGCCTGCTGGTCGGCGCCGCCGTCGGCGTCGCCGGGGACGCGTACGAGCGCGCCCAGGCCCTGATCGAGGCGGGCGCCGACTTCATCGTCGTCGACACCGCCCACGGCCACTCCCGCCTGGTCGGCGACATGGTCTCCAAGATCAAGTCGAACTCCTCCGTGGACGTCATCGGCGGCAACGTCGCCACCCGCGACGGCGCCCAGGCGCTCGTGGACGCAGGCTGCGACGGCATCAAGGTCGGCGTCGGCCCCGGCTCCATCTGCACCACCCGCGTGGTCGCCGGCATCGGCGTCCCGCAGGTCACCGCCATCTACGAGGCCGCCCTCGCGGCCAAGGCGGCGGGCGTCCCGGTCATCGGCGACGGCGGCCTCCAGTACTCCGGCGACATCGCGAAGGCCCTGGTCGCGGGCGCCGACACGGTGATGCTCGGCTCGCTGCTCGCGGGCTGCGAGGAGTCCCCGGGCGAGCTGCTCTTCATCAACGGCAAGCAGTTCAAGTCGTACCGCGGCATGGGCTCGCTGGGCGCCATGCAGTCCCGCGGCGACCGCAAGTCCTTCTCCAAGGACCGCTACTTCCAGGAGGGCGTGGGCGGCGACGACAAGCTCATCCCCGAGGGCATCGAGGGGCAGGTGCCCTACCGCGGCCCGCTGTCGGCCGTGGTGCACCAGCTGGTCGGCGGCCTGCGCCAGTCGATGTTCTACGTGGGCGGCCGCACCGTCCCCGAGCTCCAGGAGCGCGGCCGGTTCGTCCGCATCACGTCCGCGGGCCTGAAGGAGAGCCACCCGCACGACATCCAGATGACGGTCGAGGCGCCGAACTACTCCCGCAAGGGCTGAGGCGATCGCACAGGGGCGGGCCCGGGGTGACCGGGCCCGCCCCTCGCCGTTTCCGCACGGGCCCGGGTTTCGCCCGTCCCGCCCAGCGGTCACGGGAACGCGGTCGTCCGGCCTTCGGGGATACTGGACGGGCAGACCAAGAGGGAAAGGCCACCACACGTGACTGAGATCGAGATCGGGCGCGGCAAGCGCGGCCGCAGGGCGTACGCGTTCGACGACATCGCCATCGTCCCGAGCCGGCGTACCCGGGACCCGAAGGAGGTCTCGATCGCCTGGCAGATCGACGCCTACCGCTTCGAGCTCCCCTTCCTGGCCGCCCCCATGGACTCGGTCGTCTCCCCGCAGACCGCCATCCGCATCGGCGAGCTCGGCGGCCTCGGCGTCCTGAACCTCGAAGGCCTGTGGACCCGCTACGAGGACCCGCAGCCGCTGCTCGACGAGATCACCGAGCTCTCCGAGGAGGCCGCGACCCGCCGCCTGCAGGAGATCTACTCGGCCCCGATCCAGGCCGACCTGATCGGGCAGCGCATCAAGGAGGTGCGCGACTCCGGCGTCGTGACCGCCGCTGCGCTCTCCCCGCAGCGCACCGCGCAGTTCTCCAAGGCCGTCGTGGACGCGGGCGTGGACATCTTCGTCATCCGCGGCACCACCGTCTCCGCCGAGCACGTCTCCGGCGCCGCCGAGCCGCTGAACCTGAAGCAGTTCATCTACGAGCTCGACGTCCCGGTCATCGTCGGCGGCTGCGCCACGTACACCGCGGCCCTGCACCTGATGCGCACGGGCGCGGCCGGCGTGCTCGTCGGCTTCGGCGGCGGCGCCGCGCACACCACCCGCAACGTGCTGGGCATCCAGGTCCCGATGGCGACCGCGGTCGCCGACGTGGCCGCGGCCCGCCGCGACTACATGGACGAGTCCGGCGGCCGCTACGTGCACGTCATCGCCGACGGCGGCGTGGGCTGGTCCGGCGACCTGCCCAAGGCCATCGCCTGCGGTGCCGACGCCGTGATGATGGGCTCCCCGCTGGCCCGCGCCACCGACGCGCCCGGCAAGGGCCACCACTGGGGCATGGAGGCCGTCCACGAGGACGTGCCGCGCGGCAAGAAGGTGGACCTGGGCACGGTCGGCACCACCGAGGAGATCCTCACCGGCCCGTCCCACACCCCCGACGGCTCCATGAACCTCTTCGGGGCCCTGCGCCGCTCGATGGCCACCACCGGCTACAGCGAGCTCAAGGAGTTCCAGCGGGTCGAGGTCACCGTCGCGGACTCGCAGCACCGCCGCTGACCGCGCCACCCGCACCACGCCGGAGGGCCGGCACCCCGCTCGGGGTGCCGGCCCTCCGGCGTGAGCGGGGGCGGTCGGCCGGGACCGGGCCGGGGCCGTGCCGGGGGCGGGCCGGGCCGGGCCTGCGCCGGAGCCGGCCGGCCGGAACTCACAGCCGGTGGGCGGCTCCCGCCGGGCTGGCACCCCGGGTGTCCAGCAGCAGCTGGGCCTTCACGGCCAGGCCCTGCATGTCGTACGTGCGGTGGTGCTGGAGCAGGACGGTCAGGTCCGCCTCCGCGGCCGCCTCGTACAGGGACTCCGCGCGCGGCACGGGCCGCTCGCGCACCCGCCAGCCCGCGATGTACGGGTCGTGGTAGCTGATGAGCGCCCCGAGGTCGATCAGCCGGCTGGCGATCTCCCGGGCCGGGGAGCCCTCCTGGTCGGCGAGGTCGGGCTTGTACGTGACCCCCAGCAGCAGCACCCGGGCCCCGCGGGCCGACTTGCCGTGCTCGTTGAGCAGGCCCGCGCAGCGCTGGATGACGTACTGGGGCATCCGGCCGTTCACCTCCTGGGCCAGGCCCATCATGCGCAGCGGGTGGCCGGGGGTGCGGGGGGTGTGCGGGAGGTAGTTCGGGTCGAGGGGGACCCCGTGGCCGCCGACCCCGGGGCCGGGCCGGAAGGCCTGGAACCCGTACGGCTTGGTCTCCGCGCAGCGGATCACGTCCCACACGTCCACCCCGAGGTCGTGGCAGAGCACCGCCATCTCGTTGGCCAGGGCGATGTTCACGTGCCGGTAGGTGGTTTCGAGGAGCTGGACGGTCTCGGCCTCGCGCAGGCCGCGGGCGCGGACCACCTTGTCGGTGAGCCGGGCGTAGAACGCGGCCGCGGACTCGGTGCAGGCGGGGGTGAGCCCGCCGATCACCTTGGGGGTGTTGGCGAAGCCGTGGGTGCGGTTGCCGGGGTCCAGCCGGCTGGGGGAGTACGCGAGGTGGAAGTCGCGCCCGGCGCGCAGCCGGGAGCCGGACTCCAGGATCGGGCGCAGGTAGTCCTCGGTGACCCCCGGGTGGGCGGCCGATTCGAGGATGACGGTGGTGTGCGGGCGCAGCCGTGCGGCGAGCGCCCGGGCGGCCTCGCCGACCGCCGAGAGGTCCAGGGCGCGGTCGGCGCCGAGGGCGGTGGGGGCGCAGATCACGGCGGTGCGCACCCGGCCGAGCTCGGCCGGGTTGGTGGTGACGCGGAAGCCGGCTGCCGACATCCGGCGGATCTCGGCGGCCGACAGGGTGCTGTCGGTGGCCGGGCCGGCGTCGAAGCCGACGGTCTCGATGCCCGCGGCGACGGCGGCCTGGGCGAGGGGGAGGCCGAGGTGGCCGAGGCCGATGACGGCGAGGTCTGCGGGCATGGGGGTGGCCGTCCTTCCCTAACCGGAGGGGGCTGGGCGCGCAAGTCCTGTGGACAGCGAGAGCTGGCGCTATGTCAGACTAGGCGTATATATGACCGATCTGCGGCATTGTGGGAAGGCGGCCGCCGTTGTGTTGTCCACAGGCGGTGGCTGATGAGGGTGCGCCGGGTCAGAATCGTGACGAGGGGGATGTGAGCGGGGTCACTGGCGCCGGGCGGAGCACCCGCACCGGCCGGGGCCGCCGCACCGACGGGAGGCAGCAGTGAGGACAGCGGTACTGGGGCCCGAGCAGCGCCAGGAGGCGCTCGCCCGGATGGCCGAGCGCGAGCTGGACGTGCTGGTGGTGGGCGCGGGGGTGGTCGGTGCGGGCACCGCGCTGGACGCGGTCACGCGCGGGCTCGCCACCGGACTGGTGGAGGCCCGCGACTGGGCCTCGGGGACCTCCAGCAGATCGAGCAAGCTGATCCACGGCGGGCTGCGCTACCTGGAGATGCTCGACTTCGCCCTGGTGCGGGAGGCGCTCAAGGAGCGCGGACTGCTGCTGGAGCGCCTCGCACCGCACCTGGTCAAGCCCGTGCCCTTCCTCTACCCGCTCCAGCACAAGGGCTGGGAGCGGTTGTACGCCGGCTCGGGCGTCGCGCTCTACGACGCCATGTCCGTCTCCAGCGGGCACGGCCGCGGCCTGCCCGTGCACCGCCACCTCTCGCGCAAACGGGCCCTGCGGGTGGCCCCCTGCCTGCGCAAGGACGCCCTGGTCGGCGCCCTCCAGTACTACGACGCCCAGATGGACGACGCGCGGTACGTGGCCACCCTCGTGCGCACCGCCGCGGCGTACGGCGCACTGGCCGCCAACCGGGCCCGGGTGGTGGGCTTCCTGCGCGAGGGCGAGCGGGTGGTCGGCGCGAAGGTTCAGGACGTCGAGGCGGGCGGGACGTACGAGATCCGCGCCCGGCAGGTGGTCAATGCGACCGGGGTGTGGACGGACGACACCCAGGCGCTCATCGGGGAGCGCGGCCAGTTCCACGTGCGGGCGTCGAAGGGCATCCATCTGGTCGTACCCAAGGACCGGATCCATTCGACCACCGGACTGATCCTGCGCACGGAGAAGTCGGTGCTGTTCGTCATCCCGTGGGGCCGGCACTGGATCGTCGGCACCACCGACACCGACTGGGACCTCGACAAGGCGCACCCCGCCGCCTCCAGCGCCGACATCGACTACCTGCTGGAGCACGTGAACTCCGTCCTCGCGGTGCCGCTCACCAGGGAGGACGTCCAGGGGGTGTACGCGGGCCTGCGGCCGCTGCTGGCCGGGGAGTCGGACGCCACGAGCAAGCTCTCCCGCGAGCACACCGTCGCCCATCCGGCCCCCGGGCTGGTCGTGGTGGCGGGCGGGAAGTACACGACGTACCGGGTGATGGCGAAGGATGCGGTGGACGAGGCCGTGCACGGCCTGGACCAGCGGGTCGCCGCGTGCGTGACGGAGGACGTCCCGCTGCTGGGCGCCGAGGGGTACCGGGCGCTGTGGAACGCGCGGGCCCGGACGGCGGCCCGGACCGGGCTGCACGTGGTGCGGATCGAGCACCTCCTCAACCGCTACGGGTCCCTGACGGAGGAAATCCTCGAACTGATCGCCGGGGACCCCGGGCTGGCCGAGCCGCTCGGCGGTGCCGACGACTACCTGCGCGCGGAGGTGGTCTACGCGGCCTCGCACGAGGGCGCCCGCCACCTGGACGACGTACTCACCCGGCGGACCAGGATCTCCATCGAGACCTTCGACCGCGGGACCCGATGCGCCCGCGAATGCGCGGAGTTGATGGCTCCGGTGCTCGGCTGGGACGAACAGCAGATCGAGAAGGAGGTGGAGCACTACGAGAAGCGGGTCCAGGCGGAACGGGAGTCGCAGCGCCAGCCGGACGACCAGACGGCGGATGCGGCCCGGCTCGGAGCCCCGGACATCGTTCCGCTTTAACGATCTTGAGGTCCTTCTGAGGTTCGGCGGAACCGCGGACCCCGGGCACCCGTCCGTGCCGGAGTGAGGAACAATGAGGGTTCTGCCGGGGCGGGTTGCCACGCTCCCTGCCGAGGCGGGGGCGAACCGCGCGCGATCGCAGAGGGGACACATGTCGAAGCCGGAGCAGAGGCGCAAGTCGCAGGACCTCACGGGCGGTGCTGCCGGCTCCCTGGCGAAGGACGCTGCCGCGGCGGCCGGTTCGGAGGCGGAAGCCGCCGCGGCCGCCGATTCCGCCGCGGCTGCTGATCCCGCTGCCGCCGCCGATTCCGCTGCCGATTCCGCCGCGGCCGCCGGTTCCGCGGCCGCCGCGACGGACTCGGGGCGGCCGTCCGTGCCGGAGCCGGCCGCGGCTCCCGTCGCGCTGACCAAGGCCGGCCGCGCCGAGCCCCAGGCCGGAGCCCGGTCCGGAGCCGCGGGCGTGGCCGCTCCCGTGGCCGGGTCGGGGTCCGTCACCAAGGCCGAAGCGGTGCCCGCACCCAGGGCGGAAGCCGGGCCGGGGCCCAGGGCCGAGGCGGCCCCGGTGCCGGCCGGCGGCGCAGCCCGTACGCCGGTTGACGGTTCGTCGGACACCGGCGAGCACGAAGGGCAGCTGCTGGCCGGCCGGTACCGGCTGGGCGGGGTCCTCGGCAAGGGCGGCATGGGCACGGTCTGGCGGGCGGTCGACGAGACCCTCGGCCGCACCGTCGCCGTCAAGGAACTCCGCTTCCCCTCCGGTATCGACGCCGACGAGAAGCGCCGCCTGATCACGCGGACCCTGCGCGAGGCGAAGGCCATCGCCCGCATCCGCAGCGGCGGCGCGGTCACCGTCTTCGACGTGGTGCACGAGGACGACCGGCCCTGGATCGTCATGGAGCTCGTCGAGGGCTCCTCGCTCGCCGAGTACATCCGGGAGAAGGGCACTCTCACCCCGCGCCGCGCCGCCGAGGTGGGCCTCGCCGTCCTCGACGTGCTGCGCGCGGCACACCGCGAGGGCATCCTGCACCGCGACGTGAAGCCGTCGAACGTGCTGATGTCCGAAAGCGGCCGGGTCGTCCTCACGGACTTCGGCATCGCCCAGGTCGAGGGCGACCCCTCGGTCACGTCCACCGGCATGCTGGTCGGCGCCCCCTCGTACATCTCCCCCGAGCGCGCCCGCGGTTACAAGCCCGGCCCGCCCGCCGACCTGTGGTCGCTCGGCGGCCTGATCTACGCGTGCGTCGAGGGCGTCCCGCCCTACGACAAGGGCTCCGCCCTCGCCACCCTGACCGCCGTCATGACCGAGCCGGTGGACCCGCCGAGGAACGCCGGTCCGCTCACGGACGTCATCTACGGTCTGCTCGCCAAGGACCCCGACCAGCGGCTCGACGACGCGGGCGCCCGCGCGATGCTCACGGCGATCGTCAACATGCCGGAGCCCGAGCCGGAGCCCCCGGCCGACGAGACCCGCATGATCGCCCTGCCCCCGCTGCCCGAGAAGCCGGACAAGGACGCGGCGCGCGAGGCGGCCAAGGAGGCGGCCCGCGCTGCGAAGGCGGCCAAGGAGAAGGAGCGGGAGAACCGGGAGCGGGCCAAGGCGGCGCTGAAGTCGGCGCGGGCGGCGGCCGCCGCCCCGGCCGAACAGGCCCCCGCACCGACCGCCACGGGATCCGGAGCCCCGCGCAGCGCACCGGCCGCGCCCCTCACCGACGTGCTGCCGCGCCGCACCATCGCCCTGGCGATCGCGGCGTTCGTCGCGGTGCTCGCCGTCATCGGCGGGGTCATCGCGTACGCCTTCAGCGGGGACGAGGAGCCCGGCGGGGGCGGCAAGAACGGCAAGGGCGGGAAGGGTTCCGCCGCCGCCTCGGCCGGCCCGGGCAGCACCGCCGGCAGTTCCTCCGCCAACGGCGGCAGCGCGCAGGGCGGCAAGGGCCAGGGCAAGGGGGAGGGGCAGACCGGCCAGAGCGAGGGGGCCACGGGCGGCAAGGGTCAGGGGCAGGACGGCACCCAGGGCCAGACCCAGGGCCAGGGCGGCACCCAGGGCGGCACGCTGCCCGCCGGGTACGCCGCGATGTCCGACGCCCGGTTCCACTTCACGATGGCCATGCCGAAGGACTTCCGCCGCACCGACATAGCGGGCTCCAACTCCGGCGGGATCTACAGCCGCGACGGCGGCTTCCCGCGGGTGCAGGTCGACTTCAACGACAGTCCGCTCGACGACGCCCGGCTCGCCTGGGTGCAGCTGGCGACGGCCGTCAAGGCCAGCAGCAAGGGCTACAAGCTGCTCGGCATCGCGGAGCAGGACTACCGCGGCTACCCGACCGTCGCCGACTGGGAGTTCGAGCGCAACCAGGGCGGGATGCGGGTCCGCGTGCTCAACCGCGGCTTCAAGGTGGACGCCGACCACGGCTACGCCATCATGATCAGCTGCAAGGTCTCCGAGTGGGACGCGCAGGAGTGCAAGACCCTGCGGGACACGGCCTTCGCGACCTTCCAGCCGAAGGACTGACCCCGACCGGGCCTGACCTCGCCGGACTCGCGACGCGGGTGGCTCCTGCGACGTATCGTGAGAGTCCGCGGACCGTACGCAGCCGCAATGGGCCGGTAAACGACCGCAATTGGCCCGTTCGGTGGCGGTACGGGCGTGGCTGCTCGTGACGGGGGAACGCTCAGGGGAGGGGCCGTGGAGGAGTACGCGGGGAGGGTTCTCGCCGACCGCTACCGGCTGCCGCTGCCGCCGTCCGACGCGTACGAACTGGTCGAGACCCGGGCCTTCGACACCCGCAGCGGGCAGGAGGTGCTGGTCCGGCAGGTCCTGCTGCCGGAGATCGTGGACGCCGAACTCCTCGACGGCGAGGGGATGGGCGGACCGGCCCCGGCAGCCCGCCGGGCGCACGGCGGGGCCACCCGGCGGCCCGCGGACCCCGCGGTGCGGCGGGCCATCGAGGCGGCGCAGGCGGCCGCCCGGATTCCCGACCACCCGCGGCTGGACCAGGTCTTCGACGTCTTCGCCGAGGGCGGCTCCCTGTGGATAGTGAGCGAGCTGGTGCGCGCCCGCCCGCTGGCCGCCCTCCTCGCCGACCGCCCGCTGGGCCCGTACCGCGCGGCCGAGGTGGCCTCGGACGTGCTCACCGCCCTGCGCGTGCTGCACGCCCACGGCTGGACCCACCGCAACATCACCACCCGCACGGTCCTGGTCTGCGAGGACGGCCGGGTGGTCCTCACCGGCCTGGCCGCGGGCGCGGCCGAAGAGGCCCTGTGCGGCTACGACGTGGTGCCCCCGGCGGAGGAGGACACCCCGCCGGCGACGCCGCCGGCCGCCCCGCCCGTCCCGCGTGGTTCCGGCTCCGGGGTGCCGGGCCAGGCCTCCGGCCCGTACGGGGGGCCGGGCGCGCCCTCGGGGTCCGGGCTGCCGCCGCAGGCCCCGGGCGGCCCGGCCGTACCGACGCAGGCCCAGGGTTCCGGGCACCGGGGCGCCGGTCCGGCACCGCTGCCCTCGCAGGACCCGTACGGGGCGCCCGGCCCCGCACCGGGCCCGGCCCCGCAGGCGCAGGCCGGACCGCCCGCCCCGCGCGAGCTGCCCCAGCCGTCCGTCTCGTACAAGTCCCCGTACAAGGACCACATCCCGTCCGGCGGAGCCCAGGCCCCGTCCCACGGCGCGGAAGCGGGTGCGGCCGGTGGTACGGGTGCGGGACCGGGGCCGGGCTCCGGAACGGCCGCGGGTTCCGGCCCGGCCGCCGGGCAGGCGGACCTCAAGGCGGCGGCACGGGCCGGGGCCATCGCCGCGTACCGGGCCGGGGCGCAGGCCGCCGCCCGGGCCGCCGAGGAGCGGCGCAGCGCCGCGGCCGGGGAGGGCCGCCCGGCGGGAGCGGAGGAGGGCCGCCCGGCCGGGGCGGAGGTCCGGCCGCAGGGGTCCAACCTCCCGCAGGGGTACGCGTATCCGTACGGCGGCGGTCCCGACACGCCCTGGCACGGGGCCACCCCGCGCACTCCCGCCCTGCCCGCCGGGTACACCCCCGCCCGGCCGCCGGTGCGCCACGAGCAGGCACCGCCGGAGTCCGCGCCGCCCGGTCCCCCCGGTCCCCCCGCCCCGGCCCCGTACGGGGACCCCGCCCCCGGCCCCTACGGGGCGCCCGGGCCGAGCCCGTACGGGCAGTCCCCGTACGGCGGTTCCCCGGAGCCGGCGGCTCCGCACGAGCCCGCGCCGCCCGTCCCGCCCGAGCCCGCGCCCGCCGCCCCCGCCTACGTGCCCGTACAGGCCACGCGCCCCTCCGGATGGGACGAGCCCGCCGCCGGCGCACGAGCCGGGCGCGGTCCGGACACCCCGCTGGCCGCCGAGCGGGCGCGGCAGACGCGCATCGCCGTGGTCGGGGCCGTCACCGAGCGGTGGGCGCCCGAGCAGGCCCACCCGGTGCACGAGAACTGGCAGCTCGCCGCCCCCGTCGGACCCGCCACCGACCTGTGGGCGCTCGGGGCCCTGCTCTACCGGGCCGTGCAGGGGCACGCCCCCTACCCCGAGGACAGCGCCGCCGAGCTGGTCGAGATGGTCTGCTCCGAACCGCCCGCGTACGCCGAGGAGTGTGGGCCGCTACGGCCCGTCGTCGAGTCGCTGCTGCGTCAGGACCCGACCGAGCGACCGGACTTCGAGGAGCTGCGCGGCTGGCTGCGTTCCCTCGTGCGCTCGGCCCCCGAACCGGACGCCGTCGCACCGCGCCTGCCGGAGCCCGAGCCGGACGCGGCCCGGCTGCCGATCGTGCGCCGCCGCGGTGAACTCGTACGCAAGCGGCGGCTGTCCGCGGGGTCCCGGGGCGGCCGGGGTCCCGGGGGGAGGAAGTCCGGCGGGCGGGCCGGCGGCGGCCGGGACGCCGCGGAACGGCATTCCGCGGAACGGCATTCCGCGGAGCGGCACGCCGGTGAACGGCACTCCGAGGAGCGGGAGTCCGCGCCCCGGGAGCCGGCCGGTCACGGCCGGCACCGGCAGACGGGCCGCTCCGCGCCACCGCCGCCCCGGCCCAGGCCCTCCCCGAGCCCGCGCCCCGCACCCAAGGGCGGCGGCCGCCGGTCCGGTTCGCTCGGCCGCAACCTCCTGCTCGGCGTGTTCCTCGCGCTCGCCGGAGCGGTGGCCTGCGCGATGGTGTTCCTGCCCGACGCCGAGCCCGCGGCCGAGAGCCTCGAACAGCGCACCCCCACGGCGAGCGGCCCGGCCCCGCAGACCCCCGCCGGGTCGGCGCCCGCCCCGCGGCCCACTCCCTCCCGGTCCGCGCCCCCGGCCTCGCCGCGCCCGCAGACCCGCACCAGCCCGCCGGTGGACGTGGGCAAGGGCTACACCCTGGCCCGCGACGCCGAGGGCTTCCAGGTCGCCGTACCCGACGGCTGGGACCGCAGGCCCCTCAACGACGCGGGCCAGGTGCGCTACACCAACGGGGACTACGAGCTGATCGTCGTACCCGGCCGGGACGCCATCCAGGGCAATCCGGACCCGCTGGGCTACCAGCGCGACAAGGAACGGGAGCTGAACCCCTACCGCTCCTCCAGCTGGGCCACCGCCACGGACGTGCGCTCCCTCACCGTGGGTCAGAAAGTGATGGCCGAGGGCCAGTACACGTGGACCGACGCAGGCGGGCGGAACGTATTCGTCCGCAATCGCGTCTTCGCCCTCGGCGGCCGCTACCACGTGGTCATGGTGATGGGTCCGGAGGACACCCGGGACAAGGTCACCGATATCTACCAACGGGCCACGGCCAGTTACCAGTCGGGGGGCTGATCAGGGCCGGAGCGCCGCGCCGGGTGGACCGAAACCGACAGTTGCGTCACAGTGCGGTCTCGCAGGCGCTTCGTGGTACCTGGAGCGCGCCGCCGCTCTTAGTCTGGCCATCCGGAGCAGAGAAGCGGCAGGAATTCGTGAATCAGAGGACAGGCGCGGGCGCGGTGCTTGCGGGCCGTTACCGGCTCGGCGAGTCCATCGGCAGCGGCGGCATGGGCAAGGTGTGGCGCGCGCATGACGAGGTGCTGCACCGCACCGTCGCCGTCAAGGAGCTGACGGCGGGTCTGTACGTCGCCGAAGCCGACCGGGCCGTGCTGCACGCCCGTACCCAGAAGGAGGCCCGGGCCGCCGCGCGGATCGCGCACCCGGCTGTGGTCACCGTCCACGACGTGCTCGAACACGACGACCGCCCGTGGATCGTCATGGAGTACATCGACGGCCCCTCCCTCGCCGACGCCGCCAAGGCGGCCGGCCGGATCGAGCCCCGCGAGGCCGCGCGCATCGGCCTCCACGTGCTGGGCGCACTGCGGGCGGCGCACGCGGTGGGCGTGTTCCACCGCGACGTGAAGCCCGGCAACGTGCTGCTGGCCAAGGACGGCCGGGTGCTGCTCACGGACTTCGGCATCGCCGCGATCGAGGGCGACACCTCCATCACCCGCACCGGCGAACTCGTCGGCTCCATCGACTACCTGGCCCCCGAGCGGGTCACCGGCGGCGCCCCCGACCCGGCCTCCGACCTGTGGTCGCTCGGCGCCACCCTCTACACCGCGGTCGAGGCCCGCTCGCCGTTCCGGCGCACCTCGCCGATCTCCAGCCTCCAGGCCGTGGTCCACGAGGACCCGCCGCCGCCCCGGCAGGCCGGCGCCCTCGGGCCGGTCATCACCGCGCTGCTGCGCAAGGATCCGGCGCAGCGGCCCTCGGCGGGCGAGGCCGAGCAGATGCTCATCGAGGCGATGGAGGGCCGCGAGCCCCGCTCCGCCCACGCCTTCGTCCCGACCCAGCACTTCGGCCCCGAGCACACCGCCGCCGTGGCGGCCCCCGACCGCAGCACCCCGGCGCCGGAGCGGGGCATGGCCCGGCAGGCGCACCCCGGCATACCCGGCCAGGCGGGCCCCGTACCGCCGCAGACCGGACCCGTACCGCCGCAGGCCGGTCCGGGCCTGCCCCCGCCGCCGTACCAGGCGGCCGGGCCGCGCCGTTCGGCCGGGCGGATCCGGCGCGCGGCAGCGGTGGCCGTGGTGGCCGCCCTGCTCGGCGGCGGGCTCGCCTTCGGCTTCCTCAAGCTCTACGGGGGCGCCGGCGGCAGCGGCGGCGACGAGGGCAAGGGCACCCGCACCGCCACCGGTACCGGGGCCACCCCCGGCGCGGTCCCCGCCGGGTGGCGCCAGGTGACCGACCCCGCGGGCTTCACCCTGTGGGTCCCGGAGGGCTGGACCCGCCAGACGGACAAGGGGCAGATCGACTACACCCCGGACGACGGCAAGCACCGGATCCGGATCAGCGTGGACCGCACCCCCGACTTCGCCGACCCGTACGCGCACCTGCTCGACATGGAGCAGAACGTGCGCACCCGGCTGCCGCAGTACAAGCGCCAGACCCTGCACGCGAACACCTTCCTGGGCCGGAACGAGGCCGGGATCTGGGAGTTCACGTGGACCGAGAAGAAGGACTTCCCCGGCAAGCGGCGGGCCGTCGACCAGCTGTACGTGTCCCCCGGGGGCGCGGAGTACGCCATCTACATGTCGGGCCCGCAGGCCGACTGGGACGAGACCCGCGAGCAGTTCGACACCGTGCTGCGCGGCTGGCAGGCGCCGTAGTCCGCGCCCGGCGCCGCATGCGGGCCGCGCGGGGCCGGGTCTGCGCAGATCAGGACAGTTCTGCCAGTGATCACTGGCGTGATGGCAAAAAACGGTTACCGACGGGTACCCAAAGCCGCCCGGAACGTCATACGCTCACGGCCATGACGGACTCGCAGGCCCCGGCCGCCACCCTCCGCAGCGTCCCTGTCACCACCAACCCGGTGGCCCCCGCCCCGGCCGGTGCGCGCACCGCCGCCGACGTGGTGACCCCCGCACTGGTCCGGCGGCTCACCCGCGGGATCACCGGCTCCGGCCGCACCGCCAACCACACCCCCTTCACCGGGGACAAGCTGGCCGACCTGCCCGAGGCCACCGCGGAGGAGGTCGCGGGCGCGTTCGAGGCCGCCCGCGCCGCCCAGCCCGGCTGGGCCGCCTGGCCCGTGCGCCGCCGCGCCGCCGTCCTGCTGCGCTTCCACGACCTGCTGCTCGACCGCCAGTCCGAGATCCTCGACCTGATCCAGCTGGAGACCGGCAAGGCACGCCTGCACGCACACGAAGAGGTGCAGGCCGTCGCCGTCGCCGCCCGCCACTACGGCCGCAAGGCCCCCGCGTACCTGCGCCCCAAGGGCCACGCCGGGGCCATGCCCACCCTCACCAAGGTCACCGAACTCCGCCAGCCGCGCGGGGTCGTCGGCCAGATCGCCCCCTGGAACTACCCCCTCGAACTCTCCGTCGGCGACGCCCTGCCCGCCTTCGCCGCCGGCAACGCCGTGGTGATGAAGCCCGACACCGAGACCGCCCTGACCGCCCTGTGGGCCCGCGACCTGCTCATCGAGGCCGGACTGCCCGCCGAGGTCTTCCACATCGTGCTCGGCGAGGGCCCGGTCGTCGGCCCCGAGGTGGTGCGGCACGCCGACTACGTCTCCTTCACCGGCTCCACGCGCACCGGCCGCGAGGTGGCCCGCGGCGCCGCGGAGCGGCTGGTCGGCGTCACCCTCGAACTCGGCGGCAAGAACGCGATGCTGGTCCTGCACGACGCCGACGTGGAGAAGGCCGCGGCGGGCGCCGTCCGCGCCTGCTTCTCCTCCGCCGGGCAGCTCTGCATCTCCATCGAGCGGCTCTACGTACACGCCTCGATCGCCGACGAATTCGTCGAGCGCTTCGCCGCCCGCACCCGGGCCATGCGCCTCGGCAGCTCCCTCGCGTACGGCGCCGACATGGGCTCCCTCGTCGGCGAACGCCAGCTGGAGACCGTACGGCGGCACGTGGACGAGGCCGTGGCCAAGGGGGCGACCGTGGTCGCCGGCGGCGTGGCCCGCCCCGACATCGGCCCCCTCTTCTTCGAGCCCACGATCCTCGACGGGGTCGAGGCGCCCATGGCCGTCTGCACCGAGGAGACCTTCGGGCCGGTCGTCTCCGTCTACCGGTTCACCGACGAGGACGAGGCCGTGCGCCTGGCCAACGCCACCCCGTACGGCCTCAACGCGAGCGTCTGGACCCGGGACGCCCGGCGCGGCCACGCCGTCGCCGCGCGGCTGCGCACCGGCACCGTCAACATCAACGAGGGCTACGCCCCCGCCTACGGCAGCGTCCAGTCCCCGATGGGCGGCATGAAGGACTCCGGGCTCGGCCGCCGGCACGGCTCCGAGGGCATCCTCAAGTACACCGAGGCGCAGACCGTCGCCCACCAGCGGCTGCTCCCGATGGCCCCCTCCCTCGGCATGGACGACGAGAAGTACGCCGCGTTCATGACCACCAGCCTCAAGGTCATGAAGGCCCTCCGGCTGCGCTGAGACCCGTCCACCAGGAGGCACGGCAGTGGCACAAGAGCGCGACGTCCGCGAGGCCCGGGACGTCCACGACTACGACGTCATCGTCATCGGCTCGGGCTTCGGGGGGTCGGTCTCGGCGCTGCGGCTCACCGAGAAGGGCTACCGGGTCGGCGTCCTGGAGGCAGGCCGCCGCTTCACCCGCGAGACCCTCCCGAAGAACAGCTGGGACCTGCGCAACTACCTGTGGGCCCCGGCCCTCGGCCTGTACGGGATCCAGCGGATCCACCTGCTCGGCAACGTGATGGTGCTCGCCGGGGCCGGGGTGGGCGGCGGCTCGCTCAACTACGCCAACACGCTCTACGTGCCCCCGGCCGCCTTCTTCCAGGACCGGCAGTGGGCGGGCATCACCGACTGGCAGGACGAGCTCGCCCCGTACTACGACCAGGCCAGGCGCATGCTCGGGGTCCGCCTCAACCCGACGATGACCCCCTCGGACGTCCACCTCAAGGCTGCCGCCGAGAAGATGGGCGTGGCGGACAGCTTCCACATGGCCCCGGTCGGGGTCTTCTTCGGGGACGGCGAGGACGCCGACGGAACCTGCACCGCCCGCCCCGGCGGGGAGGTCCCCGACCCGTACTTCGGCGGCGCCGGCCCCGCCCGCCGGGCCTGCACCGAATGCGGCGAGTGCATGACCGGCTGCCGGCACGGCGCGAAGAACACCCTGGCCGAGAACTACCTGCACCTCGCCGAGCGCGCCGGAGCCGTCATCCACCCGATGACCACCGTCACCGCCCTCGCCGAGCACCCCGAGGGCGGCTACCGGGTCCGCACCGTCCCCACCGACCGCCGCCGCAAGGGCGCCGGCCGGGAGCTGCGCGCCCGCCAGGTGGTCCTCGCGGCGGGCACGTACGGCACCCAGACCCTGCTGCACACCATGAAGGACAAGGGGCTGCTGCCCCGGATACCGGACCGGCTCGGGGACCTGACCCGGACCAACTCCGAGGGGCTGGTCGGCGCGCAGACCGACGACCGGCGCTACGCGCGGCGGCACGGGGCCGGCCGGCGGGCCGACTTCACGCGGGGCGTGGCGATCACCTCCTCGGTGCACCCGAACGCCGACACCCACATCGAGCCGGTGCGCTACGGCAAGGGCTCCAACGCGATGGGGTTCATGACCGTCCTCCAGGTGCCGTACGGGCCGCACCGCGTGCGCGCCTGGTGCGCGCGGACCGCCAGGCACCCGCTCCAGCTGCTGCGCTCGCTGTCCAACCGGCGGTGGTCCGAGCGGACCATCATCGGCCTGGTCATGCAGTCGCTGGACAACTCGCTGACCACCTACCGCAAGCCCGGCGGGATCGGGAAGGGACTGCTGACCGCCCGCCAGGGCCACGGCGCCCCCAATCCGGTGCAGATCGCCGAGGCGACGCAGGCGGCCACCTTGCTCGCCGAGGAGATCAACGGGTTCCCGGGCAGCAACATCGGCGAGCTGATGGGCACCCCGCTCACCGCCCACTTCCTCGGCGGCTGCCCGATCGGCGCCTCCCCGGAGGAGGGCGTGGTGGACCCGTACCACCGGCTGTACGGGTACCCGGGGATCTCCGTGGTGGACGGCTCGGCGGTTTCCGCGAACCTCGGGGTGAACCCCTCGCTGACGATCACGGCCCAGGCGGAGCGGGCCATGTCGTACTGGCCGAACAACGGCGACGAGGACCCCAGGCCGCTCCAGGGCGAGGCGTACCGGCGGCTGTCTGCGGTGGAGCCGGTCGCTCCCGCGGTCCCGAAGGAGGCCTTCGGGGCACTGCGGCTGCCCTTCCTGGGCATGCCGGAGGTGCCCAAGAAGGCGGAGTGACGGGAACGGGAAGGCAGGGAGGGCCCGTGAGGGAGGCGGGGAATGCCGCGAGAAAGCGAAAGGGGCTGCACGCCCCCTCCACGTGCAGCCCCTTACGCCGGAGCGTTGGTTCCGCATAGATGACACCCGTGGGGCGCCAGGGGTTGTACGGGCCGGGGCAGGAACCCGTGTGGCCTGCGTCACGCGAACCCCTGGTTCCGTCACGCGAACCGCCGCTTCCGCCACGTGAATCCCTGGTTCCGGGACCGCCCGGTCCGATCGTCTTCATTTCGTGATCTGCAAACATGCAACTCGAATCGATCCGTGCAGGTCGAAGGGGGCATGAGGCTTCTTTCCCTGCTGGCTGCCGCAGGCCTGGCGACCCTGGGCACGGCGGCGCCCGTGCACGCGGCGGACCGCCCCGAGGTCAGCCTGAGCGGACCCGCCGCGGTGCACCTGCGGCCCTTCCCCGCGACCGGGGAGCCGCGGCCGGCCCGGCTGCTGGTGGACACGCAGAACCCCGGGCGGGCGGCCACCGGTCCGTACACCCTGACGGTGGACTTCCGCGGGCTGGCCGGCATCGCCCGGGTCACGGGCCGCAAGGGCGACGGCTGCACCGCCACCGCCACCACCCTGGTCTGCGAGCGCGCCGCGGCCCGGCCGGGCACCGCGCCCGCGGTGGACCTGCGGCTGTACACGCTGCGGGGGAGCCGGCCCGGGGACACCGGCGAGCTCAAGGTGACGGCGCACGGCGCGGGCGCGGGCTTCCGCAGCCTGACCGCCACGGTCGCCGTCGGGGGCACCGACATCTCGGTGATCCCGTTCGAACTCGACGGGAAGACCCGGGTGGGGCAGCGGCAGCAGGTCCCGCTGGCCTTCACCAACACCGGCAGCGAGGACGCCGGCGAGCTGGTCCTCGACCTCACCACCACCCGCGGCCTGGAGTTCGTCGAGCGCTACGACAACTGCACGTACCCCGACCCGCGCCGCCCGGTCCGCCAGAGCACGGTGCGGTGCCGGTTCACCGGCCCCTTCAAGGCGCGCGCCACGTACGAGCTGGACAGCCCGCTCACCCTGCTGACCAGCCGGCACGCCCTGTCCGACAGCTTCTCGTACGCGCTGACCCCGGATCCGGAGGCGGCGGCGGACGGCGCGGCTGCGGACCGCACGGCTGCGGACGGTACGGCCGGCGACGCAGCGGCCGGCGACGGTACGGCGGCCCGGCGCGGGCTTGCCCGGAAGGGCAAGGGGGAGGGGGGCGGAACGGGCACGACCCTGAACCTCGCCCCCCGGCCGCGGACCGCCCTCACCGCGGACCTCCACCCCCAGGACAACGGCCAGGACTTCACCCTCAGGACCGCGAACGAGGCCGACTTCGCCGCCTTCGGGGCCACCCTCAAGGGGGCCGAGGGCAGCACGGCCGAGATGCGCGTGGCGCTGCGCAACCAGGGTCCCGCGTGGGTGGAGGACCCCGACGGCGAGGCCTTCGGCGCGGCTGACATCCGCATCCCGCAAGGGGCCGCGGTCACCCGCATGCCCCAGGGCTGCCACGCCCGCACCGCCGACGGCGCCCCGCGCGAGGAGCAGCTCGGCGCCCCCCGCTACTTCTGCACCGGGGCGGCGAAGGTCTTCCTGGACGGGGACGCGGTCAGCTACCCCTTCGAGCTGCGGGTGACCCGGTTCGTCGCGGACGCCGCAGGGTCCGTCACCGTGGGCCGGTCCTTCGCGACCGGACCCGGCGGCGGGGGCGCGTGGAAGCTGAAGCCCGCGGACCGCAACCGGGCCAACGACACCGCGAAGATCTTCCTCAACCCGAAGAGCACCCCGGTCCCGACCCCGACACCGACCCGGAGCCCGTCCCCGACGGCGACCCCGAGCCCGACGGCCACCGCAAGCCCGTCCCCGTCCCCCTCCGCCTCGCGGGGCCCGGGCGGCGGCCTCGCCTCGACCGGCGGCGGGAACGCGGTGCCGCTCGCGGCGCTCGCGGGCGCGGCCGTGCTGGCGGGCGGCGCACTGGTGCTGGCGTTCCGGCGCCGGCCGGGCGGCGCGTAGGAAGCCCGCCGGGCTACGGGGAGACGCGCGCGCAGGCAGCCTGAGGCGGGCGGGGGCAGTCAGGCGGAGGCCGGCGGAGGCGTGCAGAAAGCGGACCGGCCGGCACCGGGCGTCCCCGGTGCCGGCCGTCCTACGGTGACCGGGCTGCTGTCCCCTGCGGTCCGGTCACACGCCGGAGCGAGGTCCCACGACGTACGCTCCACGGGCCGTACGTCTCATCGCTCCAGCGGAGCCACGCGTGGTTGGTGCGGTCCCGCGCCTGGCTGGCACGGACAACCTCACCAACGAAGCCCGGCGGGGCCGGTCACGGTCCGGACGAGTGACGAACGGCAGGGCGAGGGCCTCAGATCCGGCCCCGGCACAGCTCCAGCAGCTTCATGGCGAGCGCCGTACCGGGCTTGGTGCCGAGTGCATCGCTGAAGTGGGCCAGGACCTCCATCTCGCGCGACAGGTGCACGCGGCGGCCGCCCGACCCGATCCGGGCCTCCTGGATGACGGCCGAGACCGCCATGCGCTCCTGGATCAGGCCGATGATCCGGTCGTCGATCGCGTCGATGCGCTCGCGGCAGCCCGCGATGAGCTCGTCCGCGGCGGCCGGGGTGAGGGTGGTGGCGTTCATGTCTCTCTCCTGGTGGGTCGTGCCGGCAGGAGCGGAAACGCCAGAGCGCCCCGGTCCTTCCGGACCGGGGCGCTCTGGGAAGCAGGTGGCTCAAGCGGAGCAGCACGCGTACCCATGGCGACCGGACCGGCCGGTGCCATAGGTAAAGAGGAAGCTCGCCTGCTTGTGCATGAAACGGATTATTGCCTCCCGGTACCCGAGGAGCCAAACGGGTTCGGATGGTGAGACGAAGACGGGTGTGCGATCCCCGTTAGAATCGACAAAACAACACCCTTTCCCGCCGGAAGGCCGCCCCGTGCCAGAAGCACCCTCCGCCGCCCCGGACGTCGTCCTCGTTGTCGACTTCGGCGCGCAGTACGCCCAGCTCATCGCCCGCCGCGTCCGTGAGGCCCGGGTCTACAGCGAGATCGTGCCCAGCACGATGCCCGTGGCCGAGATGCTGGCCAAGAACCCCAAGGCGATCATCCTCTCCGGCGGCCCGTCCTCCGTGTACGAAGAGGGTGCCCCGCAGCTCGACCGCTCGCTCTTCGAGGCCGGCGTCCCGGTCTTCGGCATGTGCTACGGCTTCCAGCTGATGGCCAAGACCCTCGGCGGCACGGTCGACAACACCGGCGCCCGCGAGTACGGCCGCACCCCGCTGACCGTCTCCAAGCCCGGATCCACGCTGTTCGAGGGCACGCCCACCCAGCAGTCGGTGTGGATGTCGCACGGTGACGCCTGCTCCGCCGCCCCCGAGGGCTTCACGGTCACCGCGTCCACGAACGTCGTGCCCGTCGCCGCCTTCGAGAACGACGCCAAGAAGCTGTACGGCGTGCAGTACCACCCCGAGGTGATGCACTCCACGCACGGCCAGCAGATCCTGGAGCACTTCCTCTACCGCGGCGCCGGCATCGAGCCCAGCTGGACCACCGGCAACGTCATCGAGGAGCAGATCGCCGCGATCCGCGCCCAGGTCGGCGACAAGCGCGCCATCTGCGGCCTGTCCGGCGGTGTGGACTCCGCGGTGGCCGCGGCCCTCGTCCAGAAGGCCATCGGCGACCAGCTGACCTGCGTGTACGTCGACCACGGCCTCATGCGCAAGGGTGAGACCGAGCAGGTAGAGAAGGACTTCGTCGCCGCGACCGGCGTCAAGCTGAAGGTCGTCGACGCGCAGGAGCGCTTCCTCACCGCCCTCGCCGGGGTCTCCGACCCCGAGGAGAAGCGGAAGATCATCGGCCGCGAGTTCATCCGCGTGTTCGAGCAGGCCCAGGCGGAGATCGTCGCCGAGGCCCCGGACGACCAGCCGGTGGAGTTCCTGGTCCAGGGCACCCTGTACCCGGACATCGTCGAGTCCGGCGGCGGCACCGGCACCGCGAACATCAAGTCGCACCACAACGTCGGCGGCCTCCCCGAGGACCTGGAGTTCAAGCTCGTCGAGCCGCTGCGCCAGCTGTTCAAGGACGAGGTCCGCATGGTCGGCCAGGACCTCGGCCTGCCGGAGGAGATCGTCCAGCGCCAGCCCTTCCCGGGCCCCGGCCTCGGCATCCGCATCGTCGGCGAGGTCACCAAGGAGCGCCTGGACCTGCTGCGCGAGGCCGACGCCATCGCCCGCCACGAGCTCACCGCGGCCGGGCTCGACCGCGAGATCTGGCAGTGCCCGGTCGTGCTGCTCGCGGACGTCCGCAGCGTCGGCGTCCAGGGCGACGGCCGCACCTACGGCCACCCGATCGTGCTGCGCCCGGTCTCGTCCGAGGACGCGATGACGGCCGACTGGACCCGGATGCCGTACGAGGTGCTGGCCCGCATCTCCACCCGCATCACCAACGAGGTCAAGGACGTCAACCGCGTGGTCCTCGACTGCACCAGCAAGCCCCCGGGCACCATCGAGTGGGAGTAGGCCTCCCGCCCGCTGCCGTGTAGAGGCCGCCGCTCCGTGACCGGAGCGGCGGCCTCGCCGCTTTCCGGCGGCGGCCGGCTTCCGCTGCCCGCGAGGTGCGGTTGCCGGTCCGAGGCCACCCGGTCGCGGCCGCCCGGTCGCGGCTCTGGCCTCCTCGGGCGGGCGTCGGTACCTTGCGCGCCAGCCGACGAAGGAGCCCCGCCCCATGGCCGAACAGCCGCCCGCCTCCACCGGTCCCGTGCCCGCCGGTCCCGTGCCCGCCGGTCCCGTTTCCGGCGGGCCGGCCCCGGCCGCTCCGGCCCCGCCCGCTCCGGCCCCGCCCGCTCCGGCGCCGACCGCTCCGGCGCCCGTGCCGCCGGAGCGGCTGGCCTTCGCGATGCCGCCGGTGCACGCGGATCCCGCCGAGGAGCGCGCCCACCGCAAGGAGCGGCTCGCCGAGGCGCTGCGGCTGTTCGGCGAGCTCGGCTTCGAGGACGGGGTGTCGGGGCACATCACCGCCCGGGACCCGCAGTACGCCGACTGCTACTGGGTCAACCCCTTCGGGCTGGCCTTCGCCCTGGTCACCGCGGACGACCTGCTCCTCGTGGACGGAGAGGGCCGCGTCCTCCAGGGCGGACAGCACGTCAACCAGGCGGCGTTCACCGTCCACGCGGCCGTGCACCGGGCCCGGCCCGAGGTGGTGGCGGTGGCCCACGCCCACTCCTTCCACGGCCGGGCGCTGGCCGCGCTCGGCGAACTCCTCGAACCGATCAGCCAGGAGGCCTGCGCCTTCTACGAGGACCACGCCCTGCTCGACCGCTACACCGGGGTGACCGTGGACGAGGCGGAGGGGCGGCTGATCGCCGCCGCCCTCGGCCCGCGCAAGGCGCTGATCCTGCGCAACCACGGGCTGCTGACCGTGGGGGACTCGGTGGACGCGGCCGCCTGGTGGTTTCTTTCGATGGAGCGCGCCTGCGGTATCCAGCTGGCCGCCCGGGCCGCAGGCAAGCCGCAGCCGATCGACCACCGCAACGCCGTCGCCACCCGCGAACAGCTGGGCTCGGACCTCGTCGCGTGGATCAGCTACCAGCCCCTCCGGCAGCGCGTCCCGTCAACGCGCCGACCGGGGAATCACCCCCTCTGACATCGGAGGCAATCCGGAGCACTGCCGGGGTGGTGCACAATTCGCAGGCACTGCACGGTAGTTAGAGAGGCGGCACGCTCGTGGCTGTCCAAGAATTGCACCGAAGTACCCACAGCGGCACCTGCACCTGCGAAGACTGCCCCCACGGAGCGCGTGAGGGGCACCGCCGGGCAGTCGCCGCCTTCCTGGAGAAGCGCGACGGCCTGGCCGCCGGCCACGGCCTGCCCGCAGCCGTCGCCCGCTCCGCCGGGGCCTCCCGGCAGTGGGTGTCCGACGAGCTGACCCAGTCCGCCCGGACCGTAGCCGACCGCGGCCGGGAGGCCGGGCACTCCTGGCTGTACCTGCTGTCCCGGCGGGCCGTCCTCACCGTGTGGATCGCCGCCGGGGTGCTGCTCGTGGTCCAAGTGGCCACCGCCCTGGGCACGGGCTGGAGCACCGCCCGGACCGCAGGGCTGCTGTCCGCCCTGGTCCTGGCGGCCCTGCTGACCGTCGCCGCACGCGCCCAGACCCTGCGCGGCGGGCTGCTGGCCCCGCTCGTCGGCGAGGACAACCGGCTCTCCACCTCCCGCGCCGTGCCGTGCGCCTGGCTGCTCCTGACGGCCTTCGCCGCCCTGCTGCCCGCCCTGCGGCTGGCCGCCTCCTCCTCCGGGGCCGAACGGGACGCCCTGTACGCCGGGTTGGAGCTGCCCCGCGCGCTCCCCCTCCTCACGGTGCTCGCCGTCACCTCCGGGGTGGCCGTCCTGGTCCGCCGGGTGGTCGCCGTGCGGATCCTGGGGCAGCGGCTGCAGAAGCTGCCGGCCGACCGGCCCCGCGGCGCCGACCTGCTGACCGACGACTCCGGCCGGGGCAGCTTCCCCGACGCCCAGTACGTGCTCGTCGCCACCGTCACCCTGGCCTTCGTCGCGGTCTCCCTGGCCCGCTACCCCGAGCGGCTGCCCCAGCTGCCCTGGTCCCTGGCCGTGCTGACCGCGCTGTCGGCCGCCGTCTACCTCGCCGCGAAGTACGCGGAGGGCAGCAGGCCGCTGGTGCTGTCGGTGGTCCGCACCCGCGAGCCCGGTGAGCTGAACTCCGCGATCCGTACCGGCGACGACATCGAGATCCGCGGGGTCGGCTTCGTACCCCCGGGCGCGCAGACCCCCGAGATGCTGGCCCGCCTGGTGGTGCGCATCGGCAGCGTCCACGTCCACGTGCCCCTGGTCCCGGTGCCCGGTGGCTTCAGCAGCCCCTCCGACCAGGTGCTGATCGTCCCGGTCCCCGCCGAGGTGGAACCCGGCCTCACCGAGATCCAGGTGGTCACCGCAGCCGGAGTGGAGTCCAACCGCTGCACCATCGACGTGGCCGAGTGACCACCCCGGCCCCCACCCGCACCGCCTGACTCCGCCCCCGCGCCGCACCCCACCCCCGGCCACCTCCTCCAGCCCACGGAAGCCGCCCGGCACCTCGTCCAGGCGACGCCGCGGAGCACCCCGCCCCGGCGACCGCCGCCGATCCGGTCTCGGCGACCGTAGCCACCCCCACCACGGACTCCCGCCGACCACCCCCTCCCGGTGAGCCGACCACCCGGTAACCGAAGCCGCCGGCCACCCCCTCCCGGCGACCGAAGCCGCCGACCACCGGCTCCCGGTGGCGGCCGCCGCCGACCACCTGCTCCCCGGCGACCGCCGCAGCCGACCACCCGCTGCCCGTGACCGAAGCCGCCGAGCAGGTCAGCTCCGGGACAGAGGCGGCCGACAGGTGCCCGCCTTGTCCCAGCGATCGACGCGGCCGAAGTTCGGGGCCATGATGGGCCGGTGACCGGCAACCAGCACCCCGCGCCCGACTCCGCCCCCGTCCCGGCATCCGCCGCCCCCGCCGCCCCAGCGCGCGAGGAGCTGCGGGACCGCGCCGCCCGGTACGCCCTGCTGCCGCTGCGGATCTTCCTCGGCGTGACCTTCGTGTACGCCGGTCTCGACAAGCTGACGGACTCCGCGTTCCTGAAGGCCTCGGGGGACGGCTCCATCGGGGACCTCATGCGCGGGGTCCGCGACAGCTCCGCGATCCCGGCCCTGGTGGACCTCGCCCTCAAGGGGCCGGTCGCCTTCGCCGTGCTGCTGGCCATCGGGGAGATCCTGGTCGGCTTCGGCACCCTCGCCGGGCTGTTCGCCCGGTTCGCCGCCGCCGGCGGAGCCCTGATCTCGCTCAGCCTGTGGCTCACCGTCAGCTGGCAGACCTCCCCGTACTACTACGGGAACGACCTGATCTACCTGATGGCCTGGCTGCCGCTCATCCTCGCCGGCGCCCCCGACCTCTCCCTCGACCGGCTGCTTCACTCCCGCCGGTCGCGGCGTATCGCGTAGGTGGTCAGCCCCACCAGGGCCGCCAGCGAAAGACCTCCCATCACCATCGGAATGATCACGAACCACGGCAGATCGAGCTCGCCGCCCGCATCGGCCAGGTACAGCGCACCTGCGGTCAGCAGGACCAGCCCCGCCACCAGCCGGCCCGGCTGGAACTCATGACGCCGCACGGGTCACCTCCACCTGTCCCACAGCCATCCGCAGCTGTAGGTCGATCGTGCCGCCGGGTGCGGTGCCCGGTGCCGGTGCGAGCGCCGGCCGGAACGTCTGGTCCGTCTGGATGCGTATGTGCTCGGGGGCCTCGCCCGGCAGCCGGAGGTTGCCCAGCCGGATCCGCACCTCTCCCTTCGCGGTGACCTCCGGGGGCAGGACCACCTTGAGCCGCCCCGCGTCCATCTCCGCCCTGACCGTCACCGTCCGTCCCTGGGGGACGTCGAGCCGGCTCAGGTCCAGGGTGGCCAGCCCCGTGCCCCCTTCGTAGCCGGGCCCGACCGCGGAGACCGAGGCCGGGGCCCAGACCGTCTCCCGCCAGTCCGTCCCGATCTCCCGGGGCAGGACCGAGGCACCCAGCAGAAGCCCTGCCGTCAGCAGGGACAGCAGCACGGTGCCGAAGCCGGTGCGGCCCTTGAACGAACTCACCACGAGCCCGAGTCCGAACATCACCAGCGCGGCCGCGAACCCGGTCTGCAGCGCCTCGCCCAGCGGGTTTCCCTGCCAGGTCGCGGCAGTCCCGATGATCGCCGCCAGCACGGCCAGCACGAAGGTACGCCCGCCGATGCCCTGCCCCCGCCGGTCCGGGGCCCCGCTCGCGGCGCTCGCACCCGACGGGCCGGAGTCCCACCCCGCGGGCTCCGGGCGCCCGGCCGCGGGGGTATCGGGCGACCGGGCGGGCCCGGTCTCCTCCTCCGGCCCCCACAGATAGCCGTGGCTGTAGCCGAGATGGAAGGACGGACCCGTCGTGCCGTCCTTCACCAGAGGGTCCCGCCACCACGACATGACCACGGGCGCCGGCGGCGCCTGGGTCTCCGGCGGGGCCTCCGGCCGCGGGGAAGAGGACGGGGCTTCGGGCTCGGGAGCGTCCCGGCGGCGCCGGGTCCGGTGCACCACCGCTCCCACGGCCGCGATGGCCAGGACCGTGAACGTCAGCGTCGCTTCGTTGTCCAGCATGGACAGGAACAGCGCGCACCCCACCAGCGCCGCCAGCACGGCGGCCAGCGTGGAGCCCTCGATCCGGCCCGTCAGCAGGCGCTTCGCCTCGTTGTCCTCCTCGCCCTCCAGCGGGATGAACAGCCAGGCCGTGCCGTACAGGACCAGCCCCAGGCCGCCCGTGACCGTGAGCACTCCGAGCACCACGCGGAAGATCACAGGATCCACCCCGTAGAACCGGCCCAGCCCGCCGCACACGCCCGCCACCACGTGGCTGCGCTTGCTGCGGCTCAGCGGCGGCCGCTCGGCGGGCTCCGGTGCCGGTGGGGCGGAGGCCGCCGCGGGGGAGTCGTGTGCTTCGGTCATGGGTCCATGGTGACGGCCCGCCCGACCGGCCGGTATCAGGACCTACCCTGGCCCGACCCTGATATCCGCACGTCGGAACCGGGGGGTTATCCCTGATGCCCCGCACCTGCCCGGCGTGTGAACATCGGTGGCATGCCAGCAGCAGCGCAGCACCCCAGACACCCGCTCGGGTCCGTGAGCACGGACACCGAGGAGCAGCCGCTGCGCAAGCTGTACCGGAGCGCCGACGGCCGGATGCTCGGCGGCGTCGCGCGGGGGCTGGCCGGACACCTCGGCCTGCCCGTGGTGTGGGTCCGGCTCGGCTTCCTCGCCCTGTTCATGTTCGGCGACGGGCTCGGCGTGCTGCTCTACGCGGCGTTCTGGGTCTTCGTACCGCTCGGCGTGGGCGGCCGTACCGCGGACCGGTCCTTCCTGGAGGCGGTGCTCGCGGGCTCACCGAAGCTGCGCAGGCCCAACAGGCAGGAGATCGCCTCCGTCATCGCGCTGTTCGTCGGCGTCGCCATCTTCGTCAACAAGCTCCGCGTCGGCGGGGACTCCGGACGGTACGTGTGGCCGCTCCTGCTCGTGGGCGCGGGCGTGGTGCTGGTGTGGCGGCAGGCGGACAACGCCCGCCGGGCCCACTGGACCACCGTCACCCGCCGCCACGGCCGGCTGCTGCACGTGGGCCGGGCACTGGCCGGGGTGGTCCTGGTCGGGGTCGGGCTCACCGTGTTCATCGTGGTCCGCGGCTCCGCCGCCCAGCTGGGCAACGTACTCACGGCCGCCCTGGCGGTGCTCGTCGGCATAGCCCTGCTCGCGGGCCCCTGGCTGATACGCATGACCCAGGACCTCTCCGAGGAGCGGCTCATGCGCATCCGCGCCCAGGAGCGCGCCGAGGTCGCGGCCCATGTGCACGACTCCGTCCTGCACACCCTCACCCTCATCCAGCGCAACGCGGAGGACGTGGGCGAGGTGCGGCGGCTGGCCCGGGCGCAGGAGCGCGAGCTGCGCAACTGGCTCTACAAGCCGGAGGGCAGGGGCAAGGACGAGGCGGAGGAGCCCGCCACCCTCGCCGAGGCCGTGAAGAAGGCCGCGGCCGAGGTCGAGGACCACCACGGGGTCCCGATCGAAGTGGTCGTCGTCGGGGACTGCCCGCTCGACGAGAAGCTGGGCGCGCAGATGCAGGCCGCGCGCGAGGCGATGGTCAATGCGGCCAAGTACGGTGGCGAAGGCGGCCCGGTGCAGGTCTACGCCGAGGTGGAGCAGCAGACGGTGTTCGTGTCCGTGCGCGACCGCGGGCCCGGCTTCGACCTCGACGCGGTACCGGACGACAGGATGGGCGTACGAGAATCGATCATCGGCCGGATGCAGCGCAACGGCGGGACCGCCAGGCTGCGTTCCGTGCCCGACGGCGGCACGGAAGTCGAGCTGGAGATGGAGAGGGCGAGTACGGCATGACCGAGGAGAACACGACCCGGCCGGCGGACCGGCGGGTCCGCGTGGTGCTCGTCGACGACCACCGGATGTTCCGGGCAGGGGTCCAGGCCGAGATCGGCGAGACCGACCGGACCGGGGTCGAGGTGGTCGGGGAGGCGGCGGACGTGGACCAGGCCGTCTCCGTGATCACGGCGACCCGGCCCGAGGTGGTCCTGCTCGACGTGCACCTGCCCGGCGGCGGCGGGGCCGAGGTGCTGCGCCGCTGCGCCCCGCTCATGGCGGCGGCCGAGCAGCCGGTGCGCTTCCTCGCCCTGTCCGTCTCGGACGCGGCGGAGGACGTCATCGGGGTCATCCGTGGCGGGGCCCGCGGCTACGTCACCAAGACGATCACCGGCTCGGACCTGGTCGCCTCGGTCTTCCGGGTGCAGGAGGGGGACGCGGTGTTCTCGCCGCGCCTGGCCGGCTTCGTGCTGGACGCCTTCGCTTCCACGGACGCCCCGCCGGTGGACGAGGACCTGGACCGGCTCACCCAGCGCGAGCGCGAGGTGCTGCGGCTGATCGCGCGCGGCTACGCGTACAAGGAGATCGCCAAGCAGCTCTTCATCTCGGTGAAGACGGTCGAGTCGCACGTCTCGGCGGTGCTCAGGAAGCTCCAGCTGTCCAACCGGCACGAGCTGACCAGGTGGGCGACGGCGCGCCGGCTCGTGTGAGAGGGGAGGGGGGACGCGGACGGGCCCGGGGACGGGGCCGGGACTTCCGGGCCGGCCGGGGTGCCGGGGCTCAGGCGGGTCGGGTGGCGCCGGCCCAGGGCATCTCGTCGATCGGGGCGATGCGCACCGTCGAGCCGGGCCGCGGGGCGTGGATCATCCTGCCCCCGCCGATGTACAGGCCGACGTGGCTGATGCCCGAGTAGAAGAACACCAGGTCGCCCGGGGCGAGCTGGGAGCGGGAGACCCGCTGTCCGGCGTTGATCTGCGTGTACGTGGTCCGCGGCAGGGACACCCCGGCCGAGCGCCAGGCCGCCTGGGTCAGCCCGGAGCAGTCGAAGGACCCCGGCCCGGTGGCACCCCAGACGTACGGCTTGCCGATCGCCCCGTACGCGAAGGCCACCGCCTGCGCCGCCCGGGAGCCGGGAGCCGCCGGGCGCCCCGCGGGCGGGGTGGTCCCGCGCGGCCGGGACGCTCCGGCACCGCCGCCGGCCGTACCGCGACCGCCGCCACTGCCCCCTGCCCCGGCGGCGTGCTCGGCCTCGTACCGGGCCCGCTCCTCCGCCGTCAGCCTGGCCAGCAGCTCCTTCGCCGCCCTGAGCTTGCCCTCGACCGTGCTCTTGTGGCGGGCCGCGGCATCCTGCTGGGCCCGCAGCTCCGCGAGGGTCCCGTCGGCCTTCCGCCGCAGCGCGCGCACCTCGTCGAGCCGGTGCCGTACGGCGGCGATCCCGGCGGCGCTGCGGTCGCCCGCCCGCTCCATGAGCGCGGCGCGCTCCAGGTACTCCTGCGGGTCGTCGGCCATCGCCAGCTGCACAGCCGGCCCCAGGCTGCCGGTGCGGTACTGGGAGGCGGCCAGCGAACCGAGGGCGCTACGCGCGGTGTTGAGCCTCTCGGTCTTGCGGGCGGCCTCGTCGCGCAGGGCGTCCAGCTTCCGCTGCGCCCGGCCGGTCTTCTCCTTCGCCCCGTTGTACTTCTCGGTGGCGGCCTCCGCCTCCTCGTAGAGCCGGTCCACCTTGGCCTTGACCTGGGCCGGGGTGAGGCGGGGCTCTGCGGAGGAGGAGCCGTCGAACGCGGTGGCGGTGGCAGCGCCCGCAAGGGCGAGGGTGGTGGCCGCGGCGCGGACCGTGCCACCGGAGAGCGGGCGCTGCCTCGGCTTTCGATGCTTCATGGGGGAGGACGCTAGGGGGACAGGTAACGGGCGGATATCGGAATGACCGGAAAATGCCCTTGTGCTTCCAGGTGATGATCGGAAGTGACCCGACAGGGCCGGTGTCGGGTGCCTGTCTGCCCGCTGGCTACGCTCGGCGGCATGGACGTACTCATCAAGGTCTTCGTCGGGCTCCACATCGTCGGCATCGCCTCGCTGCTGGGCGGTTTCCTCACGCAGATGAAGGCGATGGGCGCCGGCACCGCCCGGTTCGTGCCCGCCATGCTGCACGGCGCGCTCACGATGCTGGTCACCGGCGTCGCCCTGGTGGGCTTCCACGAGATGCAGGACGACGCCGTGAACAACGTCAAGATCGGCGTGAAGCTCGCGATCCTCTTCGTGATCCTGGCGCTGGTCTACGTGAAGCGCGACGAGGAGCGGGTCCCGAAGGGGCTGTTCGGCGCCGTCGGCGGCCTGACCCTCGCGAACATCTTCATCGCCGTCCTCTGGACCTGAGCACCACCGAGGTACGCGGCAGGCCGGGCCGGAGCGCCCGAACCCCGGCCCGCCCGAACCCCGGCCCCGCCCCGGCCCCCGCTATCCGCCCGGCCGGACCCGCCCGTACATCGGCTGGTAGTGGATCGAGTCCTCCCGCACGTACGCCCCCGGCCGCGGGGCATGGATCATGCGTCCGCCGCCGACGTACAGCCCGACATGGCTGATGTCCCCGTAGAAGAACACGAGGTCGCCGGGGAGCAGGTCGGCCGTCGCGATCCGCGGGCCCGCCTCCACCTGCTCCCACGTGGTCCGCGGCAGCTCGACCCCGGCCGCGTGCCAGGCCGCCTGGGTCAGCCCCGAGCAGTCGTACGCGTTCGGCCCGGTCGCCCCCCACACGTACGGCTTGCCCAGCTGGGCCCGGGCGAAGGCCACCGCCGCCGCGGCCGCCCGGCCGGGAGCCGGCCGTTCCGGAGCCGGTCCGGACCCCCGCCCCTCCCGGCCTCCCCGCCCCTCCCGGCGGGCCCGGTCGGCCCGCTCCAGCTCCGCCAGCCGCTCCCGCTCCCGCGCGCTCAGCCCCGCCAGCAGACTCCGCGCCTCGGCCAGCTTCCGCTGCACCTACGCCTTGCGCCGCCCCAGCTCCCGCCGCGTCCCGTCCAGCTCCGCCAGCCCCTCCGCCGCCGTCCGCCGGGTCCGGGCCGCCTCCGCCCGCCGGGACCGCAGCTCCTCCAGCGCCGCCTGCTGCCGCCCTCCGAGCCGCGCCAGTACGTGCCCCTGCACGGCGAAGGCCTGCGGATCCTCCGACAGCAGCAGGGCCGCGGTGTCCCCGACGGCCCCGCCCGCGCGGTACTGCGCCGCCGCGTAGCTGCCCAGCAGCCGCCGGGCCGTGTTCAGTTTCGCCGTGGTCCGCGCCATCTGCGCCATGAGCCGGGAGAGCGCCGCCTGCTGGGCGGCCTGCCGCTCCCGGGCCGCGTCGTAGCGCTGGGTGGCCGCCCCCGCCTGCCGGTACAGCTCGTCCACCCGCCCCCGCACCTCCTCCAGTGCGGGCCGCGGCCGCGGCACGGCGACCGCATCCGGCGCCCCGAGCAGGCTCACCGATGCGAGCGCCGCCGAGGTGACGCCCAGGGCCTGGGCATTCATGCGCAACCCGGTGCGCGGCCTGCGATGGGTGGTCACGGCCGGCACCTCCTTCCGTGGGGGGCCCGAGGCGCGTCGGCTCGGCGGAGCACGCTAGCGCCGCCGCACAGGGCTGGGAAGGGTCCGCGCGCATATGCGCACGGTCGCCGCACGGGCGCACAGCGTCGTGCGGAAGCTGTGATTTTCCGGACGAAGAGCGGGCCGTGTCGGTCCCGGCCTCTAGACTCGGAAGGCGATGAGCAGCCTCTTTGACGACAGCTTCCTGACGGACCTCACCCCCTCCGGCGAGGAGCACCCGCCGCCCCCGGAGGACTACGGCCCCGAAGAGCCCGCGGACGACCTGTTCGACGGGAAGTTCGACGTGCCCATGACCGGTGACGCGTACTACCGCGACGGCGCCCCGAAGCCGGTCATCGACCCGGCGGCCCTGCTCGACGGGCTCAACGAGCAGCAGCGCGCCGCCGTCGTGCACGCCGGATCCCCCCTGCTCATCGTCGCCGGTGCGGGCTCGGGCAAGACCCGGGTGCTCACCCACCGCATCGGCCACCTGCTGGCCGCGCGCAACGTCCACCCCGGCCAGATCCTCGCGATCACCTTCACCAACAAGGCCGCGGGGGAGATGAAGGAGCGGGTCGAAGGCCTGGTCGGCCCGCGCGCCAACGCGATGTGGGTGTCCACCTTCCACAGCGCGTGCGTGCGCATCCTGCGCCGCGAGTCGAAGCGGCTCGGCTTCACCTCCTCGTTCTCGATCTACGACGCGGCCGACTCCAAGCGCCTCATGGCCCTGGTCTGCCGGGACCTCGACCTCGACCCGAAGAAGTTCCCGCCGAAGTCCTTCAACGCCAAGATCTCCAACCTGAAGAACGAGCTGATCGACGAGGAGGCCTTCGCGGCGCAGGCCGCAGGGGGCACCTCCCAGACGGAGTCTGGGGGAGGCTTCGAGAAGACGCTCGCCCAGGCGTACGCGATGTACCAGTCGCGGCTGCGCGAGGCCAACGCCCTCGACTTCGACGACATCATCATGACCACGGTCCACCTGCTCCAGGCGTTCCCGGACGTGGCCGAGCACTACCGCCGCCGCTTCCGGCACGTCCTCGTGGACGAGTACCAGGACACCAACCACGCGCAGTACACCCTCGTACGCGAACTGGTCGGGGCCGGGTACGAAGACCTGCCCCCCGCCGAGCTGTGCGTGGTGGGCGACGCGGACCAGTCCATCTACGCCTTCCGCGGTGCGACCATCCGCAACATCCTCCAGTTCGAGGAGGACTACCCGGACGCGACGACGATCCTGCTGGAGCAGAACTACCGCTCCACGCAGACCATCCTCTCTGCCGCCAACGCGGTCATCGAGCGCAACGAGAACCGCCGCCCCAAGAACCTGTGGACCGACGCCGGCACCGGCGCGGGCATCACCGGCTACGTCGCGGACACCGAGCACGACGAGGCGCAGTTCGTCGCCGACGAGATCGACCGGCTCACCGACGCGGGCGAGGCGAAGGCCGGCGACGTCGCCGTCTTCTACCGGACCAACGCCCAGTCCCGCGTGTTCGAGGAGATCTTCATCCGCGTCGGCCTCCCGTACAAGGTCGTCGGCGGAGTCCGCTTCTACGAGCGCAAGGAGGTCCGGGACGTCCTCGCCTACCTGCGGGTCCTCGCGAACCCGGAGGACAACGTCCCGCTGCGCCGCATCCTGAACGTGCCCAAGCGCGGCATCGGCGAGCGGGCCGAAGCCATGATCGACGCCCTGGCGCTGCGCGAGAAGATCACCTTCCCGCAGGCCCTGAAGCGCGTGGACGACGCGTACGGCATGGCCGCCCGCTCCACCAACGCCGTCAAGCGCTTCAACACGCTGATGGAGGAGCTGCGCACGATCGCCGAGTCCGGCGCCGGTCCCGCCGTGGTGCTGGAAGCGGTGCTGGAGCGCACCGGCTACCTGGCCGAACTCCAGGCCTCCACCGACCCGCAGGACGAGACCCGCATCGAGAACCTCCAGGAGCTCGCCGCCGTGGCCCTGGAGTTCGAGCAGGAACGCGAGGAGGGCGAGGGCACCGGCACGCTCGCCGAGTTCCTGGAGAAGGTCGCGCTCGTCGCGGACTCCGACCAGATCCCCGACGAGGACGAGGACGGCTCCGGGGTCATCACCCTGATGACCCTGCACACGGCCAAGGGCCTCGAGTTCCCGGTGGTCTTCGTGACCGGCATGGAGGACGGGGTCTTCCCGCACATGCGGGCCCTCGGCCAGACCAAGGAGCTGGAGGAGGAGCGCCGGCTCGCGTACGTGGGCATCACGCGGGCCCGCGAGCGGCTCTACCTGACCCGCTCCTCCATGCGCAGCGCCTGGGGCACCCCCTCGTACAACCCGCCCTCCCGGTTCCTGGAGGAGATCCCCGAGCAGTACCTCCAGTGGAAGCGGACCGGAGCGCAGAAGCCGGCCGGTCCGGTGCGCGGTTCGGGATCCTCGCGCGGCGCGGGCGGCCGGGCCTCGTTCGGCACCTCTCCGGAGTCCTTCCTCTCCGGCGGCCTGTCCTCCTCGCGCGCCCGCTCGGGCCCCTCGGGCTTCGCCACGCGGCGGACCGCGGACAAGCCGGTCGTCGCGCTCGTGGTCGGGGACCGGGTGACGCACGACCAGTTCGGGTTGGGCACGGTCATGGAGGTCACCGGTGCCGGGGCGGACGCGCAGGCCACGATCGACTTCGGCGACGCCAAGCCCAAGCGGCTGCTGCTGCGGTACGCGCCGGTGCAGAAGCTCTGACGGCGGGCGGACATGCGAGAGGGGCCGGGCGACATGCCCGGCCCCTCTCGCGTACGCACGTCCTGCCGTGCGGCCTGCTGCCCGCTACATCGGGTCCAGGCCGTGGGAGCGCAGCCAGGTCAGCGGGTTGATCGCCGAGCCGCCCGCGGGCCGGACCTCGAAGTGCAGGTGCGGGCCGGTGGAGTTGCCCGAGTTCCCGGAGTACGCGATCACGTCTCCGGCCTTGACCGATCCGGATCGGAGCTTGGTGCTGCTGAGGTGGCAGTACCAGGTCTCGGTGCCGTCGGGGGCGGTGACTATGGCCATGTTGCCGTAGGCGCTGTTCCACTGGGTGCGGACGGTGCCGTCGGTGGCCGCCATCACGGGCGTGCCGTACGAGACCGGGAAGTCGATGCCCGTGTGCAGGGACATCCAGTTGACTCCGGACTGGCCGAAGCCGGCGCTCAGGCCGTGCTGCGCCACGGGCAGCGCGAACTTGGGGCGCAGGGCCTCCTTGCGGGCCGCCTCCTCCGCGCGCTTCTTGCGCTCGGCCTCCTGGCGGGCGCGCAGGTCGATGCGCTCCTGGGTGCGGCTGGCGCGGTCGGCGAAGTCGCCGGCGTCGGCGCTGAGCGCGGTGAGCTGGGTGTCGAGCTTGCTGTTGGCGGCCACCGGCTTCACCGAGGCCGGGTCCGGCGCGGCGAGGGTGGTGGTCTCCTCGGCGGGCTGCTGGCCCCCCGTGAGACCGCCGACGGAGGCGGCCGCCACGCCCGCGACACCCATGACGCAGGCCGAGGGCACGGCCACGGTCAGCAGGGCGGAGCGCTTGGCGGGGCTGCGGCGCCGGCTCGCGGCGCGGCCGCCGCCGGAACCGGCGGGGGCGCTGCGGCGGGCGGCGCGGGAGCCGGTGGGCGCGGGGACGGGCGCCGGGTGCGCCGCCGGGGCCGCGGCCGGCTCCTCGAAGGGCGCGGAATCGTCCTCGGCGACGGCCTCGAAGACGGCCGTCCCCTCGGTCTGCGTCTCGGCGTACTCAGCGTAGCCGGCGGCGGGTTCGGGCACGGTGTACCCGGCCTGGCCGGCGTAGGTCTCGTACGGGTCCGCGGACTGGCCGAACGGGGAGTCGAGCTGCGCCTCGGGCGCGGCGAGGTCCTCGTAGCCGTAGGTCGAGGGGGCGTACTGCTGGGGGAGCTCCTCGGCGACGGCGCCGTTCCAGGCGGCCGCGTCGTAACTGCCGGTCTCCGGGCCGGTGGTGAAGGAGGGCATCGCCCAGTGGCCCGACTCCTGGCCGGCCGGGTCGTACCCGAACCCGCCCGCGGTGTGGCCGGCGCTGCCGTTCCAGGCGCTCGCGTCCCACTGGCCGGTGGTGTCCTCGGGGACCGTCTGGGCCGGAATGGCGGCGAGATAGGCCTCCTGGGAGGCGGAGCTCCAGGCCGAGGAGTCGTACGTGCCCGTGTCGTACGTCTGCTGCGTCGCGTACGTGCCGTACGGGTCGTACGCGTAGCCGTAGCCCTGGGTCTGGTGCTGGGTGTCGAAGCCCTCCTGGAGCGACCCGCTGTACGGATCACCGGCGAAAGTGGTGGTGGAAAGGCCGTCATACCCGGCATCCGGGTACTGGCCCGGCGAGGGGCGGTCGTTCACCAACTTCTCTTTCGCCTCGGCAGTGGGGGCCTGGGTGGCCGGGGAATTCGAGGTTCCCCGGAGGAGAGCAGTGGCGTGACTGTACCCGGCGGTTCGCGGCGCGGACAATCTTCGGAGGGTTTTGTGCCTTCAGGAACCGGGCATTCGGCCGCCTTTCGGCCGACTGCAGGGACAGCCTTGGCGCTGCGTTCGAAGGGCGTTCGAAAAAACGGTCAGGCTACGGAGGAGCTGTCCGCCGGGGCCACCGCGCGGAGGGCCGGGCCGTCGAGGGCCCGGCGGATGCCGGAGGTGACCGCCGGATGCACGGGCAGGGCGAGGTGGCCGATGCCGGTGACCTGCACGTTCTCGGCGATCAGGTCCGGGTGGTCGAGGCAGGCCGTGTCCACCGGGACCATCAGCTGGTCCAGATCGCTCCAGAAGCTCACGAACCGGGTCCGGCAGCCGGGCGCGGGCCGTTGCAGCTCCCGGATCACCTCGGAATCCGGCCGCATCTGCCGCACCAGCGGGTGCGCATCCATCAGCGGGGCCACCCTGGTGCCCTGGTGGGGTGTGCCGAGACAGACCAGTGTCCGCACCCGTGCGTCACCGCCGAGGCGCTGTACGTAATAACGGGCGACCAGGCCGCCCAGGCTGTGGCCGACCAGGTCGATCCGGTCGTGCCCGCTGCGGGCGCAGACCTCCTCGACCCGGACGGCCAGGGCGGCGGCCGCGGTGCGCAGGTCGGTGGTGAGCGGGGAGTAGTTGACCGCCTCCACCCGGCGCCGGCCGTGCTCGGCCAGCAGCGGGCGCAGCAACAGGAACACGGAGCGGTTGTCCGTGAACCCGTGGAGCAGCAGCACGGGCGGGCGGACCCCGGCGGGCGGGGCGCTCGCGGGGCGCTCGGAGCGGATGCCGGTCGGGTACACGAGCAGGTGCGCGGCCAGGATCACCAGCTCCAGGACCCCGGCCCGGAGGGCGTCGGCCGACAGGCCGGAGGCGCCGGGTACCTTCACCCCGGGCACTTTCAGTGACAAGCCCATGCCTGCCTCCCCAGCGGTTCCGGAGGCGGCAGCACCGTCACCGGTATGCCACGCCACCGTGCCGTGCGGCTGGCGGCACGGTGGCGTGGCGACCTCGTCGCGGCTCCCCTTGCGACCGGCTCTGTCAATGACGAAAACGTGTCAGGTGTGATTTCCCCCATGCCGTCCACCGTGAAACGGCGGCTTGCGGGATGCTGTGCTTAACGTTCGTTCACCTGGAGGTAGTGATGGGTGTGACCGGTCCGATCCGTGTGGTGGTCGCCAAGCCGGGTCTCGACGGCCACGACCGTGGTGCCAAGGTGATCGCGCGCGCTCTGCGCGACGCGGGCATGGAGGTCATCTACACCGGGCTGCACCAGACCCCCGAGCAGATCGTGGACACGGCGATCCAGGAGGACGCCGACGCCATCGGGCTGTCGATCCTCTCCGGTGCGCACAACACGCTCTTCGTGAAGGTCATCGAGCTGCTCAAGGAGCGCGACGCGGAAGACATCAAGGTCTTCGGCGGCGGGATCATCCCCGAGGCGGACATCGCGCCGCTGAAGGAGAAGGGCGTGGCCGAGATCTTCACGCCCGGCGCGACGACCACGGCCATCGTGGACTGGGTCCGGGCGAACATCCGCCACCACGCGGAGGCGTAACCGGCCCCCTCGGTCTCGGTCTCGGAGCACCGCCCCAGCCCCCCGCCCCGATCGCCGGCGGGGGGCTGACCTTGCACCGGACCGGGAGTCGGCGGCCGGGCGGTCGCCGGGCCGGGGCTCGGGCGGTCGGCGGGCCGGGGCTCGCTGGGCGTGGCCCCGCGGGCCGGACGCCGCGGGGCGGAACCGAGCCCGTTCGGCGTTCGAGGACCCGGGTCCGGGGCGGAGCAGCGCAAGCCGAGCGCCGCAGCTCACCGTCTCACCGCGTACGTATCAGCTCGCTGTGCATGGCCGCGCGCAGGCGCAAGGTCGCGGTCAGGCGGTGGAAGGCCTCGGCCCAGTAGCCCGTGGCGCCGGGGGCGGTGTCCGGGGGCTCCTCCGAGGACGCGGTGAGCGCGGCCAGACGGGTCGCCTCGGCGGGATCCAGGCAGCGTTCGGCCAGGCCCATCACCCCGCTGAAACTCCACGGATAGCTGCCCGCTTCGCGGGCGCGGTCGAGCGAGTCGACCACGGCCCGCCCCAGCGGCGCGGCCCACGGCACCGCGCAGACCCCCAGCAGCTGGAACGCCTCGGACAGTCCGTGCGCCCCGATGAACTCGGCCACCCACTCGGCGCGTTCCGCCGCGGGCAGGGTCTCCAGCAGCTTCGCGCGTTCCGCGAGCGAGGCCGTCCCCGGCCCGGCCGCCGGAGGCGCGGAAGCCGATCCGAGCAGGGCCTTCGCCCACGGCGCGTCACGCTGCCGGACGGCTGCCCGGCACCAGGCGGCGTGCAGGTCCTCGGCCCAGCCCTCGGCCACCGGAAGGGCCACGATCTCCGCCGGGCCGAGCCCGCCGAACCGGTCCCTCCAGCAGGACAGCGGGGCCGCCTCCACGATCTGCCCCAGCCACCAGGACCGTTCGCCCCGGCCGGCGGGCGGCCGCTTCACCACCCCGTCCCGCTGCATGCCCGCGTCGCAGCTGCGCGGTGCCTCCACGCCCTCCGGTCCCACGCACAGGAGGGCGCGTTCGGCCATGCGTGCGGCCAGTGCCGAACCGGGCAGTGCCGACAGCAGCTCGGCCGCGGTGGCCCGGACGTTCCGGCTGCGGTCCGACAGGGCCTCCTCCAGGAACGGCTCGTCCGCGTCGGACAGGCCGTGGCGCAGCGAGTCGAGGAACATCAGCCGGTCCTCGGCCCGTTCGGTGCCCCAGGTGCCGGCGAGCAGCTCCCGGCCCGCCGCCGGGTCGTGCCCGCGTATCAGGGCGAGCAGGGCCACCCGCTCGGCGAACAGCCCCTCCTGCCACAACAGGCCTACGGATTCCGAGTCCGCGGGATCCGGCAGTGCGGTGCCCCCGCTGCCGCTGCGCAGGGCGAACCGCCATTCCGGATTGAGGCGGGCCAGCCACAGCCCGCGCACCCCGGCCAGCTCCAGCGCGTGCGGCCGCAGGTCGGTGCGGGCCCGGGCCGCGTCCAGCAGGGCCGGCAGCAGGGCGTGCGGGGCCTGGTAGCCGTGGGAGTTGGCGGCGGCCAGCCACTGCGGCAGCAGTTCCGCCAGGTCGGGGGCGGCCCCCCGGCCGGCCGGGCTGCCCGCGGCCCGGCCGGCGAGCAGCTGCGCCAGCCGCTGCTGCGCGGCGTCCGGCAGCTGCGGGCGCGGGTCCTGCGGAGCCGGCTCCGGCAGCGGTGCGGCCGCCGCGGGCCGCAGCCCGGCCCGCCGCCGCACCGTGTGCACGGCGGCGGCATCGAGCAGCGCCTCCGGCCCACCGCCCCCGCGCCGCTCGGTCCCGAGCAGCGCAGCGGTGACCAGCCCCTCCCAGTCCGTCTGCGCCCACCCCGCCCCGGCCCCGACCGGCCGCCGGGGGCACGCAGGCGTCCCGGCCGCCCCCGACCGCGGGGAGCGCGCGGCCCCCCCGACCGCCACCGCCTCCCGCAACGCCGCAACCGCCCCCGGACCCCGTACCGACCTCCCGCCCGCGCCCAGCCCCTCGGCCCCGACGGGTTCCCCGACGGGAGCCGGCCACCCGGCTCCGACGGCGCCCGTAGCCGCGCACCCCGCCGTCCCCCCAGCAGCGTCCGGCGTCTCGGCTCCGGCGGGCCGGGCCGCGGCGGGCCACCCGGCCCCCACGGGCCACCCGGCCGGGGTCGGACGGCCGGTGCCGGTTGGGCGGCTGTCGAGCGGATGGGGGTCCGCGTCGGTCGGGCTTCGCCGCTGGTGGGCGGATGCCGTGCCCCGGCTTGGCCGTTCTGCTGTCTTGACCGTTTGCGCCGTCATCGCGGCTCCCCTCCCTGGTATCGGATCACTCGTGCCCGGGTGTGCCCCGGTCCCGCCCCCTCCGCGGGACCGGGGCAGCCAGTGACCGGCCGTCGTATGCGGCCGGTTCGGGCGGGCGGTCAGCCCAGGACGACCGCCTGCGGTGAGTCCGGCTGCCAGGCCGTCAGCGGGGTGAAGCCCGCATGGCCGCATTCGCCGAACACCGTGAGCGGGCCACCCCCCGACAGCGCCGCCAGCTGCCACCGTCCGGCCGCGGAACGCGGGCCCGGGCTCAGCGGCAGGGCGGACTTGCCGTCCGAGTCCGCCAGTTGCCAGCCGCCGTCCTCGGCCGGCACGGGTATCACCCCCGCCAGGACCACCGGCCAGGAATCCAGCCACGGGTCCTGCCTCAGCGCGGCGCCGTACTGGTCCAGCGCCGCTCCCGTGTCCACCCCCGGCGGCGGCCCCGACGGCCGGGCCGGCGGGCCGGACCGCTCGGTCAGCTCCGCCCGCAGGGGAACCGCCCCCGTGTGGAAGGAGGCCTCCGCCCCCACCACGAGCCCCACCGGAAGGGCCAGTTGGGGCGGCCTACCCGGCGGGCCGAAATCCAGGACCAGTGCCGGGCGGCCGCTCTCCACCCCCCGGAGCCAGATCCGGCGCGTGGTCAGCCGCCCGTCCGGCGAGACCGTGTCGTACTGCGCCAGCACCAGCCAGCGGTCCGGTACCGGCGCCCCGTCCGCAGCCCCCGGCAGCCCCACCCGGGTCCGCACCGTCGCGGCCAGCGGAGCCGGCAGCTCCGCCACCCCCAGCCACGCCCGGTCCAGCAGGTGGAGCAGCGCGCACTCCTCCAGCATCCGCACCGGCCAGCCGGGCCCCGACACCGTCAGCGTCCCCAACTCCCGTACCCGCGCGGCCAGCCCGGGCGCCTGCGCATCGACCATCCGCGCCGCGGTCTCCTCCCAGGCCCGGTACCCCGCCTGCTCCTGCCCCGCCAGCCCCCCGCGCAGCAGATCGGCCAGCCGCTGCTCCAACTCGGAGACTCCCGCGCCGATCCGGCCGGCCCGCCGCTCCGCCCGCCGCCGGGCCGCCGCCTCGTCCACGGGCTTCCCGGCGCCCGCACCCCCCTCCTTCTTCCGCGCGGCCTTCGCCACCCGCTCCCCGAGCCAGCCCCCGGCCCAGTCCGGTGCCTCCCCCGCGGGCACCGCCCCCTCGCCCGAAGACCAGAGCAGCAACAGCCCCAGCGCGTGCTTGCACGGGAACTTCCGGCTCGGGCAGGAGCACTTGTACGCGGGACCCGAGAGGTCCACCACCGTCTGGTACGGCCGGCTGCCGCTGCCCTTGCACAGCCCCCACACGGCACCCGAACCGGAACAGCCCGCTCCCGACCACGGCCCGGCGCTGCCGAGCCTGGTCCCCGCCTTGCGCGACGCTTCGTCAGGCGCCAGCGACAGCACCTGCTCGGCAGTCCAGCGCACCGCCTGATCAGTCATGCCTCCGAAGGTAGAGGCCCCCACTGACAATGCTTCTGACCTGCAACAACGCCCAGCCCAGGGGATTCTGACGGCCCGTTGTCAGTGCCGTGGTGCACGGTGGAAAACGTCGCCGGAGCACCCGATGGCGGCGGAGGCAGACATCTGGAGGGGGACCCATGACCATGTCCGGAAACGGCACGGGCGGCGAGGCGCTGAGGCCGCATGCGGAAGACGCGTTCGCCGATGAGCTGAAGGCCCTGGCGGCCGCGGACGACCGCCCGCGCCCGGCCCGCTGGAAGCTGTCCCCCTGGGCGGTCGCCACCTACCTGCTGGGCGGCACCCTGCCGGACGGCACGGTGATCACGCCCAAGTACGTGGGCCCCCGCCGCATCGTGGAGGTGGCCGTCACCACCCTCGCCACCGACCGCGCCCTGCTCCTCCTCGGCGTCCCCGGCACCGCCAAGACCTGGGTGTCGGAACACCTCGCCGCCGCCGTGAGCGGCGACTCCACCCTGCTGGTGCAGGGCACCGCCGGCACCCCCGAGGAGGCCATCCGGTACGGGTGGAACTACGCCCGGCTGCTCGCCCACGGCCCCAGCCGCGAGGCCCTCGTCCCCAGCCCGGTCATGCGCGCCATGGCCGAGGGCATGACCGCCCGGGTCGAGGAGCTCACCCGCATCCCGGCGGACGTCCAGGACACCCTGATCACCGTCCTGTCGGAGAAGACCCTGCCCATCCCGGAACTCGGCGAGGAAGTGCAGGCCGTCCGCGGGTTCAACCTGATCGCGACCGCCAACGACCGCGACCGCGGGGTCAACGAGCTGTCCAGCGCCCTGCGCCGCCGGTTCAACACCGTGGTCCTGCCCCTGCCCGAGAGCCCCGAGGCGGAGGTGGACATCGTGGCCCGCCGCGTCGACCAGATAGGACGCTCGCTGGACCTGCCCGCCGCCCCCGAGGGGCTCGACGAGATCCGCCGCGTGGTCACCGTCTTCCGCGAACTGCGCGACGGGGTGACCGCCGACGGGCGCACCAAGGTGAAGAGCCCGAGCGGCACCCTGTCCACGGCGGAGGCCATCTCCGTGGTCACCAACGGCCTGGCCCTCGCGGCGCACTTCGGCGACGGGGTCCTGCGGCCCTCGGACGTGGCGGCCGGCATCCTCGGGGCCGTGGTCCGCGACCCGGCGGCCGACCGCGTCGTATGGCAGGAGTACCTGGAGGCCGTGGTGCGCGAGCGCGAGGGCTGGAAGGACTTCTACCGCGCCTGCCGGGAGGTCACGGTATGAACGGTCCCCTGCTCCTGGGCATCCGCCACCACGGCCCGGGATCCGCCCGCGCCGTGCGCGCCGCCCTCGACGCGGCCCGCCCCCGGGCCGTCCTCGTCGAGGGCCCGCCCGAGGGCGACGCCCTGCTGCCGCTCGCCGCCGATCCCGGCATGCGGCCGCCGGTGGCCCTCCTCGCCCATGTCGCCGACGACCCGGGACGGGCCGCGTTCTGGCCCCTCGCCGAGTTCTCCCCGGAGTGGGTGGCGATCCGCTGGGCCCTGGCACAAGAGGTACCGGTCCGCTTCATCGACCTCCCGGCCGCCCACACCCTCGCCGCCGGCCCCGCCGAACCCCCGGCCGGAGCGGGGGGAGCGGACGGGGCCGGTGGAGACGACGGAGACGACGGAGAGCGGACCGGGGACGAGGGGGAGGAAGCGCCCGGGGGCGCGGATGCGGAGGACGCGGGCGCCGCGCTGCGCCTGGACCCGCTCGCCGCACTCGCCGCGGCCGCCGGGTACGAGGACCCCGAGCGGTGGTGGGAGGACGCCGTCGAGCACCGCGGCGCAGGCGGGGACCCCCTGGCCGCCTTCGAGGCGGTCGGGGAGGCCATGGCCGCCCTCCGGGAGGAGCACGGGTCCGCAGGCCCAGGGCGGGACCTGGTGCGCGAGGCCCACATGCGGCAGAAGATGCGCGCCGCCCGGCGGGAGTTCGGGGACGAGTACGCCGTGGTGTGCGGGGCCTGGCACGTCCCGGCCCTGCGGCTGAAGACGACGGTCGCCGCCGACCGGGCCCTGCTCACCGGACTGCCCAAGGTGAAGACCGGGACGGCCTGGGTGCCCTGGACCCACCGCCGCCTCACCCGGGCCTCCGGGTACGGGGCGGGGATCGCCTCGCCGGGCTGGTACCGGCACCTGTTCACCGCGCCCGACCGGCCGGTGGCGCGTTGGCTGACCCGGGTCGCCGGGCTGCTGCGGGAGGAGGACCTCCAGGTCTCTTCCGCGCACGTCATCGAGGCGGTCCGGCTCGCGGACACCCTCGCCGCCATGCGCGGCCGCCCGCTGGCGGGACTGTCCGAAACCCTGGACGCGGTACGGGCCGTGATGTGCGAGGGCTCGGACATACCGCTCGCGCTCGTCGAGGACCGGCTGGTCGTCGGGGACGAGCTCGGCGAGGTGCCCGCGCACGCGCCGGTGGTTCCGCTGCAACGGGACCTCAGCCGGCAGCAGCGCTCGCTGCGCCTCAAACCGGAGGCCGCGGAGCGGGAACTGGAGCTCGACCTGCGCAAGGACACGGACGCGGCCCGCAGCCTGCTGCTGCACCGGCTGCGGCTGCTGGGCGTGGGCTGGGGGGAGCCGGTCGCCTCGCGCGGCAGTACCGGCACCTTCCGCGAGACCTGGCGGCTGCGCTGGGAGCCCGAGCTGTCGGTACGGGTCGCCGAGGCTGCGGTGTGGGGGACCACCGTGCTCGGCGCCGCCACCGCGCGGGCGGAGGCCGACGCCCAGGCCGCCGGACAGCTCGGCGAGGTGACCGCACTGGCCGAGCGGTGCCTGCTGGCCGGGCTCTCGGAGGCCCTGCCCGTGGTGATGCGGGTGCTCGCCGACCGGGCCGCGCTCGGCACGGACGTGGCCCAGCTGGCCCGTGCCCTGCCCGCGCTGGCCCGCGCGCTGCGGTACGGAGACGTACGCGGCACCGACACCGCGGCGCTGGCGGAGGTGGCGGCCGGGCTGGCCGAGCGGATATGCGTGGCGCTGCCGCCCGCCTGCGCCGGGCTGGACGCGGACGGGGCGGCCGAACTGCGCGGACACGTGGACGCGGTGCACGCTGCGATCGGACTGCTGGAGCAGCCGGGGCTGCGGGAGCGGTGGACCGCCGTGCTGCGGGCGCTGGCCGGCCGGGACACCGTGCCCGGCGGCATCCGGGGCCGGGCGGCCCGGCTGCTGCTCGACGAGGGGCAGCTGCCGGCCGAGGAGACGGCACGGTTGATGGGACTGGCACTGTCCCGGGCGGCCGCGCCGGCCGATGCCGCCGCCTGGATCGGGGGCTTCGTCGGCGGGGGCTCGGGCGGCGGCACCCTTCTCGTGCACGACGACCGGCTGCTGGGGCTGGTCGACGAATGGCTCACGGGGGTGCCCGCCGACGCCTTCACCGCCGTACTGCCCCTGCTGCGCAGGACGTTCGGGGCGTACGAGCCGGCGGTGCGGCGGACGCTCGGGGAGCTGGTCCGGCGGGGGCCGGGCGCGGGGCCCGCGGCGGCCGTGGCCGGTTCGGCACCGGCCGGCTTCGCCCCGGAGCTCGATCCGGCGCGGGCGGATGCCGTGGTGCCGCTGGTGGAAATGCTGCTGCGCGTCGGCGCGGCTGCGGCGACGCCGCCGGATGCACGGGGGACGAAGGAACAGGAGACCGAGGACATGGCGGGGGCAGCGGGATGACCACGACGACGGGAACGAACGGCAGCACGGTGGCCGCCGCCGGGACGGCCGGGACGGCCCGGACGGGGGAGGACGGGACCGGCACGGCCGTGACGGGCGCCGTCGGGTCGAGGGCGGTCGCGGCGGTCACGGACGGCTCGGGGGACGTCGGGATGGGCATGGCCCAGGCGGGCGCGGCCGGCGCGGGCACGGTCGGGACATGCGCGGCCGGCGCGGGCGCGGTCGGCACGGGGGAGGCCGGGACGGGCATGGCCCCGGGCGAGGCAGGGGCGGACGCGTTCGGGACGGGGGAGGCCGGGGCGGGCGCGGTCGGCACGGGAGAGGTCGGGATGGGCATGGCCCAGGCGGGGGAGGCAGGGGCGGTCTCGGTCGGGGTGGCAGGGGCCGGCGGTGCGGGTGGGGCTGCGGGCGGGGAGGAGCGGTTGCGGCGGTGGCGGTTGGTGTTGGGGGGCGAGGGCGGGGAGGGGACCGGGTATGAGCCGGGCGGGCGGGACGCGGCCATGGACGCGGCGCTCACCGCGCTCTACGGGTCGGGCCGGACGGCCGGGGGACGGCGGCGGGCGGGGGAGCGGTCGGCGGGTCTCGGTTCGTCCGCGCCCTCGGTGGCCCGCTGGCTGGGGGACATCCGTACGTACTTCCCGAGCCCGGTCGTGCAGGTGATGCAGCGGGACGCGATCGATCGGCTCGGGCTCTCCTCGCTGCTGCTGGAGCCCGAGATGCTGGAGGCGGTCGAGGCGGACGTGCACCTGGTCGGCACCCTGCTCTCGCTCCACAAGGCGATGCCCGAGACGACGAAGGAGACCGCGCGGGCCGTGGTGCGCAAGGTGGTCGAGCAACTGGAGAGCAAGCTCGCGACCCGCACGCGCGCCGCACTCACCGGCGCGCTCGACCGTTCCGCCCGGATCAGCCGGCCGCGCCACCGGGACATCGACTGGGACCGCACCATCCGGGCGAACCTCAAGAACTACCTGACCGAGTACCGCACGGTCGTGCCCGAGCGGCTCGTCGGCTACGGCCGCGCCGACCGGTCCGTGAAGAAGGAGGTGGTGCTCTGCATCGACCAGTCGGGTTCGATGGCCGCCTCGGTGGTCTACGCGTCGGTGTTCGGCGCGGTGCTCGCCTCCATGCGGTCCATAGCCACCCGGCTGGTGGTCTTCGACACCGCGGTGGTCGATCTGACCGACCGGCTCGACGATCCGGTGGACGTGCTGTTCGGCACCCAGCTCGGCGGGGGCACGGACATCAACCGGGCACTGGCCTACTGCCAGTCGAAGATCACCCGTCCCGCGGACACGGTCGTCGTGCTGATCAGCGACCTCTACGAGGGCGGCATCCGGGAGGAGATGCTCAGGCGGGTGGCGGCGATGAAGGCCGCCGGGGTGCAGTTCGTGGCCCTGCTCGCGCTGTCCGACGAGGGGGCCCCGGCCTACGACCGCGAGCACGCCGCCGCTCTGGCCGCGCTCGGCGCCCCGGCCTTCGCCTGCACCCCGGACCTGTTCCCGGAGGTGATGGCCGCCGCGATCGAGAAGCGCCCGCTGCCGGTCCCGTGAACTGCCTGCGTCCTACACGTATCCGCAGCTCAGGCCCGGGACGGGGGTTGGGCGGCCGGTTGCGCGAGGGCGTCCGCCGAGGCCCTGGGAATGGTCCGATCGCACGAACTTGCAGTTCACCCGTGAGGCGATCTGTGAGGGGAATCACCGCGCGGGTGTGATCTGTGATTTAGGGTCCTACGTCCTCCGGGGATAACCTGCCGGACGGACATGCCGCGTCCACGGTCACCGTGTGCGCATCCCCTGTGACAGCGCCGTCACGTTGCCCTCCGCGGCACGCCCACGCAGACAACCGCGAACACTGCGAATCTTTAAGACAAGGGACGGACGCGCGTGGACCTGTTCGAGTACCAGGCGAGGGACCTCTTCGCCAAGCACGGTGTACCGGTGCTGGCCGGTGAAGTGATCGACACGCCTGAGGCGGCTCGCGAGGCCACCGAGCGGCTGGGCGGCAAGTCGGTCGTCAAGGCGCAGGTGAAGGTCGGAGGCCGAGGCAAGGCCGGCGGCGTCAAGCTCGCCGCCACCCCGGACGAGGCCGTCGCCCGCGCGACGGACATCCTCGGCATGGACATCAAGGGCCACACGGTCCACAAGGTGATGATCGCCGAGACCGCGCCGGAGATCGTGGAGGAGTACTACGTCTCCTACCTCCTCGACCGCACCAACCGCACCTTCCTGGCCATGGCCTCGGTCGCGGGCGGCATGGACATCGAGCAGGTCGCCGAGGAGACCCCGGAGAAGCTCGCCAAGGTCCCGGTGAACGCCAACGAGGGCGTGACCATCGAGAAGGCCCGCGAGATCGTCGCCCTGGCGAAGTTCCCGGCCGAGGTCGCCGAGAAGGTCGCCGAGGTCCTCGTGACCCTGTGGTCCACCTTCATCGCCGAGGACGCGCTCCTCGTCGAGGTCAACCCGCTCGCCAAGGTCGCGTCCGGCGAGGTCATCGCCCTCGACGGCAAGGTCTCCCTGGACGAGAACGCCGAGTTCCGCCAGCCGGGCCACGAGGAGTTCGTGGACCACGCCGCGGCCAACCCGCTCGAGGCGGCGGCCAAGGCCAAGGGCCTGAACTACGTCAAGCTCGAGGGCGAGGTCGGCATCATCGGCAACGGCGCGGGTCTCGTCATGAGCACCCTCGACGTGGTCGCGTACGCCGGTGAGAACCACGGTGGCGTCAAGCCCGCCAACTTCCTCGACATCGGCGGCGGCGCCTCCGCCGAGGTCATGGCGAACGGTCTCGAGATCATCCTCGGCGACACCGACGTCAAGTCCGTCTTCGTCAACGTCTTCGGTGGCATCACCGCGTGCGACGAGGTCGCCAAGGGCATCGTCCAGGCCCTTGAGCTGCTCGAGAAGAAGGGCGAGGCGGTCACCAAGCCGCTGGTCGTCCGTCTCGACGGCAACAACGCGGAGCTGGGTCGCAAGATCCTGTCGGACGCCAACCACCCGCTGGTCCAGCGCGTGGACACCATGGACGGTGCGGCCGACAAGGCCGCCGAGCTCGCGGCTGCGAAGTAAAGGGACGAGGTCACAGACTCACCATGGCTATCTTCCTCAACAAGGACAGCAAGGTCATCGTCCAGGGCATGACCGGTGCCACGGGCATGAAGCACACCAAGCTGATGCTGGCTGACGGCACCAACATCGTCGGTGGCGTGAACCCGCGCAAGGCCGGCACCTCCGTCGACTTCGACGGCACCGAGGTCCCGGTCTTCGGCTCGGTCGCCGAGGCGATGGAGAAGACGGGCGCCAACGTCTCCGTCCTCTTCGTGCCGCCGGCCTTCGCGAAGGCCGCCGTCGTCGAGGCCATCGACGCCGAGATCCCGCTGGCCGTCGTCATCACCGAGGGCATCGCGGTGCACGACTCCGCCGCCTTCTGGGCGTACGCCACCGCCAAGGGCAACAAGACCCGGATCATCGGCCCGAACTGCCCCGGCCTGATCACCCCCGGCCAGTCCAACGCCGGCATCATCCCGGGCGACATCACCAAGCCCGGCAAGATCGGTCTCGTGTCCAAGTCCGGCACCCTGACCTACCAGATGATGTACGAGCTGCGTGACATCGGCTTCACCTCCGCCGTCGGCATCGGTGGCGACCCGGTCATCGGCACCACGCACATCGACGCCCTGGAGGCCTTCGAGGCCGACCCGGAGACCGAGCTGATCGTCATGATCGGCGAGATCGGCGGCGACGCCGAGGAGCGTGCGGCGGACTTCATCGCGAAGAACGTCACCAAGCCGGTCGTCGGTTACGTCGCGGGCTTCACCGCCCCCGAGGGCAAGACCATGGGCCACGCCGGCGCCATCGTCTCCGGCTCCTCCGGCACCGCGCAGGCCAAGAAGGAGGCCCTCGAGGCCGCCGGCGTCAAGGTCGGCAAGACGCCGACCGAGACCGCCAAGCTCGCGCGCGAGATCCTCAGCGCCTGAGTCCCTGCGCACCGCCGCGCACCCGGCTGACGGGTGCGCGCGGGCGTGCGCACCCGTGGGCCCGCATCCTCCTCGGAGGGTGCGGGCCCACGACCGTTTCCGGGGCGGCCGGGCGGGTGGGCCGGCCGGCCGGACGGGCTGGACGGCCGGGTGGGGCGGCCGGGTGGGGCGGCCGGCCGGGTGCGGTGCTAGCCGGTCTTCGGGACGAGGCGTTCCGGTCCGTGCGCGGTCTCGGAGCGGAGCTTCTCCCGTAGTTCGCGGCCGTGGTCGGTGAGCCGCTGCGGGCCCATGTGCGGGGGTACGCCGCTCACGGCCGCCCCTGGCGCGGGGATGGGCTCGTACTTGGTCGGGGCGGTGTTCACCGTGTACGCGGTGGCGACGGCGATGACCGCGGTGAGGCCGAGTGCGGCGCGGGTCCACACCCGGTTGCGGTGCTCCGCGGCCCCGCGGGCCGCGGCGGGCGGGCCGGGCTCCAGTCGTACGGCGGGGGCGAACCGGCCGAGGCGTTCGCGGAGCAGGGCCGACTGGGCGGCGGGCGGGGCCTGTGCCAGCTCGGGCAGGCGCTCGGCGAGCCGGGCGTGCGCGGACAGCAGCCGGGCGGCGGCGGCCGCGGTGGTGGCCTCCGTTTCGGCGGCCGTGTCCGGCAGGTCGAGGCCGACCCCGTCGTAGAGCAGGACCGTACGCCGGTACCGGGGCGGCAGGGTGAGCAGCGCGTCGATCAGCGCACGGTCGTCGGCGGCGGCCGGTTGCCGGTCGGGGTGGCGGTGGGCGCGGCTGAACCGGTGCCAGGGCGAGAGGGCGTACTCGTACGCCACCGCGCGGACCCAGCCGACCGGGTCGCGGTCGGTGGCGACTTCGGGCCAGCGCTCCCAGGCCTGGTGGAAGGCGCGCTCGACGGCCTCGACGGCGAGGCGGCGGCGGCCGGTGAGGAGGTACGTCTGCCGGACGAGGGAGGGGGCGGTGTATGCGTACAGGGCGTCGAAGGCCTGGGTGGGGGTGATGCGGGGCCGTGGCGGCTGCGGCGGCTGTGCGGGGGGTGCGGGTGCCGGTGCCTTTGCTGCCTCCGCCTGCTCTTCCACAGCCGGTGCCTCGGCTGTGGACGGCTTGGGCGCGTCCGGCTTCGGTGCGTCCGGCTTGGGCGCGTCCGGTTTCGGCGCGGGGGTGTGGCTTGCCGTGCCGGCGGGGGGTCTGTCGGACCGGCTGTCCGGGCGGTGTTGCCAGGCGGGGGGCCTGGCGGCCCGCTTGGCCGCGGGTTTGGGGCGGGTGCCCGCGCCGGGGGTCGGCTTTGCCGTGGGGAGGGGGCGGCGGGCGGCGGTTGCGGTGGGGGGGAGGTGCGGGCCGTGCGTGGTTTCGGGGGCTCCGCCCCCGGGCCCCCGCGCCTCAATCGCCGGCGGGGCTTGGTTTGGTCCCGGCGGGGCGTGGTTCGCCTCCGGCGGGGCGGGGTGTGGCCCTGGCGGGTCCAGCCTCTGTGCACGGGCGGTTGCGGTGGGGGGGAGGTGCGGGCCGTGCGTGGTTTCGGGGGCTCCGCCCCCGGGCCCCTGCGCCTCAATCGCCGGCGGGGCTTGGTGTGGTCCCGGCGGGGCGTGGTTCGCCCCCGGCGGGGCGGGGTCTCCTGGGGTCAGGGAGGTCAGGAGTTTTGCGTATGCCTCGCGCTTGCGGCCGCGGGGTTCGGTGCGGCCGGTTTCCCAGGAGCGCACGGTGGAGGCGGTCACTCCGACCGCCTCCGCGATCTCCTCGTGGCCGAGGCCGCCGGCTTCGCGCAGTCTGCGCCGCTCCTTGGGGGAGGGCAGGGACAGGTCGGGCGCGGGCTGGGCGCTCTGTGTCATGCCGGACCCCCCACGACGCCTTCCTGAGCGAAAAAGTACATAAACGTATATTGGGCGACACCACGACCATTCGCCCGTTACGCGCCCTCAGCGCGTGTCGTTGGGACCATGGCGTCGTGACCCACGTGACCGAACGCGGCCCGTCCTGCCCGGCGGGTCAGCGGTCCGGGCGCCGCCGCTCGCCCGCGGCCGCCGCCTGCGTACTGGGCGGCGCCGTCGCCGCCGGGCTGGGGCTCGGCTCCCTGGCCGTCCTCGTCATGGTGCTGTGGATCAGCTCGCCCTACCCCGACAGTGGTCCGGGCGGCGCGCTCCACGTGGCCGCCGGCCTCTGGCTGCTGGCCCACGGCACCGAGCTGATCAGGTACGACACGCTCTCCGGGGTGCCCGCTCCGGTCGGCGTGACCCCGCTGCTGCTGGTCGCCCTGCCGGTGTGGCTGATGCGCCGGGCGGCCCGCCTCGCCGTCTACGAGGACGAGGCCGAGGCGGGCGAGGGGCTCTCCGCGGGTGCCGTGTTCTCCGCCGTGACCTGCGGCTATCTGCTGGTCGGGGCCGCCGCCACGGCCTACGCGGCGGGCGGCCCGATGCCGGCGGACCCGCTGAGCGCGGCCTGGCACGTGCCGCTCGTGGCCTTCGCGGCGGCGGCCGGCGGGGTGTGGGCGGCGCGGGGCCGCCCGTACGATCCGCTGCCGCGCTGGGTGCCGAGGGGCGTGCGGAAGGCGCTCGCGCGCCCCCGGAATGCGCGGGCGCTCCGTGCCGGGACCGCCGGGGCCGTGACCCTGCTGGGCGGCGGCGCGCTGCTCGTGGGCGCTTCGCTGATGTGGCACGCGAGTGCGGCCCAGGAATCGTTCCTCCAACTCACCGGGGTCTGGTCGGGCCGGTTCGCCGTACTGCTGCTGGCCCTCGCGCTGATCCCGAACGCGGCCGTGTTCGGTGCGGCGTACGGGCTCGGGCCGGGCTTCGCCCTGGGCGGTTCGGCGGCCGTGACCCCCCTGGCCTTCTCCGGCGCCCCGGCCCTGCCCCGCTTCCCGCTGCTCGCCGCCCTGCCGCCGCAGGGCCCGGGTACGCCGCTGACCTGGGCGGTGCTGGGGGTGCCGGTGCTGGCCGGGGTGGTGGTGGGCCGGTTCGCGGTGGACGGGGAGGGCGAGGACGGGGAGGCCCCCCGCTTCCGCGAGACCACGTTCACGGCGGTCGGCGGGGCCCTGGTCTGCGGACTGCTGACGGCGCTGGCCGCGGCGATGGCGGGCGGTCCGATGGGATCGGGCCGGCTGGCCCGGTTCGGGCCGGTGTGGTGGGAGACCGGGGGAGCGGCCTTCGCGTGGACCCTCGTGGTCTCGGTGCCGGTCGCGATGGTCGTACGCGCCTGGCGCGACCGCGGGATGCCGGAGCCGCTGGAACCGCAGGAGGTGCCGGAACTCGGCCACTGGCACGACGCGGGCGGCCGGGAACTGCGCTGGGAGACCATGCGCCGGTCCTCGGGCACCCTTTTCCCGGACTTCAGGAACCCCTCCGCGCCGCCGCAGGCGCCGCGCCCGCTGCCGGTCGCGGAGTCCTCCGCTGCGCTGCTCCCGGATCCGCCGCCGCTGCCGCCGGCCCCGGCCCAGGTCCCGGCCCCGGCCGGGCTCGCCGGGGTCCTGCCCGATTCCCCGCCCGCTTGGCAGTCGGCGTCCGGCCCGCCGCCGGACCCGGTGCCCGGGCCCCTGCCCGCATTCGATACGGGCGGCTCGGGCGGTTCGGGCGGCTCCGACGGCGCGGACCGGTCCGCGGGGACGCCCGTACCCGGGGCCCTGCCGGTGTACGAGTCGCTGCCGGGCCGCGCAACACCCCCGACGGCCGAGCCCCTGGCAGCCGAGCCCCTGGCAGCCGAGCCCCCGACGGCCGGGCCCCCGGCGGCCGGGTCGCCCGCAGACCGGCCCCCGGCCGCCGCCACCGCTCCCGACCTGGCCCCCGGTGCCACCGGCGCGCTCGTCTACGTACGCAGGAAGCGGACCCCGTGACCGGGCGCGTCCCGACCGGGCACGCCGCGCCCCTGCACGCCGCGCGCCCGGCCGCCGTTGCTACTTCTTCACGCCGATCAGGTCGCGCAGGCCGCTCGGCAGCAGGTCGTTGCACTTCAACTCGGCGGTCTTCGTCAGCGCGTCGTCGCGGCAGACGTAGAAGTCCTTGTACGCCAGCTGCACCCCGTACGTGCCGATGGTCAGCACGAGGGCGACCGACGCCGTCAGCAGGCCGCCCACCGCCGCCGTGAGCTGCGGCCGCGCCTCCTCCGGCTTGGTCTTCGCGCGCAGCGAGCTGATGCCCCAGTACAGCGAGAGCGCACCCAGCAGCAGGCCCATCGCGGGAATGCCGAACAGCGTGAAGAAGAAGGCCCACATGCCGCCGAGCAGCGCGTAGCGGGCCCGGCGCTGGGCCGGGTCCGTCGGGTCCCAGCGGCCGGTGCCCGGCCCGCGGGAGCCGTCGGGGTCCGGCCCGGGGCCGCCGCCGTCCTCGCCCCGCTCCGGTCCGCCCGCTCCGCTGCGCGGCTGCCAGGGCTGGTCAGGCCGGTCCTCCGGCGGGGCCGCGAACGGATTGTCGTCTGTGGGGGACTGGCGTGGGTCCGGCATCGGGTGCGTTTCTTCCCCTGCGTCGTCGTGTCCTCGGTGGGCTGTACGCCAGACGCTACCGCCCGCCCGTCCACCCGTCCCTCGGGGGCCGTCCGGTGTGCCGGTATCGTTGCAGGCGGTCGGTCGCTTCGTATGGTTCCCCGTATCGAGGGTGCCTGCGTTTTTGTACGACCATACAAGACGCACCCCGTGAGAAAGGGCCTCCCATGGCCGCCTCCCGCCTGGTCGTGCTGGTCTCCGGTTCCGGCACCAACCTCCAGGCCCTGCTCGACGCCATCGACGCCCACCCGGAAGGTGCCGAGGGCTTCGGCGCCGAGGTCGTGGCCGTCGGCGCCGACCGGGCCGGGATCGCCGGTCTGGAACGGGCCGAGAAAGCCGGAATCCCCACCTTCGTGTGCTCGGTCAAGGACTACGCGACCCGCGAGGAGTGGGACCGGGCGCTGGCCGTGGCCACCGCCGCCCACGAGCCGGACCTGGTGGTCTCCGCGGGGTTCATGAAGATCGTGGGCAAGGAGTTCCTGGCCCGCTTCGGGGGACGCTTCGTCAACACGCACCCCGCCCTGCTGCCGGCCTTCCCCGGCGCGCACGGGGTCCGCGACGCCCTCGCCTACGGCGCCCGGGTCACGGGCTGCACCGTCCACTTCGTGGACGACGGCGTGGACACCGGACCGATCATCGCCCAGGGTGTGGTGGAGGTCCGGGACGAGGACGACGAAGCAGCGCTCCATGAGCGCATCAAGGAAGTCGAGCGCAGGCTGCTCGTCGATGTCGTGGGGCGTCTGGCCCGGCACGGCTACCGCATTGAGGGACGAAAGGTAACGATCCAGTGACCGCCGAAGGTACCAAGCGCGGCATCCGCCGAGCGCTCGTCAGCGTCTACGACAAGACCGGGCTCGAGGAGCTGGCCCGCGGGCTGCACGAGGCGGGCGTCACGCTGGTCTCCACCGGTTCCACCGCCTCGAAGATCGCCGCCGCGGGCGTGCCGGTCACCAAGGTGGAGGAGCTCACGGGCTTCCCCGAGTGCCTGGACGGCCGGGTCAAGACCCTGCACCCGCGCGTGCACGCCGGCATCCTCGCCGACCTGCGCCTGGAGGACCACCAGCGGCAGCTGGCCGAGCTCGGCGTCGAGCCCTTCGACCTGGTGGTCGTGAACCTGTACCCGTTCCGGGAGACGGTCGCCTCGGGCGCCACCCCCGACGAGTGCGTGGAGCAGATCGACATCGGCGGCCCCTCGATGGTCCGCGCCGCCGCGAAGAACCACCCCTCGGTGGCCGTGGTGACCAGCCCCGAGCGGTACGCCGACGTGCTGGCCGCGGTCAAGGACGGCGGGTTCGACCTGACCGCCCGCAAGCGGCTGGCCGCGGAAGCCTTCCAGCACACCGCCGCGTACGACGTGGCCGTGGCCTCCTGGTTCACGAACGCGTACGCCCCGGAGGAGGGCGCGGTCCTGCCCGAGTTCCTCGCGGGCGCCTGGGAGCGCAAGGCCGGCCTGCGCTACGGCGAGAACCCGCACCAGGGCGCCGCCCTCTACACGGACGGACAGCCGGGCGGGCTCGCCAACGCCGAGCAGCTGCACGGCAAGGAGATGTCCTTCAACAACTACGTGGACACCGAGGCCGCCCGCCGGGCCGCCTACGACCACGAAGAGCCCTGCGTCGCGATCATCAAGCACGCCAATCCGTGCGGCATCGCCGTCGGCGCGGACGTGGCCGAGGCGCACCGCAAGGCGCACGCCTGCGACCCGCTGTCGGCCTTCGGCGGGGTCATCGCCGTCAACCGCCCGGTGACCGTGGAGCTGGCCGAGCAGGTCGCCGAGATCTTCACCGAGGTCATCGCGGCCCCCGGCTACGAGGACGGCGCTGTCGAGATCCTCGCCAAGAAGAAGAACATCCGCGTCCTGAAGGTGGACGGCACCCCGCACCAGCCGGGCGACCTGAAGCCGATCAGCGGCGGCGTGCTGCTCCAGCACAGCGACGTCTTCCAGGCCGAGGGCGACGACCCGGCGAACTGGACCCTGGCCACCGGCGAGGCGCTGTCCGCCGAGGAGCTGGCCGAGCTGGCCTTCGCCTGGCGGGCCTGCCGCGCGGTGAAGTCGAACGCGATCCTGCTCGCCAAGGACGGCGCCTCGGTCGGCGTCGGCATGGGCCAGGTCAACCGCGTGGACTCGGCGAAGCTCGCGGTGGAGCGGGCCGGCGAGGAGCGGGCGCGCGGCTCGTACGCGGCGTCGGACGCCTTCTTCCCCTTCCCGGACGGGCTGGAGATCCTGACGGCCGCGGGCATCAAGGCCGTGGTGCAGCCGGGCGGTTCGGTCCGCGACGAGCAGGTGGTCGAGGCGGCGAAGGCGGCCGGCGTGACCATGTACTTCACCGGCACCCGCCACTTCTTCCACTGAGGTGCCGTGGCGGGCAGCCGCCCGCCGCAACGCGCGCGACGAGTGCCGCAACGACCGGAGGCCGTATCCCCCGCGGGGGATACGGCCTCCGGCCTTTGCCGTGCGTTCGCGTCAGAACTTCTTGACGACGACGCTGCCGACGATCTTGTCGGTGAAGGTCTGCTTCTTGGCGTCCCACGCCGGCCACAGGTAGCCGAGGTAGCAGGGCAGGCCGTTGATGAAGTCCAGCAGGGTGCGGACGAAGGCCATGCCGAAGCCGAGCGGGCGGCCCGTCGACTCCTTCAGGACCTGGATGCTGACGGCCTTGCGCCCGGGGGTCTGGCCGGTGGTGCCGACCATGTACGCGAAGCCGATCCAGACCACGAGGGCCAGGATCAGGCCGACGAAGTACAGGCCGCCGATCTCACCGGTGGTGGAGTCCATGCCCGCGAACATCAGGATGCCGGGAATCAGACCGCCGATCAGGCCGTCGATGATGCGCGCGACGAAGCGCGAGCCCCAGCCGGCGTACTGCTGCTGCACGGCGGCCTGGTTCGGGTAGCCGGGGGCGCCGCCGTAGGGCTGCTGGCCCGGGGCCGGGTAGCCGTAGCCGCCCTGCGGCGGGACGCCCTGCGGGGCCTGCTGCGGGTATCCGTAACCGGGCTGGCCCTGCGGGGGCTGCTGGCCGTACGGGTTGTTCGGGTCGCCGAAGCTCATCTTGTGGAGTTCCTCCGATGGAAGTGCGGGGACGCGCGGCCCGTGTGGAGGAACAGGTGGTACTGAGCGGTCCGCCCCCCGGCACTGCCCGCGGCACTACTTATTTCGGTCATCGTTGCCGGACCGCGTCGGTGTTGTCCAGTTGGGTGCACAAGCTGTTGTGCAAGTGCAACCTCCCGGCCCGCCGTGCGCCTCGAAGTGGATCCGGGACCGCTCCATCCGGGAGGATGGAGTGCATGACCGCCCAGATTCTCGATGGCAAGGCCACGGCAGCCGCCGTCAAGTCCGAACTGACCGCCCGCGTGGCGGCGCTCAAGGAACGGGGTGTCACCCCGGGCCTGGGAACACTGCTGGTCGGCGACGACCCGGGCAGCCGCTGGTACGTCAACGGCAAGCACCGGGACTGCGCCGAGGTGGGCATCGCGTCGATCCAGCGGGAACTGCCCGACACGGCCACGCAGGAGGACATCGAAGCGGTCGTCCGTGAACTCAACGCGAACCCCGCGTGCACGGGATACATCGTCCAACTTCCGCTCCCCAAGGGCATCGACACCAACCGCGTTCTGGAGCTGATGGATCCGGCCAAGGACGCGGACGGGCTGCACCCGGTGTCCCTGGGCCGGCTGGTGCTCAACGAGCCCGGCCCGCTGCCCTGTACGCCGTACGGGATCGTGCAGCTGCTCCGGCACCACGGAGTGGCCGTCGAGGGGGCCCACGTGGTGGTCGTCGGACGCGGCATCACGGTCGGCCGGTCCATCGGCCTGCTGCTCACGCGCAAGTCGGAGAACGCCACCGTGACCCTGTGCCACACCGGCACCCGGGACCTCTCCGCGCAGCTGCGGCAGGCGGACATCATCGTGGCCGCCGCCGGAGTTCCGCACCTGGTCAAGCCGGAGGACGTCAAGCCGGGCGCGGCCGTGCTGGACGTGGGCGTCAGCCGGGACGACGAAGGGAAGATCGTGGGCGACGTGCACCCGGGTGTGGCGGAGGTGGCCGGCTGGCTCTCCCCGAACCCCGGCGGCGTCGGCCCCATGACCCGTGCTCAGCTCCTCGTGAACGTGGTCGAGGCGGCGGAACGGGACGCGGCCGAGCAGCGCGCGGCCGCGGAGGCGGCGGTCGCCGAACGCATCGCGGACGAGCGGGTCGCCGAGGCACAGGCAGACGCAGGCGCCGACGCAGACGCAGACGCAGACGCGGAGACGGACGGGAACGGGCACCGTGCTGGCTGAACGGGAAGGCGGGCCCGCCTCGGGCCCGGAGCCGGGCCGGAAGCCGGCCGAGCCGGGGCGCAAGCCCCCGGTGCCGGCGCGCGAACACGCCCCCGGGGCCGGTGCGGAGCCGCCGCGAACCTCCCGCCGCTTCCCCTCCGTCACCCGTGACACGGCCCGCCCCGAGGGCGGCGGCCGGGCAGCGCCCGGCGACGCGCCCGCGCCCGCCCGCCAATGGCCCATGCTGGCCGTCCTGGGCGCCACCGCCGTCGGGCTGCTGCTCACGGCCCTGGACCATTTCAGGGTGGGCTGCCTGGTCATCGGGGTCGCGCTGATCGCGGCCTCGGTGCTGCGCCGGACACTGCCCTCGGTCGGCATGCTCGCGGTGCGGTCCCGGTTCACGGACATGGTCATGTACGGGCTGCTGGGCGTGGCCATCACGCTGCTGGCGCTGGTCGCGGAGCCGGGACCGTGGCTGCACCTCCCGTTCCTGGAGGACGCCGTCCGGTTCACCGTCCGCTGAGCCGGGCGGGTGGTTTCCGCTGCCCGGACCGCCCCTCCGCCTTCGAACCCCTGCCCCTGTGTGCGACGTACCACACGGGGGTGGGGATTGGCGGCTTCCGGGGTCGGATAGCCTGGCCGCGGATGTCTCTTCACGTCAAGATTCAGAGGGAAGCGGCGTCCCCCAGCACATGGGGCAGGGACGCCCCACCGCCAGCTGTCTAACGGAGAAGGCCATGACCCGCACTCCCGTGAATGTCACCGTCACCGGCGCCGCCGGCCAGATCGGCTACGCGCTGCTCTTCCGCATCGCCTCCGGTCACCTGCTCGGCGCGGACGTGCCGGTCAACCTGCGCCTCCTGGAGATCCCGCAGGGCCTGAAGGCCGCCGAGGGCACCGCCATGGAGCTCGACGACTGCGCGTTCCCGCTGCTCCGCGGCATCGAGATCACCGACGACGCCAACAAGGCGTTCGACGGTGCGAACGTCGCGCTGCTCGTGGGCGCCCGCCCGCGCACCAAGGGCATGGAGCGCGGTGACCTGCTCTCCGCCAACGGCGGCATCTTCAAGCCGCAGGGCAAGGCCATCAACGACAACGCCGCGGACGACATCCGCGTGCTGGTCGTCGGCAACCCGGCCAACACCAACGCCCTCATCGCCCAGGCCGCCGCGCCGGACGTCCCGGCCGAGCGCTTCACCGCGATGACCCGCCTGGACCACAACCGCGCGATCTCGCAGCTGGCCGCCAAGACCGGTGCCGCCGTCTCCGACATCAAGCGCCTGACCATCTGGGGCAACCACTCGGCCACCCAGTACCCGGACATCTTCCACGCGGAGGTGGCCGGCAAGAACGCCGCCGAGCTCGTCAACGACCAGGCCTGGCTCGCCGACGAGTTCATCCCGACCGTCGCCAAGCGCGGTGCGGCGATCATCGAGGCCCGTGGCGCCTCCTCCGCGGCCTCCGCCGCGAACGCCGCCATCGACCACGTCCACACCTGGGTCAACGGCACCGCCGAGGGCGACTGGACCTCCATGGGCATCCCGTCGGACGGCTCCTACGGCGTCCCCGAGGGCCTCATCTCCTCGTTCCCGGTCGTCTGCAAGGACGGCAAGTACGAGATCGTCCAGGGCCTGGACATCAACGAGTTCTCCCGCGCCCGCATCGACGCCTCCGTGCAGGAGCTCGTCGAGGAGCGCGACGCGGTCCGCGAGCTCGGCCTGATCTGAGGCCTCCCCGGGGGTGAGAACCCCTGCTGAGCACGCCAGCGCCCCGGTAAACCTTGCCGGGGCGCTTTGGCGTGAATGGCGCTGTTGGCCGTAAGTCTTCGGCGCCTAGGGTGCCGTGGGTGACCCAGACTGCCGTTCCCGCCCAGCCCCCTTCCGGGCCCTGGGGCGACCCGCAACTGCTCGGAAAGCCCCCGGTGCCGCCGACCGCCAGCGAGGCCGGCCGCCTCCTGTGCGCGGGCACCTACCTCGACGGCGCCTTCCGCGACCGGGTGATCGACGAGCTGTACGTCCACGAGGAGCGCATAGCTGCTCCCTCGTACGGCTACGACGCCGCCCGCGTGCTCGCCCACGCCCTGCGCGCCCGGCGCACCGAACTCGCCTGGGCGGGGGCCATCGTCGGCCTCTGGTTCGTGGGGGTGCTGCTCACGGAGGGGCGCCTCCTGCTGCTGCTCGGGCCCTGCCTCCTGCTCAGCCTGGCCGCGTGGCTCACCCCGCGGGCCCGGGCCGCCGGAGTCTGGGGGCGGTTCTTCGCCTTCCTCGTCCGCCTGTACGCCCGGCTGCTCTTCACCCTCGCCCTCTTCGTGGTCGTCACCGCCGCCTTCACCGCCGAGGACCCCTCGGACTCGTACGGGGGCTCGGGCGGCTACTTCGGGAGCGGCAACCCGTACGAGGACCCGGACGGCATGGACGTCCTCGGCGAACTGCTGGTGCCCACCGACACGGACTCCCTGCTCACGAAGGGCGCCGCCTGGGGAGTCCTCGTGCTCTTCGCCGGGGTCGGCGTACTCAAGGGCTTCTCCCGGCACTGGCAGATGCGCACCATCGCCACCGAACTCGCACCCAAGCGCTACCCGGACCTCGCCGCCGACCCGGCCGAGCAGGCGACGGGCGCCCGGTTCCGCACCGTCCAGCGCCGGATCCGCACCGAACAGCACTGGCCGCTGGTCATGTACGGGGTCGGCGACCCCTTCTGCGGGGCCGGACTCGCGTTCAAGCCCTGGCACCTGGCCATGGAACTGCGCCCGCGCGAGGGCGCCGAGCCGCAGCCCCTCGACAACGCGGGCATCCTGCGGCGGGTGGTGCCCCTGGTGGAAGCCCTCCGGGTGCCCACCGCGCACGGCTCCCCGCAGGCCGCGGCCGCGGTCCTCGACCGGCTGCGCGAGCTCGTCGTCGACGAGTGCGTGTTCCTGCCCGCGCAGGGCCTGCTCCACCGCGACCAGGGGCCGTACACCCCGCAGGACTTCGGCACCCACCGGGCCGGCTCGATCGAGGAGGGCGGCGAGAAGCGCCGGCACTTCCTGCGCATCCGGGTCGGCGGCTGGGACGAGAACGTGGTCGTCACCGTGTTCGTACGCGTCCACACCCAGGGCGGCATGCTGATGCTGGAGGTGGTCCCGCACGTGCTGCCGCCGGTCCGCGGCCAGTTCCAGGACGCGGACGCGACCGCCCAGCGCTACCGGAACAACAATCCCTTCGGGAAGGCCGTGTGGGCGGCCGTCCACACCCCGCGCGCCCTCGGCGGGGCCCTGGCCACCCTCGGCCACGGGCTGCTCAGCGCCTGGCGGATCCTCACCGAGGGCAACGGCGGGGCACGCCCCACCGGGCCCGCGGTCTCGGTCCGGGAACTGGGCGCCGACCTCGAAGCGTCGCTGTTCCAGGACATGGACGTGGACCGCTACCTGCGGACCATCGAGGACCGGGTCGCCAACGGGGTCAAGCTGGCCCTGCGGGAGGCGGGCTGGCAGACCGACGAGATCGAGCAGAAGATCGTCAACCTGGCGGCCGGGTCCACGTACGTGGGCTCCATGAACAACAGCGCCGTCAACTTCGGCGCGGGCGGCAGCGCCCAGAACACGAACCAGCAGAACGGCAACCAGGACAAGGGGGGCGGCCATGGGAAGTGAGACCGCGGACGGGGGGAACCCGTCCTTCCAGGTGGGGAACATCTCCAACAGCGCCGTCAACTTCGGTGCCCACGGCACGGCGAACAACCAGAACCACTTCCATGCCGGGGGCCCGGACCAGGCGCAGCAGGAACTCCTCGCGGCGGTGCGCGAGCTGCGCGCCGACCTCGGCCGGGTGACCCAGAACCCGGCGACGCAGGCGCTCGCCGAGGAACTGGCCGAAACCGCGGAGGACATCGAGAACACGGGCTCCGCGGAGCCGGGGCGGCTGGGCCGGCTGCGCGAGCGGCTGGCGGAGGCCGGTCCGGTCGTGGAGTTCCTGGCCTCGGGCAGCGCGGTGGTCGCGGCCGTCGCGTCCCTGCTGGGAGGCTGAGGAGTGGCGTCCGGCCCGTGGTGGAACCCCCAGACGCAGAGCTGGGAGACCGGCCCCGAACCGGACCCCGAACCGGCCCCGGAGCCGGGCTCGGAACCGGGGCCGCCGGCCCCGGTGGTGCCCGTGGCCCCGGTGGTCCCGGGGGTGCCCGTGGTGCCGTCGGTCCCGCCCGGCGCGGGGAACCCGGCGGGGCCGCCGGGCGCCGGGACCCTGCCGGTCCCGCCGACTCCGCAGGCGCCGCCCGCGGGGCCTGCCGGGTCGGCGGAGGGCGCTCCGGCGGCCGCTGCGGGTCAGGGCTCCGCTCCGGCCCAGGCGCCCTGGCAGGGCGGGGGCCCGGCCGCCGGACGCGGGCCCGTGGCCGGGCCCGTCGTCGGCGTGGAGACCGGCTCGGACGCGGACGCGGACGCGAGCACGGGCGGCACGGCCGAGGTCCCGGGCCCGGCCGAGGTCCCGGGCCCCGCCGTGGACCTGGGCAAGGGCGCGGCCCCGGGCCCGGGACCCGGCATGGGCCCGAACGCCGGTGTCGGTGCGGGGCCGGCCGTGGGGGACGGTGGGGATGACGGGCTGGGTTTTCGGGCCGGGCCCGTGCCGCTGCCTGCCCTGCCGCCGCTGCCCCCGCTGTCCGATCTGCCGCCGCTTCCGCCGCTGCCCCCGCTGGCCGGGGACGCCGCGGCGCCCGGGCCGGGGCGCAAGCGGGCGGGGTTCCTGAACCCCGTGCTCGCGGTGGTGGCCGTGGCCGCCCTCGCGGGCGGTGCGGCCGCCGTGTGGCTGGTGCAGCGGAGCGGGGAGCCCGAGGCCAGGCCGGGAGCCACGGCCCCGGTCACCCCCGGCCCGGGCACCGGCGGCCAGGACCCGCAGGGCGGCGGGCCGGACCCGGCCACCCCCTCGGCCCAGGCGAGCGCCTCGCCCTCGCCGTCCGCGAGCGGGGCGCCGGCCGGCTTCCGCGTGACGGAGGACCCGAAGGGGTTCACGCTCGCCGTCCCGGAGGACTGGGAGCGCAGCGAGGAGAAGACCGGGATCTTCTTCCGCTCCGCCGACCGCGAGTCCCTGCTCCAGGTCTTCCGGGTGGACGAGGCGTCCATGACCCCGCTGGAGGCGGTCCGCGGCGCCTCCGGCACCCTCGCCTCGAACCCCGGCTACGCCGAGATCTCCGTGACGGAGCTCCCCGCCGGTCCGGACGGCCGGGCCGCCGCCGAACTCGTCTACGAGTACGACGGGGACACGGGCAACCGGCGCCGCGGGGTGGAGCGGGTCTTCTACACGCCCGGCGGGGAGAAGTACGCCCTGCTGGTGCGGGCCCCCGCCTCGGAGTGGCCCCGGCAGCAGACCGTGCTGACCACCGCCGTGGACTCGTTCAAGGTGCCGTAGGACCTGCCCGACGGCGGCCGCCCGGCCGCCGTCGCGGGTCACGGCGGGCTGCGCCGGGGCCGCTACTTGTACATGCCCGCCGTGTAGTGCCCGGGCACCAGGCGGCAGGACACGCCGAAGCGGTTCCACGCGTTGATCGTGGCGATCACCGCGAGCAGGTGGGACAGCTCGGTCTCGTCGAAGACCGCGGCGGCCTTCGCGAAGACCTCGTCCGGCACGAACCCGTCCGTCAGGACGGTGACGGCGTCGGTCAGTTCGAGGGCCGCCAGCTCCCGCGGGGTGTAGAAGTGGCGGGACTCGTCCCACGCCGACAGCTGCACGATCCGCTGGGCGCTCTCCCCCTCGGCCAGCGCGTCGATGGTGTGCATGTCCAGGCAGAAGGCGCACCGGTTGAGCTGCGAGGCGCGGATCTTCACCAGCTCGGCCAGCGACGGGTCGAGGTTCTTCTTCGAGGCGGTCTCCAGGGCGACCATCGCCTTGTAGACCTCGGGGGCGTGCTTGGACCAGTTGAGCCGGGCCGGCTGCTCGGGGGCGCGGGCCGTGCCGTCGAGGACTGCGTTCGTACCGTTCGTTCCGTGTGTCATGCGCTCCACCGTACGAGCGGACCGGCAGGCGGATATGGTCCACTGCCATGACGGATTCCTGGGCCACTTTCGGTGCTGACCTGCACCTGGAGCTCGGCGCCGCTGGGCAACCGGGCGGCCCGCCGGGCACGGCCGGAGGCCCGGCCGCCGGGCGCGGCGGGCGTGGCCGCGGGATCCGGGCGGCCCTCGTCAACGCCCTGCGGGAGGCCGTGCGCAGCGGCCGGCTCCCCGCCGGCACCCGGCTGCCCTCCTCGCGCCAGCTGGCCGCCGACCTCGGGATCGCCCGCAACACCGTCGCCGACGCGTACGCCGAACTGGTCGCGGCAGGCTGGCTGACGGCCCGCCAGGGCTCCGGCACCCGGGTCGCGTCCCGGCCCGTGCCCCCGCAGCGCCCGCCGGAGCGCCCGGGACCGGCGTACAGCCTGGTGCCCGGCTCCCCGGACCTGTCCGGCTTTCCGCGTGCCGCCTGGCTGGCGGCGGCCCGCCGGGCCCTGACCGAGGCCCCGCACGAGGCCTTCGGATACAACGAGCCGCGCGGCCGCGCCGAGTCGAGGGCGGTCCTCGCCGAATACCTGGCCCGGGCCCGCGGGGTGTACGCGGATCCCGGCCGGGTGGTCATGTGCGCCGGATTCGCCCACGGGCTGATGCTCGTGGGGCGGGTGCTGCACGAGCGCGGCACCCGGGCGGTGGCCGTGGACCCGTACATGCTGGACATCCACCGGGACCTGCTGGCGCGGGCGGGGCTGGAGACCGTACCGCTCGGCGCCGGGGAGCTGCCCGGCCCGGAGGCGGGGGCGGTGCTGCTGACCCCCGCCCACCAGTTCCCCACCGGGGACGCGCTGTCCGGGCCGCGGCGCGCCGAACTGGTCGCGTGGGCGCGCGCGTCCGGCGGCTGGCTCCTGGAGGACGACTACGACGGCGAGTTCCGCTACGACCGGCAGCTGGTCGGGGCCCTCCAGGGGCTGGACCCGGAACGGGTGGTCTACCTCGGGACGGCCAGCAAGTCCCTGGCTCCGGGGCTGCGGATCGGCTGGCTGGTGCTGCCGCCCGGCCTCCTCGACGAGGTGGTCGCGGCCAAGGGCGGCAGCGACTGGACCTCCAGCGCGCTGGAACAGCTCACACTGGCCCAGTTCATCGCCGCGGGGGCCTACGACCGGCACGTGCGGGCCATGCGGCTGCGCTACCGGCGCCGCCGCGACCAGCTGGTCGCGGCCCTCGCCGAAGGGGCTCCGCACGTACGGGTCTCGGGGGTGGCGGCCGGCCTGCACGCGGTGCTGGAACTCCCGCCGGGCACCGAGCGCGCGGTGATCCGCGAGGCCGCCGCCCGCAACCTCCAGGTGGAGGGCCTCTCCCGGTTCCGCCACCCGGCGGCGGGCCTGCCCCGGCGCGACGCACTCGTCGTCGGCTACGCCACGCCGCCGGACAGTGCGTGGGGGCCGACGCTGGCCGCGTTGTGCGGGGCGCTGCGCACGACGGCGGGGTGACGGGGGCCGGTCGGTGCCCGATCGGTGCTCGGTCGGTGCCCGGTCGGTGCCCGGTCGGTGCCCGGTCAGGGGGCCGCGGCGGTGGGGGTCGGGGCCGACGGGCCTTCCTGGGGAGGGGGATCGGTGGTGGGCTGGTCCGAAGCGGCCAGCGCCCCGCCCGAATCCGCGTCCACCGGTACCCGGGAGCCGAGCGGGGAGCGGAGCGCCACCCGGACCCGCTCGACCGGCGGGGCGGTGTCGCACGTCGCGAAGCCGGTGACCGGCGGGCGGCTGATCAGCCCGGCCAGCACCACGCTCTCCCGGCCCTCCAGCACCCGGACGGACACGGTCTCGCCGCAGCCGTGCTCCACGAGTGCGGTGAGGGCGCGGCCGTCGGCGGACACCTCCGCCAGGCCCCGGATCCGGGCCAGCCCGTCCAGCGGCGCCAGTCCCTCGGGCCGGTCCGTGTAGTCCTCCGGGTACGCGGCACGGGGGAGCGGGTCGGTGCGCACCGCGAGCCGGAGCAGCGGGGTGCGGTGGCCGCGCAGGTGGAACGCCCACGCCGGGGCGCGGACCCGGCCCCGGTTGGAGCCGACGGTCAGGGTGGCGGGCCGGACGGCGGTGACCACGAGCGGGTCCCCGCCGTCGGCCTCGCCGGCGGTGTCGAGCGCGGCGAACGCCTGGTCGGCCGTCAGGACCGGCGGGTCGTCGGTCCCTCCGCCGGGGAGGCGGAGCTCCGGTCGGGGGTGCGGGGCGTACGGGAGGCGGCCGGCCAGTACGAAACGGCCCTCGCGGTACGCGGACTGCTCGGCGGGGGTGCGGAAGCCGGGGCGCGGGAGCTGCTCGGCGCCGCTGAGCGGGTGGAAGCCTTCGCGCCAGGTGCGGGAGCCGGAGGTGCTCTGCCAGGCCTCGGCCAGGGCGGTCATGCGGGTGGCGACCTGGTGGGGGGAGGGGGGTTTGGGCTCGGGCGGGGTGCAGGCGGTGGTGACTGCGGTGAGGGAGAGGAGTGCGGCGGCGGCGGTGACGGGTCTTCGCAACGGGGCCTCCGGGGGTGCGGCTCCTTTTGTGACGCGGTCCGGGTCCGGCGGGTTCCCCGCCGCCTCCGCTGCGCGGGGCCCTTTCCCCACCCCGCCCCTTCCCGAACCGGGGCTCCGCCCCGGACCCCGCGCCTCAAACGCCGACGGGGCTGAAGGGATCCGGGGCTCCGCCCCGGGCCCTGCGCCTCGAGCGGCGGCGGGGCTGAGGATTCGGGGCTCCGCCCCGGGCCCTGCGTCTTGAGCGGCGGCGGGGCTGAGGATTCGAGGCTCTGCCTCGGACCCCGCGCCTCAAACGCCGACGGGGCTGAAGGGATCCGGGGTTCTGCCCAGGGCCCTGCGTCTTGAGCGGCGGCGGGGCTGAGGATTCGGGGCTCCGCCCCGGGCCCCGCGCCTCAAACGCCGGCGAGGCTGGAAGGATCCCGGACCCCGCGCCTCAAACGCCGCCGGGGCTGGAAGGATCCGGGGCTCCGTGCCTCAAGCGCCGGCGAGGCTGGAAGGAGCCGGGGCTCCGTGCCTCAAGCGCTGGCGAGGCTGGAAGGATCCCGGGCCCCGCGCCTCAAGCGCCGGCGGGGCTGGAAGTTGCCCCGCGAGGCTGGAAAGTGGACCGCAGTGGCAGCTTTGGGACGGGGGCGGGGGAAATCCAGCCCGTCCGGCGATTGAGGACCGGGGTCCGGGGCGGAGCCCCGAATCCTCAGCCTCGCCGGCGATTGAGGCGCGGGGCACGGGGCGGAGCCCCGGGAAGGGCGGGGCGGGCGGGGGGCGCAGACTCAAGCCTCGCCGGCGATTGAGGCGCCGGGTTCGGGGCGGAGCCCCGGGAAAGCGGGGCGGGCGGTGGCGGAGAGGCAAGCCTCGGCGGGGCGGAGGCGCGGGGTCAGGGTGGGGGTTCGCCGAAGCGGGTCAGGGTGAGGGCGCCGGTCACGGCCACCGCGAAGCCGAGCGCGGCCAGCCAGGTCAACCCTTCGCGCGTGCGGTCGCCCAGCCAGATCACCCCCACCAGCGCCGGGCCGACCGTCTCGCCCAGGACCATGCCGGCCGTGGCGGTGGTGACCGAGCCCCGCTGGAGGGCCGAGGTGAGCAGCAGGAAGGCCGCGGCCCCGCCGAGCAGCAGGGCGTACCCGGCCGGGTTGGTGAGCAGGTGGCCGGGGGACAGGCCGTCGATCAGGCGGACGGAGACCTCCACCACGCCGAACCCCGTACCCGCCCCGAGCCCCAGCGCGAGCGCCCGTCCGCGCCCCGGCAGCCGCCCCGCCGCCACACCCACGCCCGGCAGGGCCACCGCGCAGCCGAGCATCGCCCACCGCAGCGCGCCGCTGCCCGGCTCCGCACCCTCCTCGCCGGACGCGAGGCCCAGCATGGCCAGGCCCGCGCAGACCACGCCCACCGCGCCCCATTCCGTACGGCTCAGCCGTACGTGCAGCAGCCGCGCGGCGACGACCGCCGTCACCGCGAGGCTCGCCGCGAGCGCCGCCCCGACCGCGTAGATCGGGATCGACCGCAGGGCGACGATCTGCAGCACGAAGCCCAGCCCGTCCAGGCCGAGCCCGGCCAGGTACCGCCACTGGCGCAGCACCCGCAGCAGCAGCCTGGCGTCCACCCCGGACCCGGTGCCGGGCGGGGTGGCGCGGGCGGCCACCGCCTGCAGGACCGAGGCCGTGCCGAAGCAGACCGCGGCCCCGAGCGCGCAGATCATTCCCGTGAGCACGAATCGGACTTTAGGGGACGGCGGGCCCCCGGGGCCTCAGCCCGCGGCCAGGACCGCCCGGAGCTGGTCCAGCCCCCAGTCGAGGTCCTCCTTGCCGATCACCAGCGGCGGGGCGAGGCGGATCGTGGCCCCGTGGGTGTCCTTCACCAGCACCCCGCGCTCCATCAGCTGCTCGGAGACCTCCCGCCCGGTGCCGTGCCCCGGCGCGATGTCCACACCCGCCCACAGCCCCCGGCCGCGCACCGCGGTGACCGCCCCGCCGCCCACCAGCAGGCCGAGCTCCCGGTGCAGGTGGTCGCCGAGTTCGGCGGCCCGCTGCTGGTACTCGCCGGTGCGCAGCATCGCGACGACCTCCAGGGCCACCGCACAGGCCAGCGGGTTTCCGCCGAAGGTGGAGCCGTGCTCGCCCGGCCGGAACACGCCGAGCACCGAGCGGTCCGCCACCACCGCCGAGACCGGCACGATGCCCCCGCCGAGCGCCTTGCCGAGCACGTACACGTCCGGGACCACCCCCTCGTGCTCGCAGGCGAAGGTCCGACCGGTGCGGCCCAGCCCGGACTGGATCTCGTCCGCCATGAAGAGCACGTTCCGCTGCCGGGTCAGCTCGCGGACCCCGGCCAGGTAGCCGGGCGGCGGCACGAGCACCCCCGCCTCGCCCTGCACCGGTTCGAGGAGCACCGCGACCGTGTGGGCGGTGACCGCGGCGTCGAGGGCGGTCAGGTCCCCGTACGGCACGATCTCGAACCCGGGCGTGTAGGGCCCGAAGTGGTCGCGGGCCTCGTGGTCCGTGGAGAAGCTGACGATGGTCGTCGTACGGCCGTGGAAGTTGTTGGAGGCCACCACGATCTTCGCGTGCCCGTCGGGCACGCCCTTGACCTCGTAGCCCCACTTGCGGGCCGTCTTGATCGCCGTTTCCACGGCCTCGGCGCCCGTGTTCATCGGCAGGACCATGTCCTTGCCGCACAACTCGGCGAGTTGCGTGCAGAATTCGGCGAAGCGGTCGTGGTGGAAGGCGCGCGAGGTCAGGGTGACCCGCTCCAGCTGGGCCTTGGCGGCCTCGATCAGGCGCCGGTTGCCGTGGCCGAAGTTGAGCGCCGAGTAGCCGGCCAGCATGTCGAGGTATCTGCGCCCCTCGACATCGGTCATCCAGGCGCCTTCGGCCGAGGCGACGACGACCGGGAGCGGGTGGTAGTTGTGCGCGCTGTGCGCCTCGGCGGAGCGGATGGCGTCTGCGGTGGTCGACACGAGGTCTCCGTTCGTCATTGGACGGCGACGTGGGTGGCGTCACTTTCTATCGTCGCTCGCATGCCGGACGGGGAAACCTGGACCCGGCGCGTCACGTTAGGGTGGGGCCACGCACGGCGACTGGCGTACGGAGAACGAACTCCGGGGGAGCCGTGCGGGTACGACCGCAACAGCGGACCGCTCGCCTGGGCCGTCGCGGGGACGATTCGCCAACGACCCCGGAGGACGCCGCCATGACCGCGCGCCACCCCGCCCTCGCCGCCGCCGACCCCGCGCTCGCCGCGCTCGTCGGTGCCGAGGAGCGCCTGCAGGCCGAGACCCTGCGCCTGATCCCCAGCGAGAACTACGTGTCCGCGGCCGTGCTGGAGGCCTCCGGCACCGTGCTCCAGAACAAGTACAGCGAGGGCTACCCGGGCCGCCGCTACTACGAGGGCCAGCAGAACATCGACCAGGTGGAGTCCCTGGCGATCGAGCGGGCCAAGGCCGTCTTCGGGGTGGACCACGCCAACGTCCAGCCGTACTCCGGCTCGCCCGCGAACCTGGCCGTCTACCTGGCCTTCGCGCAGCCCGGGGACACCGTCATGGGCATGGCCCTGCCGATGGGCGGCCACCTCACGCACGGCTGGGGCGTCTCCGCCACCGGCTCCTGGTTCCGCGGGGTCCAGTACGGCGTCCGCGCCGACACCGGCCTGATCGACTTCGACGAGGTCCGCGAGCTCGCCCTCAAGGAGCGCCCGAAGGTCATCTTCTGCGGCGGCACCGCCCTGCCCCGCACGATCGACTTCGCGGCCTTCGCGGAGATCGCGCAGGAGGCGGGCGCCGTGCTCGTCGCCGACATCGCCCACATCGCCGGCCTGATCGCGGGCGGGGCGCACCCCTCCCCGGTCCCGCACGTGGACGTCGTCTCGACCACCACCCACAAGACCCTGCGCGGCCCCCGCGGCGCCATGCTGATGTGCCGCGAGGAGCACGCGAAGGCCATCGACAAGGCGGTCTTCCCGGGCCTCCAGGGCGGCCCGCACAACCAGACCACCGCCGGTATCGCGGTGGCCCTGCACGAGGCCTCGCAGGACTCCTTCCGCGGCTACGCGCACGCCGTGGTCGCCAACGCCAAGGCCCTCGCGGAGGCGCTGCTGGAGCGCGGGTTCGACCTGGTCTCGGGCGGCACCGACAACCACCTGATCCTCATGGACCTGACGCCGAAGGACGTGCCGGGCAAGGTGGCGGCCAAGGCGCTGGACCGGGCCGGGATCGTCGTCAACTACAACACCGTGCCGTACGACCCCCGCAAGCCGTTCGACCCGTCCGGCGTGCGCATCGGCACGCCGTCGCTGACCTCGCGCGGGCTGGGCACCTCGGACATGGCGGCCGTCGCGGACTGGATCGACCGCGGGGTGGCGGCCGCCGGGCGCGGGGACGAGGCGGAGCTGGCGGTGATCCGGGCGGAGGTGGCCGAGCTGATGGCCGCGCACCCGGCGCCGGGGCTGCCGGTCGGCTGACCGGACCGGGCCGGCTGACCGGACCGGGCCGGCTGACCGGACCGGGCCGGTTGCCCGGGCCCCGGTGGAGCGGCCCCTCCCGGTGGACCGGCCCAGCCCGGTCGGAGGGGGACGTCCCGGCGTCCCCCTCCGGTTCCCCTGGCCGGGATCCGGCCCCCGCCCCCGGCTAACGGTCGTTAGACCGGGGCAAGATCCGGCCGCGCGTGTACCGGTGGGTACCGGGCCGGGCCGCCGCGGGGGCTGTGATCTGCGCCTCAGCCGGGGGCCGGACCCGGCGGGTTCCGGCCATCACGCGGCCGAGAGCAGCCCCGTACCTGAGAGAATGGGTGCATGGCCTTCGACCGCCCACCCGTCACCGACCACCGCCCCGAGACGAGGCGCTCCGCGCCGCTGCGCCCTCGCGCACTCTCCGGCATCCAGCCCACCTCCGGTTCGTTCCACCTCGGGAACTACCTCGGAGCCATCCGGCAGTACGTCGCCCTGCAGGAGTCCCACGACGCCTTCTACATGGTCGTCGACCTGCACGCGATCACCATGCCGCAGGAGCCCGCCGCCCTCCGCGAGAACACCCGGCTCTCCGCCGCGCAGCTGCTCGCGGCCGGTCTCGACCCCGAGCGCTGCACCCTCTTCGTGCAGAGCCACGTGCCCGAGCACGCGCAGCTCGGCTGGGTCATGAACTGCATCACCGGCTTCGGCGAGGCCAGCCGCATGACGCAGTTCAAGGACAAGTCCGCGAAGTCCGGCGCCAACAACGCGACCGTCGGCCTCTTCACGTACCCGATCCTCCAGGTCGCCGACATCCTGCTGTACCAGGCCGACGCGGTCCCGGTGGGCGAGGACCAGCGCCAGCACATCGAGCTGACCCGCGACCTCGCCGAGCGCTTCAACCAGCGCTTCGGGCAGACCTTCACCATCCCGGCGCCGTACATCGTCAAGGAGGTCGCGAAGATCTACGACCTCCAGGACCCGGCGATCAAGATGTCGAAGTCGGCCTCCACGCCCAAGGGCCTGATCAACCTCCTCGACGAGGCCAAGGTCACCGAGAAGAAGATCAAGAGCGCGGTCACCGACACCGAGGCCGAGATCCGCTTCGACACCGAGAACAAGCCCGGCGTCAGCAACCTGCTGACCATCTACTCCACCCTGACCGGCACCGAGATCCCGGTCCTGGAGGAGAAGTACGCGGGCAAGGGCTACGGCGCGCTGAAGACCGACCTCGCCGAGGTGATGGTCGAGTTCGTCACACCCTTCAAGCAGCGCACCCAGGAGTACCTGGACGACCCGGCCGAGCTGGACGCCGTCCTCGCCAAGGGCGCGGAGAAGGCCCGGGCGGTGGCCTCCGGCACCCTGGCGCAGGCCTACGACCGGCTGGGCTTCCTGCCGCCGAAGGGCTGAGCGGGATCCGGCCGAAGGGCCGGCTGAGGGGTCGATCCGGAGCCGTGGCACACCCGGCGACCTGGGACCCTGGCAGGAAGGGGGGTGCTGCCCCCACACTGGGCGGCAGCACACCCGTGAGGACGACTGAGGAGAACACGTGGGGACCGTAACGCTCGGCGTTTCGATCGCGGTCCCGGAGCCGTACGGCAGCCTGCTCCAGGAGCGGCGGGCCGGCTTCGGGGACGCCGCTGCGTACGGCATCCCCACGCACGTGACCCTCGTGCCGCCCACCGAGGCGGACCGGGACCGGCTGCCGGCGATCCGCACGCACCTCGCCGAGGTGGCCGCGGCCGGCCGCCCGTTCCCGATGCGGCTGGACGGCACCGGGACCTTCCGCCCGCTCTCGCCGGTGGTCTTCGTCCAGGTGGTCGAGGGCGCGACGGCCTGCACCCGGCTCCAGGGGCTGGTGCGGGCCGAGGACGGCCCGCTCCGGCGCGAGCTCCAGTTCCCGTACCACCCGCACGTCACCGTCGCCCACGGCATCTCCGAAGAGGCGATGGACCGGGCGTACGCCGAACTGGCGGACTTCCGGGCGGACTGGCTCTGCGAGGGCTTCGCCCTGTACGAGCAGGGCTCCGACGGGGTCTGGCGCAAACTGCGCGACTACCCTTTCGGCACCGGCCCGGTGGGGGTCCCGGCGCAGGTCCCGTCCCACCGTGACGAGCCCACCACGCTCCAGGCCTGACGGGCCCGGCGGGCCCGGAAGCGCAGGGACCGCAGCACCAGGCTGCGGAACGGCGGGACGGTGGCGGGCTTCTTCAGGGCCGCGGACTGCCTCGTGGGGACCGACCTCTTCATGAAGCCGACCGTATCGCCCAAACGAGACGAATCCGGTTATTTCGGACGGCTCGTGGCCGGTGGTCCGGCGCTCCGCGCTCCGCGGGCCCTCCGCCTCTACCGTGGGCCCATGGACTGGCTGAAGAAACTCCCGGTGGTCGGCCCGGCGGCAACCCGCCTCATGCGGACGCACGCGTGGCTCTCGTACCAGCGCCTCGACCGGGTGCACTGGAGCAGACTCGCCGCGGCCATCACCTTCACCAGCTTCCTCTCCCTCTTCCCGCTGATCACCGTGGCCGCCGCGGTCGGCGCCGCCCTGCTGTCCGCCAAGCAGCTCGACAAGCTGGAGGCCACCCTCTCCGAGCAGGTCCCCGGCATCTCCGAGCAGCTCGACATCGGCGGCCTCGTCGACAACGCCGGCACCATCGGCCTGGTCGCCGGCTTGGTCCTGCTGGTCACCGGCATCGGCTGGGTGGGCTCGATGCGCGACTGCCTGCGCGCCGTGTGGGAGAAGGACGACGAGGACGAGGGCAACCCCGTCCTGCGCAAGCTCAAGGACGGCGGAGTGCTGCTCGGCCTCGGCGGGGCCGCCCTGGGATCGGCCGTGGCCTCCGTGCTCGGGGCCTCGGCGGTCGGGCGGGTGGCGGACTGGCTGGGCATCCCCCGTGACGGGGCCGGCGGGGTGCTGCTGCGCGCCGCCGCCTTCGGGGTCGGCGTGCTCGCCGCCTTCCTGCTCCTGCTGTACGTCCTCACCCTGCTGCCCGGGGTACAGCCGCCCCGGCGCCGGCTGGTGGTGGCCGCCCTGATCGGCGCGGCCGGGTTCGAACTCCTGAAGCTGCTGCTCAGCGGCTACTTCCGGGGGGTGGCGGCCAAGAGCATGTACGGGGCCTTCGGCGTCCCCATCGCCCTGCTGCTGTGGATCAACTTCACGGCGAAACTGCTGCTGTTCTGCGCCGCCTGGACGGCGACGGGCCCCGCCCCGGAGGGGGCGGAGCCCGATGCACAGGACGCGGCGGGCCCGGAAGCGGGTCCGGCCGCGGGAGCGGGTCCGACCGCCGAGGCGGGGCCGGATGCCGGGGAGGGCGCCGGCAGCGACCTCGTCAGGCCTCGTCCGCAGCCCCCCGGCTCCGCTGCCCCCTCGGCCAGCGCCGGTTGACCGCGAAGACGGCCGCCGCCAGCACGCCCAGCACCCCGCCGGCGATGGCCAGGGCCGTGCCCAGGCCGCCCCCGCCGTCCTCCCCGGCCGCCGCCGGGGTGTTCTCGTGGGACTGGGCCGGCGAGCCGTGCGGGGAGGTGTCCGCGCTCTTCGGCGGCACCAGCTCGCCGACCGGCTTGGCCTTCCCGGCCGCCGCGAAGCCCCAGTCGAAGAGCGCCGCGGTCTCCTCGTACACGCTGTTGCCGCCGGCCGCGCTCGGGTTCATGACCGTCACGAGCAGCTTGCGGTCACCCCGCTGGGCCACACCCGTGAAGGTGGCCCCGGCCATCGTCGTGTTGCCGTTCTTCACCCCGGCGATGCCCTTGTACGGGGTCATGCCGTGCGCACCGGTCAGCAGCCGGTTGGTGTTCTGGATGCCGAAGGTCGGGCGCTGCTTGCCCGGCGCCGCCTCGCCCGGGAACTGGGCCGTGGCCGTCGAGCAGTACTCCCGGAAGTCCTTCTTCTGCATGCCGGAACGGGCGATCAGCGACAGGTCGTACGCGCTGCTGACCTGCCCGGGGGCGTCGTAGCCGTCCGGCGAGACCACGTGCGTGTCGAGGGCCTGCAGCTCCTCCGCGTGCGCCTGCATGTCGGCCACGGTCTTCTCGACCCCGCCGTTCATCGCGGACAGCACGTGCACCGCGTCGTTGCCGGACATCAGGAACACCCCGAGCCACAGGTCGTGGACGGTGTACTCCTGGTCCTCCTTGACGCCGACCAGGCTGCTGCCCGCTCCGACCCCCTGGAGCTCGGCGTCGCTGACCTTGTGCACCTGGTCCTTGGGAAGGGTCGGCAGCACGGTGTCCGCGAAGAGCATCTTCATGGTCGAGGCCGGGGGCAGCCGCCAGTGCGCGTTGTGCGAGGCGAGCACCTCACCGGACTCCGCGTCGGCCACGATCCACGAGCGCCCGGTGAGCGTGGCCGGCAGGGCGGGCACGCCCGGACCGAGGTTCACCTGCGTGCCGGGCTGCCCCAGCCGGACCCCGCCGACCGTGGACATCGAGGCGGGCGGCGCGGGCTCGTTGACCGCGCCCTTCTTCGCGGCGCCCTTGCCGTCCGGGGGCGGGGTCGGCGCCGCATGCGCCTGCCCGAGGGTCAGGGCAGGGAGCAGCAGCGCGGCGGCGGCGACCGTCAGCGCGGTCTTTTTGGCAGACACGCAGGTGAACGTACATGCAGTCCGGCGGGTTGCCGAGCCGGATGGCCCAAACCGGCGCAAGCGCCGCCGGGACAGCCCACCCCGACGCGTCCGTCCTGGGGACGGATCCGATACTGAGGGCATGAAACTCAGCCGCGCCGCCTCCTGGTTCCTGCTCGCGTTCGGAGTCTGGAGCTGGTTCATCTGGGTGTCTTTCGTCCGGAATCTGTGGAAGGACGGCAGCGGGCTTGCCTTCGACGACGCGGGGGACCCGACGGCCTACTTCTGGGTGCACCTGACCCTGGCCGTCACGTCCTTTCTCCTGGGGACGGCCGTGGGGCTGATCGGGTTCCGGGGGGTCCGCGCGCTGCGGCGAGAATCACGCGGCCCGGGCGCCGGATCCGCCTCCGGTTCGGATTCCGGTTCCGGTTCCGGCGTCGGCGCCGCATGACCGTTCTCGTCTTCGCGCTGATCGCCCTCGCGGTCCTCGCCCTGCTGGCCCTGGTCCACCGCTGGCTGTGGATCCGGCTGGTCCGCGACACGACGGCCCCCGGCGGCCCCGCCCGCCGCGCGGGCACCATCGCGCTGACGCTGCTGCCCCTGCTCTCCGTGGCCGCCCTGACCGCAGGCCGGGCGGGCGCCCCCTTCCCGCTCCAGCAGGCCCTCGCCTGGCCCGGCTACATGTGGCTGGCCCTCCTCCTCTACCTGACCCTGGCCCTGCTGGTGGCGGAACCGGTACGGGCACTGTGGCTGCGGCGCAAGGCGACTCCGGAAGAGGAGCGCATGCAAGCCCCGGACACCGGGCAGGCAGCCGCCGACGGGGGGCACCATCAAGCCCCGCCGGCGATCGAGGCGCGGGGGTCCGGGGGCGGAGCCCCCGAAGTCGGCCCGGCTCAGACCCGCCGCGTCTTCGTCGCCCGTACGCTCGCCGCAGGCGCGGTCGCCGCCGCCGGCACCACCGTCGCCACCGGCACGTACGGCGTCCTGCGCGGCCCGAAGGTCAAGCGCGTCACCGTCCCCCTGGCCAAGCTCCCCCGCCGTGCCCACGGATTCCGCATCGCCGTCGTCAGCGACGTCCACCTCGGTCCGGTCCTCGGGCGTGCGCACACCGAGCGGATCGTCCGTACCGTCAACTCCACCCAGCCCGACCTGATCGCGATCGTCGGCGACCTGGTGGACGGCAGCGTCCCCGACCTGGGGCCGGCCGCCGAGCCCCTGGCCCGGCTCCGCGCCCGGCACGGCAGCTTCTTCGTGACCGGGAACCACGAGTACTTCTCCGGCGCCCGCCAGTGGGTGGACCACGTCCGCGAACTGGGCCTGCACCCCCTGGAGAACGCCCGCGTGGAACTGCCCGCCTTCGACCTGGCCGGGGTCAACGACGTGGCCGGGGAACGCGAGGGCGAGGGTCCGGACTTCGGCCGGGCGCTCGGCGACCGGGACCGTGCCCGGACCGCCGTGCTCCTCGCCCACCAGCCGGTCGTGATCCACGACGCGGTGGCCCACGGGGTGGACCTCCAGCTCTCCGGCCACACCCACGGCGGCCAGCTCTGGCCCGGCAACTACCTCGCCGACCTGGCGAACCCGACCGTGGCCGGCCTGGAGCGGTACGGGGACACCCAGCTCTACGTGTCCCGCGGGGCCGGCGCCTGGGGTCCGCCGGTGCGGGTCGGGGCGCCCTCCGACATCACCGTGGTCGAACTGGCCTCTTACCACAGTTGATCGCCGACTCCTATAACAAATCGCCCTTTCACTCGTGAAAGTTCCGTGGTTGAGTGATCAACGTAGTCATGGGCGTGCCGCGGAGTGTGATCCACCGACCGGTGCGCGCGGGGTGGGGCTCAGAGGAGTAGTAGCGGTATGCGGTCTGTTCGCACCCGTGCCATTGCGGCCGGTTTTGTCCTGGTCGTGGCGGGCGTCGGGGCCTGGCAGTTGCTGCCTTCGGCAGGCGGGTCCGCGGACGCGGTCAGAGTGGGGACGACCGACGTCGCCTCCTCGCTCGACCCGGCGGGCGCCTACGACGCGGGCTCCTGGGCCCTGTACAGCAACGTCTACCAGTCGCTGATGACGATCAAGCCCGGGGCGGCCGCTCCCGTCCCCGACGCGGCGAGCTCGTGCAAGTTCACCGACACGAAGCTGACGGCGTACCAGTGCGAGGTCCGCGAGGACCTGACCTTCTCCGGCGGCGGGAAACTGACCGCCGAGGACGTCAAGTACTCCTTCGACCGGATCAAGGCGATCAATTCGGACCAGGGCCCGGCCCCGCTCTTCAACACCCTGAAGTCGGTGTCCGTGTCGGGCAGCACGGTCACCTTCACCCTGAGCGCCCGCGACGCGACCTTCCCGTACAAGATCGCCACGGGTGCCGCCTCCATCGTGGACCGGAGCAAGTACCCGGCCGACCGGCTGCGCGAGGGGGACCGGGCGGACGGCTCCGGCCCGTACGTGCTGAAGTCCTTCACCAAGGGCACCGAGGCCCGGCTCGTGCCCAACGGGGACTACAAGGGGCACGCGAGGGCCCCGCACGTGCCGGTGTCGATCCGGTACTTCAAGAACTCCGAGCAGCTCGACGCGGCCTGGAAGGGCCACGACATCGACGTGGCCCACCGCGACCTGCCCCCGCAGGTGCTCGCCGCCCTGCGGCCCGGCATGCCGGACACCCGCTACGAGCAGGCCGGCGGCTCCGAGACCCGCAACATGGTCTTCAACGTGCGCCCCGGTTCGCCGATGGCCGACCGGGCCGTCCGGCAGGCCGTGGCCGCCGTGCTCGACCGGGCCAGGATCTCCGCGGGCACCTACCAGGGGACCGTCACCCCCCTGTACTCCCTGATCCCGCAGGGCGTCGGCGGCCACAGCACGCCGTTCTTCGACATGTACCCGGAGCCGGACGCGGAGAAGGCCGAGAAGCTGCTCCGGGAGGCCGGGGTGAGCACCCCGGTCTCGTTCAAGCTCGGCTTCAACGTACGCGGGGCCAACGTCGCCGAGGCCGCCGAGATCAAGAAGCAGCTGGAGGCGACCGGGCTGTTCAAGGTCGCGACGGAGGCGGTCGACGAGTGGCCGGAGTTCCAGAAGGCCTATGCGGCCGGGCGGTTCGACGCCTACACGATCGGCTGGATCGCGGACTTCCCGGACCCCGACAACTTCACCGCCCCGCTGGTCGGCGCCGACTCCTCCATGAACAACGGCTTCAAGGACAAGGAGATCGACCGGCTGATCACCCGGACCCAGGGCTTCAGCGACCGGTCCATGGCGGTGGGCGACTTCCGCGAGCTCCAGCGGCTGGTGGCCGAGAAGGCCCCCATGCTGCCGATCTGGCAGAAGAAGGACTTCGTGGTCAGCCGGGAGGCGGTCACCGGGGTCCAGTACCTCTCCGACGGTACGGGCGTCTGGCGCCTGTGGGAGCTGAACTGGCTGTAGGGCGGAGGCCCTGGCGGGCCGCCGGCTCGGAGGCCGCCGGCCCGGCCGGGGCTCAGTCCTCGGCGGAGGGCTCGGCCGACTCCTTCGCGGCGGCCGCCTTCTTGGCGGTCTTCGCCGTCTTGGCGGCCTTCGCGGCCCCGGTCGGCTTGGCGGTCTTGGCGGCCTTGGTGCCGGCGGCCGTCTGGGCCATGCCGGGGAGGAAGTCGTCGAACAGCTCGTGCAGCTCGCGCACCAGCGGGCGCAGGACCCGGAACCGGGCCAGGACGATCCCGCGGGTGGTGAGCGAGGCCCCCTTGACCGCCATCTTGCGGGTCTTCTCGCTGTTCTCGGACCGGTCGAAGACCCAGTAGAGCACCAGGCCCATCTGGGACAGCCACATCAGCTCGGGGAGGATGTCCGCGAGTTCGGCGGGCACCTTGGTCTTGGCCCCGGCGAGCACCTCGCGGTGCATGGCGATCGCCTGGTTGCGGGCCGGCTCGGACTCTGCCGAGAACGGGCTCAGCGGGCTCTCCGGGTCCGCCGCGTTCTTGAAGAACTGGGCGGCGAACTCGTGGTACGGGGCCGCGATGTCCAGCCAGGCGGTCAGCACCCCGGCCAGCCGGGTCTGGAGGTCCGTCTCCGTGTCCAGGATCGGCCGCACGGCCCGCTGGTGCTCGGCGCCGATCCGGTCGTAGAACCCCTGGACCAGGTGTTCCTTCGACTCGAAGTAGTAGTAGGCGTTGCCCACGGAGACCCCGGCCTCCTTGGCGATGGCCCGCATCGTCGTCTTGTCGAAGCCGCGCTCCTGGAACAGGCGCAGCGCGGTTTCGAGGATGAGGGTGCGGGTCTGCTCGCTCTTGGCCGCCTTGGCGTCGGCCGCCGTGGTGTCGGTGGCCTGCGGATCCGGGGACTTCGTGTCTGTCACGGTGTCCGAGCCTATCCGGGCAGGCCGGGCGCCGGACACGCACCGTCGGTGCACTCCGGTCCGGAGCGGGTGGCCTCGCGGTACTTCGACGCCGCGAGCATGGCGGCCCGGGCGAAGGGCCGGCCGGCCGGGGTGGCCAGCCAGTGGGCCTTGGGCCGGTGCTCGGCCAGTGCCCACAGGCAGACGATGAAGGCGTCGGTGCCGGTGTACACCTGCCCGCGGTCGCCGATGACGGTGATCTCGCGCAGGGTGGCCTCGTGGTCGAGCGCCGGGTAGCGCCGGCGCGCCTCGAAGGACCCGGCCGGGACCAGCGACAGCGGTACGAGCCACCGCTGGCCCAGCAGCCACGCCCGGATGTGCACGCAGAGCGGGCAGTGGGCGTCGTAGAGGACGGTCAGCCGCCGGACGGGCTGCACGGTCAGGCTCCGGCCGGAGTGGTCCACCCCTGCGGGCCGACGGGCGGGGTGTTGTCGCGCTCCATGACCCCGCGGCGGCGGATCTTGTTCAGGACGTAGACGTTCGCCAGGTGCATGAACCCGAGTACCAGCAGCACCACGCCGAGCTTCACCGACAGGGCCTCGAAGAGCCCGCGGGCCTCGCGTACGGTCTCCGCGGCTCGCAGGTACAGCGTCACGAACCCGAGGTTGACCAGGTAGAAGCCGACCACCAGCAGGTGGTTGACGGCGTCCGCGAGCTTTTCGTTGCCCTGCAGGACGTCCGAGATGAAGATCCGCCCGTTCCGGCTGAGCGTACGCGCCACCCAGATGGTGAGCCCGACGCTGATGAGCAGGTAGATGACGTACGCGACCACGGTGAGGTCCATGCCCCCCGCCTCCTTGAACACGTTCAAAAGGCTGACGTGCTTCACTGTAGGCCTTGATTTGAACGCGTTCAACCCCACACTTGAACGCGTTCAGTCGAGACCCGAGGAGGAAGGCGCCGGAGCGGGCTCCGCGCCGAAGGCGGCCTTGGCGATCTTCCTGAGGTACGGCTCCTCGGGGAAGGCGGGCCGCGGCTCGCCCGGCTTCGGCGCGGGCGTGAACCCGGTGGGTATGAGCGAGTAGACCAGCACCCGACCGGCCTCGCGGGGGGCGAACAGGCCGCTGACGTACTGCCCGTAGGAGCCGGTCTTGCCCCAGACCTCGGAGCCGTCGGTCAGCCGGAACCGCTGCACCCCGGCCCGGCTGAACCCGCGCTCCGCGTGTGCGGGCATCTCGAAGAGGACCCGCTGCTGGGCGGGCGGCAGGAGCCGGCCGCGCAGCAGGGCGGACAGGAAGCGCTCCAGCTCGGGAGCGGTGGAGATCATGCCGCCCTCGGCCCAGGCCCACGGGTCCACCGGGGTCGGCGCGGCCAGCGAAGGCGCCGGTATGGAGGTGTCCCCGGCCGCCGGCACGTAGGTGTGCCGCAGGCCGAGCGGGCGGGCGATCCGCCGCTGCACCTCCCCGGCGAACGGCCGCCCGGTGATCTTCTCGACGGCCAGGCCGAGCACGAAGTAGTTCACGCCGTTGTAGACCTGGACGATCTGCTCCCTCGGAGCCGGGTCCACCCCGCACTCCGCCACGTTCCGCACCAGTTCCTCGGCCGTGTAGGGCCGGTTGCGCTCCAGGCAGCGGGGGAACGGCAGTCCGCTGGTGTGGCTGAGGAGCTGCTCGATGGTGATCGGCGCCCAGTGCGCCGGGAAGGTGCCGGGCAGCACCTCCTGAACCGGGGTGTCCAGGCTCACCTTCCCCTCGGCGACCAGCTGGAGCACCACCGTCGAGGTGAACAGCTTGGTGATGCTGCCGATACGGAAGGAGGCCTGCGGATCCGCGGACAGCGGCCCCGCGGTACCCCGCCAGCGGCCCTCCCGCCCGCCCACCCGGGCCATCGCCCCCGCGATCACCTCGTCGGGAAGCCCGGCCAGCGAGGCCCGCAGCGCGTCCCGGTCTATCGACGGCCGCGCGGCGGCCGTCACGGTCCCGGTCACCGCAGGACCGCCGGGCGCGGCCGCCGCGGCCGGCACGGCACCCGCGGCCAGCGCAACGAGCGCCGCCCCCGAGGCGGCGAGGGTGGTCCAACGGGCCTTGTGGGCAGTGGAGTTCGTCATGGCACGATCCTGCCCGCCCCAAGATCCCCTCCCCATCGGGGACACCCCCGACCCCACCCTGATCCCCCACCTAGGGCGACCGTGCGAACAACCCCGAGTCCCGATCCCCGCCCCCCATCGCCGACTCCCGCCTCCGACCCCATCCCCCGTCCCCGGGCCCCCGGGCCCCGGGCCCCCGGGCCCCGGGCCCCACGCCCCCACGGCAAAGGCCCCGCCCCCGGCAGCAGCCGGGAGCGGGGCCTTCGCGTCGAGGCGGACCGGGAGGGTCAGAAGCGGCGCGTGATCAGCGCACGCTTGACTTCCTGGATCGCCTTCGTGACCTCGATGCCACGCGGGCACGCGTCGGTGCAGTTGAACGTGGTGCGGCAGCGCCACACGCCGTCCTTGTCGTTCAGGATCTCCAGGCGCTGCTCGCCCGCCTCGTCACGCGAGTCGAAGATGAAGCGGTGCGCGTTGACGATCGCCGCCGGGCCGAAGTACTGGCCGTCGTTCCAGAACACCGGGCACGAGGACGTGCACGCGGCGCACAGGATGCACTTGGTGGTGTCGTCGAAGCGCTCGCGGTCCTCGGCGGACTGCAGGCGCTCGCGCGTCGGCTCGTTGCCCTTGGTGACCAGGAACGGCATGACGTCGCGGTACGCCTGGAAGAAGGGCTCCATGTCGACCACGAGGTCCTTCATCACCGTCAGGCCCTTGATGGCCTCGATGGTGATGGGCTTCTCCGGGTTGATGTCCTTGATCAGCGTCTTGCAGGCGAGCCTGTTCTTGCCGTTGATCCGCATCGCGTCGGAGCCGCAGATGCCGTGCGCGCACGACCGGCGGAAGGTCAGCGTGCCGTCGAGGTCCCACTTGATCTTGTGGAGACCGTCGAGCACGCGCTCCTTCGGGTCGATCTCGATCTGGAAGTCCTGCCACTCCGCCTGGTCCGAGACCTCGGGGTTGAAGCGGCGGATCCGGAAGGTGACCGTGATGTTGTGCGAGGCCGTGGCCTCGGACTCCACCTTGTCGAGGGTCGGGGTAGCCATCAGTACTTACGCTCCATCGGCTGGTAGCGGGTCTGGACGACGGGCTTGTAGTCGAGCCGCACGGAGTCCGTGCCGTCGTCGCCGACCTCGCGGTACGCCATGGTGTGGCGCATGAAGTTGACGTCGTCGCGGTTCGGGTAGTCCTCGCGGTAGTGACCGCCGCGGGACTCCTTGCGCGCCAGGGCGGACACGGCCATGACCTCGGCCAGGTCGAGCAGGTTGCCCAGCTCGATGGCTTCCAGCAGGTCGGTGTTGAACCGCTTGCCCTTGTCCTGGATCGCGACGTTCTTGTACCGCGCGCGCAGCTCCGCGATCTTCTCGACCGCGGTCTTGATCGTCTGCTCGGTGCGGAACACCATCACGTTGGCGTCCATCGTCTCCTGCAGCTCCAGGCGCAGGTCCGCGACCCGCTCGCTGCCGGTGGAGTTGCGCAGCCGCTCGACCTGCTCGACGACGAAGGCGGCCGGGTCCTCCGGCAGCTCGACGAAGTCGTTCTCGGCCGCGTAGCGCGCCGCCGCGATGCCCGAGCGCTTGCCGAAGACGTTGATGTCCAGCAGCGAGTTGGTGCCGAGGCGGTTGGCGCCGTGCACGGAGACGCACGCGACCTCGCCGGCCGCGTACAGGCCCGGGACGACGGTGGTGTTGTCCGACAGGACCTCACCCTCGACGTTGGTCGGGATGCCGCCCATGGCGTAGTGCGCGGTGGGCTGGATCGGGATCGGGTCCGTGTAGGGCTCGATGCCGAGGTAGGTGCGCGCGAACTCCGTGATGTCCGGGAGCTTGGCGTCGAGCTGCTCCGGCGGGAGGTGCGTCAGGTCCAGGTACACGTGGTCCCCGGCCGGGCCGCAGCCGCGGCCTTCGCGGATCTCCGTGTAGATGGAGCGGGAGACGACGTCACGGGACGCGAGGTCCTTCATGACCGGCGCGTACTTCTCCATGAAGCGCTCGCCGTCCTTGTTGCGGAGGATGCCGCCCTCACCGCGGGCGCCCTCCGTCAGAAGGATGCCCATGCGCCAGATGCCCGTCGGGTGGAACTGGAAGAACTCCATGTCCTCCAGCGGCAGGCCGCGGCGGTAGCAGGCCGCCTGGCCGTCACCCGTGAGGGTGTGCGCGTTGGAGGTCACCTTGAAGAACTTGCCGGTGCCGCCGGAGGCGTAGATCACGGACTTCGCCTGGAAGACGTGGATCTCGCCGGTGGCCAGCTCGTACGCCACGACGCCCGCGGAGTGCTTGACCCCGTCGACCTCGGTGATGAGCTGGTCCAGGACGTAGAACTCGTTGAAGAACTCCACGCCCTCCTTGACGCAGTTCTGGTACAGCGTCTGGAGGATCATGTGACCGGTGCGGTCCGCGGCGTAGCAGGACCGGCGGACCGGGGCCTCGCCGTGGGCGCGCGAGTGGCCGCCGAAGCGGCGCTGGTCGATGGTGCCGTCCGGGGTGCGGTTGAACGGCAGACCCATCTTCTCCAGGTCGAGGACGGCGTCGATGGCCTCCTTCGCCAGGATCTCGGCGGCGTCCTGGTCGACCAGGTAGTCACCGCCCTTGACCGTGTCGAAGGTGTGCCACTCCCAGTTGTCCTCTTCCACGTTCGCCAGCGCGGCGGCCATGCCGCCCTGCGCGGCGCCCGTGTGGGAGCGGGTCGGGTACAGCTTGGTCAGCACGGCGGTGCGGCTGCGCTTCGTCGCCTCGATGGCGGCGCGCATGCCGGCGCCACCGGCGCCGACGATGACGGTGTCGTACTTGTGGATCTTCATAGTCGGTTGCCTCAGCCCGTGCCTAGCGGATGTTCGGGTCGAAGGTGAAGATCACCAGCGTGCCCAGAAGGATGGTGAACACCGTGGCGGTGTAGAGCAGGCCCTTCAGCCACAGCCGCGTGTTGGCGCGCTCCGCGTAGTCGTTGATGACGGTGCGCAGGCCGTTGGCGCCGTGCAGCATCGCGAGCCACAGCATCAGCAGGTCCCAGACCTGCCAGAACGGGGAGGCCCAGCGGCCGGCCACGAAGGCGAAGCCGATCTTGCTGACGCCGCCGTCCAGCACGAGCTGGATGACCAGGTGGCCGATGACCAGCACGACCAGGACGATGCCCGAGAGGCGCATGAACAGCCAGGCGGCCATCTCGAAGTTGCCGCGCGTGGCGCGGGGCGTCTTCGAGGTGCGCTTGCGCGGGGCCTCGATGTACGGGGCCGGGTGGTCGACGTCGTACAGGCTCACGCCCTCGACGTCGCCGATCGAAGAAGAGGTGTCAGTCGACATGCGCGTCACTTCCCGAACAGTTCAGAAGCTGCGTGGCCGAGCACGGGGTACAGGGCCCCGGCCATCAGCACGACCCAGACGCCCACGACGGTCCAGAGCATCTGCTTCTGGTAGCGGGGGCCCTTGGACCAGAAGTCCACGGCGATGACGCGAAGACCGTTGAGCGCGTGGAAGAGGATGGCGGCCACGAGGCCGTACTCCAGCAGCGCGACGATCGGAGTCTTGTAGGTAGCCACGACGTCGTCGTACGCCTCGGGGGAGACGCGGACGAGAGCGGTGTCGAGGACGTGTACGAACAGGAAGAAGAAAATGAGGACGCCGGTGACTCGGTGAGCCACCCAACTCCACATTCCTTCCCGGCCGCGGTACAGCGTTCCAGCCGGCACGGAAAACCCTCCGGAAGCGAGGCGAGGGCCGCCGGCTTCGTTGTCGGTCGGGCCCGGCCGGGTACGGTCCACCGGCCCCCGACATCGTAGCGACGACTTGTCGGTTCCTTCGCGCGGGGTCAGCCGGTGTGATCAAACAGGCACGGACGGGCTATCGGCAAGGTGGAAATCGGCCCAATCCAGGTGTTCCGCGCCCACTCCGTCGACGAGTGCGAGGAGCCGCCCGCGCGCCAGCCGCCGCAGTTCGTCGGCGGCCACCGCGCGCTCCTCTTCCCGGTCGTACGCCATCCGGCGCCGGATTCCGGCCAGCACCTGGGCGGGATGCTCCTCGACGGGGAACTCGTCGAGGCAGATGACGAAGGGGTGCCCGAACTTCCGCTCGTACTCCGCATGGGCCGCGCCGAGCGCCAGGTGGGCGGCGTACGGCGCGCCGTGGTGCAGCTCGGCCGAGGACTCGTCGGCCAGCGCCTCGGCGAGGTCGGCGGGGGAGAGGTCGTAGCCCGCCTCGTCGGCGGCGGCGAGCAGCGCCTCCAGATCCGGGTACGGTCGGTGGGCGGCCACCCGGTGCGCCCAGTAGCGGCTGCCGCAGCAGTGCAGCAGGGCCTCCTGGAGTGCCTCGGCGGCAGCGGCGTTGAAACGGGCCAGCCCGGAGCTGCCGCGGAGCTGGGCCGGGAGGTGGCTGGACAGCAGGGGGCTCCTCGGGGCGGGGCACGACAGGGGTTTCCGCAACGCTATCGAGGGCCGGCCGGTGCCGTCGTACGGATACGCGGATTTCACTCTTACGAGGAGGGGGAGCAGGGTGTGAACCTGCTGAACGTCCCATAGAGGGGTCCGGAGCGACAGCCGAGGCCGCCACCCCCCACAGGAGAGGCCCCGGCCGTCGTCCGTTACGGGCTCGTGCGACAAGCCCGTATATGTGTCAGCGCCGCGGGTGCGTTTTCTGTCACACCCCGCTTCGCGTACGAATGGTTGCTGGTTGTACAACTCGTGGACGAGAGGTGCTTGAAAGTCGTAACGTGCTGATTTGCGCAGGACGTACAGGACAGTGAACGGGTTGGGGACTTTGCTGGGGGACGACGCGGAGCTGACCGCCGCGGTGCTCGCGGCGCAGGGCGGCGACGAGAGCGCCTTCAGAACTGTGTACCGCTCGGTGCACCCGCGCCTGCTCGGATACGTACGCACGCTCGTGGGCGACACCGAGGCCGAGGACGTCACGTCCGAGGCCTGGCTGCAGATCGCCCGCGACCTCGACTCGTTCAGCGGCGACGCCGACCGCTTCCGCGGCTGGGCCGCCCGGATCGCCCGCAACCGGGCGCTCGACCACGTCCGCATGCGCGGCCGCAGGCCGGCCGTCGGGGGCGACGAGACGGAACTCACAGGCCGCCCGGCGGACTCCGACACGGCCGGCGAGGCCATGGAGGCCCTCGCCACCGGCCGCACCATGGCGCTCATCGCCCGACTGCCCCAGGACCAGGCCGAAGCCGTCGTGCTGCGCGTGGTCGTCGGCCTCGACGCGAAGAGCGCGGCCGAGACCCTCGGCAAGCGGCCCGGAGCCGTCCGCACGGCCGCGCACCGCGGACTCAAGCGGCTCGCCGAAATGCTCGGCAGCGAGTTCGGGGATAATGCGGAAGGCCCTGGCGCCCTCGGTGATCCCCGGGGTTGCGGAGACCAGGGAGACAGCCGGGACCTGGACGCCGTACCGGCGCCACGCGCACACCGCGACGGTCGCGTGCAGCGCACGGGTGTGACGCAATCGCGTTGGCGTACGCAGAAGGACATGTGATGGCCGACGATCGCTACGAGTGGCTTGACGGAGCCGCAGCGGAAAAACTGCTGCGCGGTGAACCCGTCGACCCGGTTGCGCCCGGCGAAGGTCGTCATGCGCAGGACATTCACCGGCCGGGCTCCGAAGGTCCCGACCCCGTGCGCGCAGAGCGGATGCGCGGCGAGGCCGTGCGCCTCGCGGACGCGCTCGGCTCCCTCGTGCCCGCCCGCCCGGCCGCCGGTTCCGGCGAGCTGCCCGGCGAGGCCGCGGCCCTCGCCGCCTTCCGCGCCGCGCACGCCGGGGCGTCCGGTCGGGCGCCGCACCCTGCCGAGGAAGACCTGCTGACCGTCCGGCTGGGCGTGCCCGAGCCGGCCGTCGTCGTGCCGCTGCGCGGCCGGGTCCGGCGTCCCGTGCGGCTCGGACTCGCGGCCGCCGTGGCCGCGCTCACCATCGGCGGGGTGGCCGCGGCGGCCACCAGCGGGCTCATCCCGGATCCGCGCAGCGTCGCGGGCCCGGCCCCGTCCGTGTCGGTGACCACCGGCCCCAGCCCGCAGCCCACCGGTGCCGGCAGCAGCGGGGCCCCCATCTCCGAGGACCAGCCCCGGCGGCTGCGCGTCGAGGACGACCCGTCGGCCTCGGCCTCCGCCTCGGCGGCCGGCACCGAGGGCACCGGGCCGAGCCCGGACGGGGGGAAGACCCCCGACGACCCCCGCGAGACGGCCGGGGGCGGCGAGGGCGGCGGGACCGGCGCCACCGAGACCCCGGCACAGCTCGCCGCCTTCTGCCGCAACCTGCGCGCGGGCAAGCTCGAAGCCCAGCACCGGCTCAAGCTGGAGCGCGCGGCCAAGGGCTCGAAGATCGAGAAGTACTGCGACGGGCTGATCGGCAAGAGCAGCACCGGCGGCGGCGCGGGCGGCTCCGGCGGCTCCGGCGGGTCGAACGGCTCCGGCGGCGGCTCGGCCGGCGGCAGCGACGGCGGGGAGAGGCCCGGCGGCGGGACCGCCACTCCGCCGGGCGGCACCACCCCCGGCGACCACGGCGTCGTGCTGCCCACCCTGGGCTTCGGCCGCCCGGCGGCCTGACCGCACCTCAGCACCCGCCTGGTGCACGCACCTGGTGCGCGCACCGGTACACGCGCGCCGGGGCCGGTCCGGGGTCGGTCTCGAAGGCCGTCGGCGCCCGTCCGGGGCCGGGTCCGGGGCCGGGTCCGGGGCCGGCCGCGTACGTCGTCCACCCGCTCGCGGGCCGTCCGCCGGACGGCCCGCGACCCGTTTCCGGACCCTGCACGGATGCCGCGGCGAAACGGTTCACCGCACGTGCGCGCAGGGCTGTAACACTTTTCGAGCGTGTGGCGCAGTACTGAGTGAGCCGACTGGTCATCGGCCGCGCATGAGCCGGGGTTCCCCCCGTACCCCGTGGCTCTGCGCACCTGGCGGGGGGGGGGGGGGGGTCCCCCCCCCCCCCCCCCCCCCCCCCCTTTCCTACCCCGCGTTGCGGGGGGGAGGGGGGGGGAAGGGG